>JAPPQJ010000091.1:12762-13615 GCA_028817015.1 Gammaproteobacteria bacterium
CTGCGCAAAGTCAGCGCGCTGCTGCGCAAAGAAGTCATCGCCGCCGACCGCCGCGTTTTCTGCGCTGACCAATACGCCGCCGATGAATTTGAAATGCTGAGCATCTCGTTCTACCAGAAAATGAACGAAGAACGGCGCGGGATTGTGGAGGAATTCCGCCGAACCGGGAGATTTTACGATGTCTGATGTTTTCAAACAGAAACAGTCCAGCGTGGAGCGCTGCATCCAAAAAGCGCGGGATTACTACGCCATGCCATCGGACAAACCGTTTGACAAGGATTACATCAAACAGGATGCGGTTGTGATTAACCTGCAGCGCGCCTGCGAGCAGTGCATCGACATGGCAAACCATGCGATTCGCCTGAACAAACTCGGCTTGCCGGCCGACTCGGGGGAGAGTTTTACGCTGCTCCGAGAAGCGGAAGTCATCGACCGCGACTTGGAAAAGAAACTCATCGGCATGGTGGGCTTCATAAATATCGTCGTCCACCAGTATCAGAAAATCGATTATGAACTGGTGAAAGCGGTGCTGGAACGGCACGCCGATGACCTGCTGGAATTCGCCCGCATTCTTGCCGCGCCGTAATGGCGGGCGGCATCGTCATCGGTGTATCCCGCCACAATGATGGGGGTTTGTGCGCTTTGCGTCTCATCCGTGAGACGCCAATTCGTTAGCGTCTCACAAAACCGCGAAAATGATACAATACTCGCCGAATCCAAAAGGCGCAGCCACAGTGAAAACACCTTTCCAGCCTGAAAATCTGCCGTATAATCCCCAACCCCAAACAACAACCCACCACCCATGCCCCTCACCCCCAACGAAAAGCGTGACCTCATCAAACTGATTGAGGCC
>JAPPQJ010000076.1 GCA_028817015.1 Gammaproteobacteria bacterium
CGCGGCGCGGCCGGTGCGGCGGATTTCCAGCGCCAGCGCGACATTCTCCCACGCGGTGCGGTGCGGCAGCAGCGCCATGTTCTGGAACACCATGCCGATGCGCTTGGAGCGCAGTTCGCGCAGCGCCGACGCCGACAGTTTGCCGATGTCGGCGCCGTCGATGAGCACCTCGCCGGCGGTCGGCTCGATGAGGCGGTTGATGTGGCGAATCAGCGTGGATTTGCCGGAGCCGGACAGCCCCATCACGCAGAAGATTTCGCCCTCGCGCACCTCGAACGACACATCGACCACGCCGAGCACGCAGTTGAATTCCTCCAGCACCTGCTGTTTGTCGAGGCCGTCGATGCCATGTTTGCGCGCGCCGGCGAGCACGCGCCCGGCACGGTCGCCGAACACCTTCCACAAGTTGCGGCAGCAGATAACCGCATCGTGGCCGGGTGGAATGTCGGTGGAAGAGGTGGAGGACAAAGCGCGCCGCCGCGGGGAAACGGTGCGATAGTGTAGCATGGCGGAGGGCAAACGGCGGAAAGCAAAAACGGCGGCCCCGCCCGGCATTGACACATTGCCAAAGTAACTGCAACCGCGCCCGCCGGCAAACTCAAAACTGCCGCACAAACCGCAAATCGACCCGGCTGCGGCGGTGGTTGTGCAGTTCGGAATTGGATGTTTGCCGTTCGCGCGGCACGATGAGTTGCGGGCTGAAGGCGAACAAGGTGAGTTGGCGGTTGAGCAGGAACAAGCGGGTGATGTGGCGGCGGGGAATAAAAAACCGTCCGACGGAGCCGGGCGGTTGGGGGCGCGTTTATTGGTGCGAGGCATTCCACGGAAAGAAAGTTTTGCAAGATGGGCATTGGAAAGATGCGCCCTGCAAAAAGTGAATCTTTTTGTGCTCTTTCACGCAATGTGGACAAGCATATAAAACAGAATCCTCGTTGTTTTGGTAGATGTTGTACCCATTGATTGAAATCCGGATATAGTTTTCCATTTCTTTATCAAATCGGTCATATGACTCGATTTGCTTTTTGAGGTTACTGTTTTCTTCCTGCAACGCAAGAGCATCTTCGCGTGCGCTGACAAGCAACTCCAAGAGTTCACTCTTGTCTTTTGCGATGGCCAAGGTTCTCACCGTGGCAGATATGTCTTTGAGATTTTGCGTTAGAGACATGATAAAACCTCTTTCGGTAATGGTTGAATGGTGCCGCCGACCGGAGCCGGCGACGGTTGAAGTTATTATACCCATTTTGATGCGCATTCACGAAAACATTTTTCATGATTTCGTGAATGACGGGGATTACTACAAACCAACCAAGCGACCCAACCAGCTCCAAAAATCAAACCAGGCCAATAAAAAACAAATCATCAACCAAACAATCCAACAAATGAAGCACGGACGGCCAGATGTACGCTCTGTCGCCTGCTCTGTTTTGCTCCCAACTGAATGCCGCGCCCCCGGCCCGCGGCGACGGCCAGATGTACGCTCTGTCGCCTGCTCGGCTTTTGCCTGCTCGGCTTTTGCCTGCTCGGCTTTTGCCTGCTCGGCTTTCGCCTGTTCGGCTTTTGCCTGTTCGGCTTTCGCTTGCTTGGCTTTGCCCTCTTTTGAGGCATCGATTGTTTGGTCGTATTCAGACCGTTTATCGGAGTCAGACAGAACGGCATATGCTTCGCCAATCGACTTAAATTTGTGATTGGCAAATTTCTTGTTGGTGCGCTTGTCCGGATGATATATCTGCGCCAGTCTGCGGTATGCCGACTTGATGGTTTCTGCATCCACATCGGGAGCAACGCGCAGTATTTCGTAGTAGTTTTTAGCCATCTGCTTCGGCTCGGAAAAACTGTTTAGCGGTTCGGACGGCGGGTAATTAGTCCGCTGGGTTTGTGGCTCTGGTATTCAGCAGGCAACCCGGCTAATGCGGGTTCCCTTAATTGCGACAATCGGGATAATACCGATTTCGGCGGCGGTGTCAAAGGGGAGGGATTTTGCGCGCCCGCTTAACGGACTGCGGGCGTGACTCCACCCTGTCACCCCCGCAGTGTTTTAAGCGGGGGCGGCGGGCCGATTCGGGCGGAATTTGCCGCCGCCGGCGGGCCCATTCCGGCTCAAAAGACCGCCGGAATGATGGCGTTGTGCGCTGCGGAATTCTGGATGCCCGCTTAACGGACTGCGGGCGTGGCGGGTAGGCGGCCAGCCGGGCTTGCTGTCACTTGCCGTCCGTCTTCCACCGCCGGTGCCATTTGCGGCGGTCGCGGATGGCGCGCAGGAAGCGGCGGATGTTGGCGGCCATGGCCGGCGACGGGTCGCCGGCTAACACGCGCTCAAAATGCCGCCGCGCCAGCGCATCGTCGCCCTTCAAGAAAAATGCCCGCGCCAATGCAGGAAGCGGCGAAAATGACATGAAACGCATCAACATTCGTTAAAATCCACCCGAAGCCGACCACCACCCACTTAAATCCGAGAACCCCATGTCACCCTACAACCGCCTGCAGCACGCCAATATCCTGCATCACTGGCAATTGTCCGATGCGGAATTGTCCGAAATCATTCAAGAAAATCCGAGCCTTCGGGGGATGCTGTTCGGCTATGTCAGCGAATACAAAGTTCGCAAAACATGGTTTGAAAGAAAGGAATTTACGGAAGTTAAAAAATACGACGACCATGACCGCTCCAAGAAGGGCGATTTGTCGGTCATGTACAAAGGCGTCGAAATCAAGGTTGAGGTCAAAGGGCTGCAGACCAATTCCGTCAAACAAACCCGGGATGATGAATGGGAGGGCAATTTCTCATGCGATGCAAGCGACCGCAGGAAGGTGACCTTGCCAAATGGCAGGGAATTGTCGACGACTTGCCTGCTCGTTGGAGAATTCGACCTGCTGGCGGTCTCGCTGTTTCCGTTCGGCGACCGTTGGCGTTTCGCTTTCGCTCTCAACAGCGACCTTCCCCGCTCGGCGTACAACAAATATCACGAAACAGAGGAGCGGCCTTACCTGCTTAAATCAAACATGAAAATTTCCTGGCCGCTTTCTCCGCCTTATCATCATTCGCCTTTCCCGCTGCTGGACCGGATTACGGGCGAAAAGTAACGCGCTTGCATGAAATGCCGTTTTTTACAAACACCAAAAAATAGGAATGTTTTTTTCTGGCGTGATTTTGTTTGAGTATCCTGCTGACCGCGGGCGCATTGGCGCGAACAAGAACGAACAAATCCTTGCAATAAAACGCCATTTGCATCGCATAGTTGATGATGTCCACATGCGTGAGACGCTGGATGTTGGCGGAAACTTGGTCTTGGCACTTGACGATGAGTACTCCTTTGTTAACCAAAACGCGATGCGCCTCCTTGATGGAATCAAAATACATGGCGAGAACAGCATCGTGCCAGCGGGGCCCGGCGCCTTGTTTTTCGCCGCCGTTGGAGTAGTAGTTGCGAAATGTTTTATGTGTTCCGCATCCCGCTTTTTTCCCCTTGCCGGGATTGCGGTAGAACCCTTCCATATAAGGGGGGTCAATGACAACGGCGTCAATGGACGAATCGTTATATGGAAGATTGCGGCAATCAACCCCGGTGATAATATCTGATGCGATTAATTTGTACAGATCTTTCGGGACTTTGCGCCAAAAAACGCCCTTGCCGTAAGTTACATCGGCGACCGTCGCCCCTGTCGGAACATGCAACTTAAGAATATCCGGAAAAACATCGGCATTGCTCCCGACACAGGCGGAAGTGATGAGGTCCGATGTCGTTTTTCCATCCGGAGATTTTCTCTTGTTGGGATGTTGAACTAAATCGAGTTGGGCGTAATTTTTACTGGCCATATCTGCGTACCTCGTTAACGGTCGGCGATTAATGCCGGCGGCGCCCGTGTACCGAGCAACAGCGAGCATAGCATGTTAACCGACATATGTTGCAGTCAAATCCCAGACTGTTGCGGGAGTTGTTTGTGAGGATGGGCGCGGCTCAACCCCGCCGGCGGCGCGATTTGCGGCGGGATGTTTCCGCGCCGGTGGTGCCGGCGGCGAGAGAGAGGTCGACGGCGCGGCGCAGGTTGAGGTAGGCGACGGTTTGGTGCGGGACGGCGAGGGCTTCGACGAAGTGGTCCTGGAATTTCGCCTCGACCGCGGTCTCGACTTTGTGGATGCGACGCCCATAGCGTGGCGGAAAATGACGGGCGCGCCATTTGGCGGCGGCGGAGGTTCGACTCCCGGCGGCGTTTTGCTATACTCCGTCGTTCCGCGGCTGGCGTTCGCCGGGCGCGCTTTCCAACACCTTAACGAGGAAACCCAAATGAAAACCCTGCAACGGGGGCTGCTGGCCCTCTGCTTGAGCGCGCTGGCGGCCACCGCCGCCACCGATGCCCGGGCGCAAAAACTCACCATCGCCACGGTCAACAACGGCGATATGATTCGCATGCAGAAACTCACCTCCGACTTCACCGCCAAGAATCCCGGCATCCGGTTGGAGTGGGTGACGATGGAGGAGAATGTTCTGCGCCAGAAGGTGACCACCGACATCGCCACGCGCGGCGGGCAGTATGATGTGATGACCATCGGCACATATGAAGTGCCGATTTGGGCGAAGCAAAACTGGCTGGTGGCGCTGGATGACCTGGGCGCCGACTACGATGTGGATGACCTGCTGCCGGCGATTCGCGGCGGGTTGTCGGTGGACGGCTCGCTGTATGCCGCGCCGTTTTACGGCGAGAGTTCCATGGTGATGTATCGCACCGATTTGTTCCGCCAGGCCGGTCTCAACATGCCTGATGAGCCGAGTTGGGATTTCATCGCCGATGCGGCACGCAAAATCACCGACAAGGGCGCCGGCATTTACGGCATCTGTCTGCGCGGCAAGGCCGGCTGGGGTGAGAACACCGCGTTCATCACCGCCACCGCCAACTCGTTCGGCGCCCGGTGGTTCGACATGGACTGGCGGCCGCAGTTCGACTCGCCGCAGTGGAAAAACACGCTGGAGTTTTATGTCGATTTGCTGAACGACGCCGGCCCGCCGGGCGCATCGTCCAACGGCTTCAACGAGAACCTCGCGCTGTTCCAGTCCGGCAAATGCGGCATGTGGGTCGACGCCACGGTGGCCGCATCATTCGTGACCAACCCGGCGGAATCCACGGTCGCCGACAAAGTCGGTTTCGCGCTG
>JAPPQJ010000053.1 GCA_028817015.1 Gammaproteobacteria bacterium
AAGCGGACAAGTTCTTGGTGTAAAACGCGCCGTCACTCTGCGCCGTGCCAAGCACACGGTGATACAACGGGCCGGCGTGGTCGAAGCCGAGTTCGTTTAATGTGGTGGCGTTGCTCATCGCGCATTCGGTGAGCACGCGAATGGCGGCGTGCATGCCGTCAAACGGCGACATTCTTTTCACCAGCGCGGCCGCGTCCTGGAAAATCGGGCTGTAATCCTTTTGCAGAATCGTCACCCACGCGCGATACAACGCATCGGGCGGATTGCCGGCGTTGTGGGCGCACTCGATTTTCTCCAAGCCGCCCAAGTTGCCGGTCTCGTCCAGCCGTTTGTGCATGATGCAAGCGTTGGCGATTAACAACGCGGCGGTTTTGCAACTTTCCTCGGCGTTGTCGGTGGGCGTGCCGATGGTCTCGGCGATGAGTGCGCCCGCGCCGGCGGCCTGCAAAATGGCGGCGGCGCGGTTGATGGCGATGGTGATGTCGTCGGCGGTGTTCTTGCCGGCGCTGCCGATGCCGGTGTCCTTTGTGAGTTGGGCGAAAATCGCGCGCTTGGTTTCGTCGTCCAAGAGGGATTGCTGGATTTCGATATCCTCGGGGGGCGGCTCTGTTCCGCGCCCATTCTCGCCTCCGTTTTCGGGCGGGATGACTTCGCCAAGCAACAGATGCAAATCGGTGTCGAATCGCTCGTCGTGCGAGCGCAACGCGCGCATGACATTGCCGAGCGATTGAAAGCGCGCTTTGTCGGTTTTCAGCGTGTCCAGCAGGTTGGAACCGGGCGGCACGATGACCGGCACGATAATGTAACCGTGCACCTTGTCCGGGTTGTCGCGGTCTTTGCGCATCACGCGGCCAACCGCTTGCACGGTGTCGATTTTGCTCTTGCGCGGGTCAAGGAAGGCGATAGCGTTCAGTGCCGGCACATCCACACCTTCGGTGAACAGTTGCGCATTGGTGATAAGGCGCGGCGATTGCGCGGTGCCGTCGCCGAGCCAGTTCAGCGCGGTATGGCGCTTGACCGCGCTGGAAGTTCCGTCCAGGTGTTGTGCGTCGATGGTGAGCGCCTTGGCGGATTGGGAATCGCGGCGGCCGGTTCGGGTCACCCAGCCTTTCATCTGCGGCTCCTGTAGTGCGCGCTCCAGCCACTTGGAACGGACGATGTTGTTGGCGTAAGCGATGGTGCGCGGAATGGAATCGGGATGGTTGTCGCCTTTGATGAAGCCGTTGATGGCGAGCGAAATCGCGCCCAACGCCAGCACCGATTGTGCATCGGCGGCGCGGCCCTTTCGAGATTTGCGCGCGGTGGAGTCCGCAACTTCGTCATTCAACGCGAGCAGGGTGTTGGTGAGTTGCAAACCGATGATGGACTCGGTGACGCCGAGCGCGATGACGCGGTAGTCGCACAAGATGCCGGCGTCCACCGCCTGCTTGAAGGTCAGGTGGTAGAACAGGTTGCCGTAGCGCGCGGTGTCGTTCATGTCGACCACGGCGGTGCCGGGGTCTTTCTCCGCCCTGCGCCGGGCCGCGCTGTCTTTGTAGATGCGCTGCGTGGCGGTCATATACAAACGCATGTCGGCCTGGATTTTGGTTGCGTCGTGAATCAGCAGGAACTGCCCTTCGTCGCCCTCTTTCAACAAGCCGGTGGTGCGATGCGCTTCGTCGATGATGGCGAGATTAAACTTCGGCGCGCCGTGTTTTATTTGCGCTTCGAGAAGTTTATCCAGCGATTGGTAGGTGCAGAATGTCGCTTGCGCCGCGCCATCGGCGATTAGCTCGGTCAACGCCGCGGCGATTTCCTCGGGCGAAGTGGTGACCCGGCCGGTGATTTCATTCGGCTGAATGTCCTCGTCGTGGCCGGCGGTTTGGTCTGAGCAAATAATCAGCGTGCGCAACTTGCGCGCGGAGTGGTCGAGGTATTCCTTGCGTGCCTGCGCGACTAACGCGATGGACGGCGCGATGAAGAGAATGTTCGGGCCGAACCCGGGCGCGAGTTGCTCGGCGATGCGCAGGGAAGTGAAGGTCTTGCCGGTGCCGCACGCCATAATCAGTTTGCCGCGACGGTCCCCGTGTTCGCCCGGCCGGGCGCTGGTAAAGCCTTGCACCACCGCGTCTATCGCCTCCTTTTGCAGCGGCAACGGGGCGCGGATTTGCAGCGGCCGGGTGGTGAGGACAGTGTCACGGTATTGGCGGAGGTCGACGATTCGGATGTTGTTACGCTCGGTGAATTTTTTCGCTTCGTCGCCAATGCCGCGGCCACCGCAGACCAGCCACTTAGTCTCGATGTTTTTCTCTTCCGCCGCATCCCGGAACTTCAGAAGTTCGTTGCGGCGGATGTTTTGCGTGGTGTAAAACTTGCATTGGATTGCGACTTTGGCACCGTCTTCCCCGGTCGCAACCAGGTCCATGCCGATGTCTTTCCCGCGCGGCTTGCGGACGCTCTTAATCTCGGCACTCCTCGCCAGCGGCAGTGCCCACTGGGTAAGTTTTTCGAACTTCAATCCTTTCTTGAGGTTGCTGTCCGGGATAACAGCAATGGCTGTCAGCACATCGCCGATGGTGCGCCCAGCGAAGTTGTTCCGGCGGAGCGTTTCCTCATAAACCGCGGCATCGACCTGAGTGGAGAGGAATGCTTCTTGTCCGGTCTGGTTGTTTGGATTTGGCATTGTCGGTTCTCAGGTTAAGTGCCGCCGTTCACGCGAATCGTCAACTTGGTTGCGCGTCGGGCTGAAGAACAAGCCGGGGGCGTGCATGAGTTTGCTGATGGGGAAGATGAGGAAGAGCAGCACGGCCAGGCCGAGGTGGGCGAGGAGTGCGGGGTCGGCGGGCAGGGGGCGGGGGGCGAAGGCCAGCCAGCCGAGGACGAAGGCTTTGACGGCGACGATGTCGGTGTGCCAGAAGTATTTCATCGCCAAACCGGTGGCGGTGATGGCGGTCAACAGCGCGAGGTGCAGGTAGTCGGACGGTGATGAGATGTATCTCACGCGGTCGACGAGCAGGCGCCGCGCCCACAGGCCGGCCAGGCCGATGAGCATCGCAAAGCCGCCATAGACGCCGGCCGGCTGCAGCCACGCCACCCAGCCCCACACCGGGTCGGTGACATAGCGCAAGTGCCGCAACAGCGCCAGCAGCAGGCCGAAGTGGAACAGCCAGCCGAACAGCCAGGTCCATTTGCTGGCCTTGAACAAACTTTCGAACAGCGCGATTTCGCGCAGCATTCGCATCGCCACACCGCCGCGCGTCATCGGCGCCGGCGTGGTGGGGATTTTCAGCGGCGCGGGGGTGCGGATGTATAAACGCACACGGTAAGCGACGCCGCCGATGAAGACGATGGCGGCGAGGTAGAAGATGAAAGCGAAGAGGATGGTCATGGCGAGTCAAACAAAACATCGGCGCATCGCTCAGATTGACATCCGTGGCGTCCGGGTTCCCGCATCCAGGCGGGAATGACGGCCTTTGGCCGTGTAACCGCCTTTGACTGCAAAATTGGGTACAGCGACACCGTCGCCCCTAAACGCATCCCGTCGGTTTCGGCAAACCGGCGTATTTGCATGCCTGCTTGGCCGGGCCGTAGGGGAACAACTCATACAGGTATTTGCTGTTGCCCTTGTCTTTGCCCAGGCGTTTGCCGATGGCTTTGGTCAGCACGCGCACCGCGGGGGCGATTTGGTATTCGTCGTAATACTCGCGCAGGAAGTTGACCACTTCCCAGTGATTTTCCGACTTGGGCGGCCATCGCTTCGGCCAACTCGGCGCTCCAGTCGCTTAAGTTGGCGAGATAGCCTTCCTCGTCGGTCTCGTAGGCCGCGCCATTGATTTCTAATGCCATGGGAATCTCCGGTGAATGAAATTAAGGTTTCGGTTCAGAACCACGATTGTATCTTGTCGCAACTGGCCGCGAGTTCCACGAAGCCGGAGTAGTCGACCACTTCCACGCCGTCGAGCAGGCGGGCCGGGTCGATGCCGCGCGCCTGCAAGTCGGCGGCGAGAGCGTATAGTTTGCGCTCGCGCATGCCGTCTTGCAGTTGCGTCGCAAACGCGCCGCCGGTCAATGCGCCGTAGACGCCGTCTTCGATCAAAATGATGCAACTGCCGGGCATGGACAGCCGCAGGCAGGTGTCGAGGCTGTTTTTCTCGAACGGCGATTTGTTGACGGTGTGCAGCAGCATGGAATCGGCGAAGTTAAAAATTCAACAGCACATCCTGCTGTTCGATGATGCCCGCCAGCGCGTCTTTGCCGACGATTTCCACTAACGGTTTTTCCGCGTAGTCGTCGTCTTCGTCTTCATACATCAACGGCATTAAGTCGCCGGCGGTGAGTCCGCGCTGCGCCAATGACTCCGCCTCGACATAGATTCGCCTCACTTCATAATCGCCGAGCGCGGCGAACGCGGCGGTGAAGTTTTTCAAGCCGGCGGCGGCGGCGTCCTGGCCGGTTTTGAGTTGGAACACGCCGTCATCGATGAAGGCAATCGACACTTCCTGGTCGAAAGCGGCGCCGATGAGCGCGACCTCCAAACCTTCCTGGGCGTAGTTGCCGCCGTGCGGGGCGCGGCGGTTGATATACATGAACTTCTTGATCACGCCCGGCGGCGCGCTTGCTGATTCAATCATGCGCGCATCCTCACCGTTAATCACCGAACGCAATCAAGCGGTCGGCGCGAATGCCCGCTTCGATGAGTTGCCCCAAGCCGGAGATGCGGAATCCCGGCGCGATGTTGCGAGCGTCTTTGCCGTGGCGCTTTTGCTCGGCCGCGTCGACGATGCCGCGCCGTTGCGCCGCGGCCACGCACACCACCAAGTCGAGGTTGTGTTCGGCGGCCAGCCTCGACCACCGCTCAGGGATATGCCGGTCGTCCTGCGGCGGCGACGCCAGGCGCGTGCCGTTGTGGACGCCGTCGTGATAGAAAAACACGCGATAGATTTCATGTCCGCCGCCCAACGTCGCGCACGCGAAATGATACGCGGTGTCCGATGCCTGGTGAGTGTATGGCCCTTCGTTGACGACAATGGAAAACTTCATGCGCGCGCCGCTCACATGCGAATGTAAGCCGAGGCGTTAAGACTCTTGCGCGAGCCGCGCCAGTGGTCGATGTGGTATTTGGTGAACGGCAGGCCG
>JAPPQJ010000169.1:0-6677 GCA_028817015.1 Gammaproteobacteria bacterium
ATCCCGATCTCGGCGACAGCGAGTTCCGACGGGCAATCATCAAGGACACGGTTGCTCCGAACGATGTCGCGTTGGTTGAGGCGTTGATGGAAAGCTCGCCGGCAAATATCGATGCGTTGCTCACCAATAAAAAATTGGTGAGTGATGATTACTCGGCCGCGTGCATGCTTTCGTCATTGGTGGGGCTAATGACCTGCAACATTGGTTCGCAACAAGCCCCCTATAAAGCTGCTTATTTGTTTTTCGACGAGGTCGAAGACGTGTTGGAAACAAGGTACCCGGAATTGCGCATGTTCTTCAGCGCTTTGCGGGAATTCGTCAACCGAACCGCAGACTATCATTGCGCAATTATTTGCGCCTTCACGCAAGAGGGAGCGGTGCTGGAAGCCCAAATTCCCAGCTTCCTAATGGACCGCCTGACTCGCCCTTTTCTGGAAATGAGGGACCTGAGCCCGGAAGAGGCGAAAGGATTCGTCAAGGATTATCTGCCCTCGGTCCTAACATCTAAGGTGGTGCCGACCAGCGCGTTTTTCCCGTTTACCGAGGAAACCATCGAATTTTTCCTGGACATGGAACAGCCTGTTGTGCCGCGTAAGCTTCTGCGCGCAATGGGACAAGTATTTGAGCGCGCCATGCGCCGGGAGAAAATTAACCCTGGCGAAGAAATTACGCCTGAAATGGCGAAAGACATTTTGGTGGAAATGGGGAGTATGCCGACATAATGTCTGCGCCCGTACTGAGCGTCAAAAACATCGAGGTCATCTACGACCATGTGATTTTGGTGTTGAAGGGCGTGTCGCTGGATGTGCCGGAGGGCGGCATCGTCGCGCTGGTCGGGGCCAATGGCGCGGGCAAGACCACCACCATCAAGTCGATTTCCAACCTGCTCGGCACCGAGCGCGGCGAGGTGACCAAAGGCTCCATCGAGTTTCGCGGCCACCGCATCGACCGCCTGACCCCGGCCGAACTGGTGCGCCGCGGCGTGGTGCAGGTGATGGAGGGGCGGCATTGTTTTGAGCACCTGACCGTGGAGGAAAACCTGCTCACCGGCGCCTACACCCGACGCCATGGCCGCGCCGCCGTTGCCCGCGACCTGGAGCGGGTCTATGGCTACTTCCCGCGCCTGAAAGAGCGCCGCAAGAGCCAGGCCGGCTACACCTCCGGCGGCGAACAGCAGATGATTGCGGTCGGCAGGGCGCTGATGGCGCGGCCTAAAGTGATTTTGCTCGACGAGCCGTCGATGGGGCTGGCGCCGCAGTTGGTGCAGGAGATATTCGACATCGTGGCGCAATTGAACCGCCGGGAGGGGGTCACCTTCCTGTTAGCCGAGCAAAACACCACCATGGCATTGCGCTACGCCACCTACGGCTACATCCTGGAGAACGGCCGCGTGGTCATGGACGGCGACGCCAAATCGCTGGCCGAAAACGAGGATGTCAAGGAGTTCTACCTGGGCGTCAGCGGCGAGAACCGCCGCAGTTTCCGCGAAGTCAAACAATACCGCCGGCGCAAGCGCTGGCTGGCGTGATGCCAGTCGCCATCCCATGACCGAATACTACGACGCGCTGGAAACCCGCGACCCGGAAGCGCGGCGGGCCGAACTGCTCACCGCCGTCGCCGCCCAGGTGCGTCACGCCATGGCGCATGCGCCGGGCTACGCGCAAATTTTAGCCGGCGTCGATGCCCGCGACCTCGCCTCGTTTGCCGCCATCGCCGCCCTGCCGGTGACGCGCAAATCCGAACTGGCGCAACTGCAAAAAGCGCAACCGCCGTTCGGCGGCCTGGCCGCGCATTCCAGGGGCGCCGGCGGGCGACTGAAATACCTGTTCGCCTCGCCGGGGCCGATTTATGAATTGGCGGCCCACCGGGACGACTACTGGCGTTTTGCCCGCGCGCTGTTCGCCGCCGGGATTCGCGCCGGCGATGTGGCGCACAACGCATTTTCCTACCACTTGACGCCGGCCGGGGCGATGGGCGATTCCGGCTGCCACGCGCTCGGCTGCGCGGTCATCCCCGCCGGGGTCGGCCACACCGAACAGCAGGTCGAGGTGATTCGCGACCTGAAACCGGACGCCTATCTCGGCACGCCGTCTTTCCTGAAAATCCTTTTGCAAAAAGCCGATGACCTCGGCACCGATGTCTCGTCGATTAAAAAGGCGTTAGTCTCCGGCGAAGCGTTGCCGCCATCGACCCGCGGTTATCTGGACGAACGCGGTGTCACCGCATTGCAAGCCTACGCCACCGCCGACCTCGGGTTAATCGCGTATGAAACCGTCGCCGACCACGGCTTGATCATAGACGAGGCGGTATACCTTGAGATCGTCCGCCCCGGCAGCGGCCAGGTGGTGGCCGACGGCGAAGTCGGCGAAGTCGTGGTCACCACGCTGAACCCCGATTATCCGCTGATCCGTTTCGCCACCGGCGATTTGTCTGCGATCATGGGCGGGCACAGCGCCTGTGGCCGCACCAACCGGCGCATCAAAGGCTGGATGGGGCGCGCCGACCAGACCGCCAAGGTGCGGGGCATGTTCGTGCATCCGGCGCAAATCGAGCAAGTGCTGCAGCGTCACCGCGAGATCACGCGCGCCCGCCTGGTCATCGACTGGGTCGGTGAAAGCGACCGCATGACCCTTAAATGCGAATCCCCCTTCGCCGGCGGCGCCGACCCGTCGCTGCCGGCGGCCATCGCCGCCAGCATCCGCGACCTGTGCAAAGTGCGCGGCGAAGTCGAACTGGTCGAACCCGGCGGTTTGCCCAATGACGGGGTCGTCATCGAGGATGCGCGCAAGTATGCGTAGGCGCTTGCGCTGACCGCCCGCCCGTCCCGCCGCCGCATCGACTCACACCCCTGAGCCCTCCGCCCCTTTATCCTTGCCGGTGTAGAAATCCGGCCACTCCAACTTCACCACCGGGCTGTCGCTGGCCAACGAGTAGCACTGGTCGATGATCTTCGGGCGGCCGCGTTGCGGGCGGCGGCTGGCGCGCTCTTCCAGTGCGCGGTGCAGGGTTTGATAGGCGGTGGTGGACACCGGCCTGAGCAGTTCATAAAGGTGCGTGCAACTCTCGCGGCGGCCGATGCGCGCGCTCACTTCGCGCAGCCAGCCGGCCTTGATCTGCATTCCTTCCAGGCGCTTCATCACCGCCCGCGCACCCTGGCACATGTTGAACGGCGAATAGTCCATGCCGGCGTGAGCCTCGATGATGTTCATGTCGAGGTCGATGGTCAGGCGCAGTTGCATCCGGTGCACCGGCTCGCCGGCTACGACTTCCCCGCGGTCGCGGTTGCGGTAAGCGTAGGTTTTGGTGTCGGTCAACTCGGCCTCGATGTCCCACAGGCCGTCTTCACGCCGGAAGCCCCGGCAGTCGATGGTTCGGTGATGCAGTTTCTCGCGCGCGGCGGGCTCGGGCAGGGACATAATCAGCGACTCCGGGCGGACAGGGCGGCGGCCGCCCTGGACTGGTTGGGGCGCCCCAGTTTGGCACAGATGTAGTCGCCGGCAAACAACAATTTGCGCATATCGACGCCGCTGTGAATGCCCATTCCGTCGAGCATATACACCACATCCTCGGTGGCCACATTGCCGGATGCGCCGGCCGCAAACGGGCAGCCGCCGAGCCCGGCGATGGCGCTGTCGAGCACGCTCACGCCCAGCGGCAGCACCGTGTGGATGTTGGCCAGCGCCTGGCCGTAGGTGTCGTGGAAATGCGCGGCCAGATGCTCCACCGGCACTCGTTCGGCGACCCGCTCAACCATCGCCCGCGCCTGGCCCGGCGTGCCCACGCCGATGGTGTCGCCCAACGAGATTTGATGGCAGCCCAGGTCGCGAAGCAGCCCGGCCACCCGCGCCACTTCGCCTGGCCCCACTTCGCCCTGATACGGGCAGCCCAACGCGCAGGACACATAGCCGCGCACCCGCAAGTTGGCGGCCCGCGCGCGCTCCGCCACCGCCGCGAACCGCTCGATGCTCTCGGCGATGCCGCAGTTGATGTTTTTGCGGCTGAAAGTTTCAGAGGCGGCGGCGAACACCGCGATTTCCGTGGCGCCGGCCTGCATGGCCGCTTCCAGGCCGCGCAGGTTGGGCACCAGCACCGGATACGCGCACGCCGCGCCCGCATCGGCCGTGGCCGCCAGCGCCGCCTGCAACACGTCACCGCTGCCCGCCATCTGCGGAATCCGTTTGGCGGACACGAAACTGCCGGCCTCGATGGCCGTCAACCCGGCTTCGGCGAGCAACCTGATCAACTCCACCCGGGTTTCCACCGGCAACACGCGCGTTTCATTCTGCAGCCCGTCGCGAGCGCCGACCTCGACTATTTTGACGCGCTGCGGCAGCATCAGTCCCCGGCCGCCTCCAGTCTAAGCAGCGTGTCGCCTTCGCGCACCTGGTCGCCGGGGCGGAACAACAATTCCTCCACCACGCCGTCGTAAGGCGCGCTGACGGTGTGCTCCATTTTCATCGCCTCCAGCACCAGCAGCGGCGCGCCGCGCTGCACGCGCTGATGTTCGCTGACATGCACCGCGATGACCGCGCCCGGCATCGGCGCGCTGAGTCCGGCGCCGGTAACGGGGTGTTCGCCGGCGTGCTCGTCGGCCGCCTTCGCCGCATCGACCACGGTCAGCGCGCAACGCCGCCCGCCGAGGTTGATGTGGATGACATCCGCCGCTTTGTCCACGGCCACGTTGCGCGCATGCGCGCCGCATTGAAACCGAAAGCGCCCACCGGCCAGCGGCGTCAACTTCACCTCGCAGCGCGCGCCGTCGATTTGCGCCCAGGCCCGCCCCCGCTCAAAATGCACGGTGTATTCCAGCGCATCCGACCGGGCCGCGGCAAACACGCAGGACGCCTCGCACGGCAGATTAAGTTGCCACGGCGTGCCCGGCGACCACGGCGAAAACGGGCCGCCGTTGCCGCCGATTGGCGGCGGCGTTTGATGCTCGGTTGCCGTCGCCTCAAACAAAGTCGCAATCGCCAGGAACAAATCCGGCGGCGCGCCTTTGCCGCCCAACAACGCATCGCGGTTGCGTTCGATCAACCGGGTATCCAGCGCCGCCGCGATAAAATCATCCAGCCCGGTCAACTCGTGCAGCAAGTCGAGATTGGTGGTTACGCCGGCGATGTCGAACGCCGCCAGCGATTCGCGCAGTCGCCTCCTCGCCGACTCGCGGTCTTCGCCGCGCACGATTAACTTGGCAAGCATCGGGTCGTAGAACGGCTCGATGCAATCGCCCGCATCGACGCCGGAGTCGATGCGCAGCCAGTCGCGCATCGGCGGCGGGCGGTAAACCGCCAGCGTGCCGGTGGCGGGCAGGAAGTCGTTGCCGGGGTTTTCGGCGTAGATTCGCGCTTCCATGGCGTGGCCGTCGATGCGCAAATCCCGCCGGTCGCATGGCAGCGGCAAACCCGCCGCCACGCGCAACTGCCATTCCACCAGGTCCTGCCCGGTAATCATTTCGGTGACCGGATGTTCCACTTGCAGGCGCGTGTTCATTTCCATGAAATAAAATTCCCGGTCCGCGTCGAGCAGAAATTCAACCGTGCCGGCGCCGACATAGCCGACCGCTTTGGCGGCGTCGATGGCGGCGTCGCCGAGTCGCCGGCGAAGCGCGCCGTCGATGCCCGGGGCCGGCGCCTCCTCGATGATTTTCTGGTAACGGCGTTGAATGGAGCAATCGCGCTCGAACAAGTCAACGATGTTGCCGTGCGCGTCGGCGAACACTTGAACCTCGACATGCCGCGCCGCCGCCAGGTAGCGCTCCAGCAGCACGCGCTGGTCGGCGAACGCGGCGCGCGCCTCGCGCTTGACCGAGGCCAAATTGTCGGCGAACGAATCGGCGCGCTCGACGATGCGCATGCCTTTGCCGCCGCCGCCGGCCGCCGCCTTGATGAGCAGCGGATAGCCGCATTGCTCCGCCGCCGCGCGCAAAATGTCTTCGCGCTGGTCATCGCCGCGGTAGCCCGCCACCACCGGTACGCCGGCTTTTGCCATGCGCTCTTTGGCCGCGCTTTTGTCGCCCATGGCGCGGATGGCGGCGGGCGGCGGGCCGATAAATACGATGCCGCTGTCGGCGCACTGTTCGGCGAAGGCCGGGTTTTCGGAAAGGAATCCGTAGCCGGGGTGGACAGCCTGCGCACCGCAACGCCGCGCCGCGTCGAGGATGCGCGCGCCGCACAGATAACTCTCCGCCGCCGGCGCCGGGCCGATGAGAAACGCTTCATCGCACCGCGCGACATGCGCGGCGTGGCGGTCGGCCCGGGAATACACCGCCACCGTGCGCACGCCCAAACGCCGCGCGGTGCGGGCGATGCGGCAGGCGATTTCGCCGCGGTTGGCGATGAGGATTTTGTCGAACACCGCGCTACATGCGAAACACGCCGAAGCGGGTCGGCTCGGGCGGCGCATTGAGCGCCGCACAGACCCCCAGCGCCAGCACTTTGCGCGTGTCGGCCGGGTCGATGACGCCGTCGTCCCACAGCCGCGCGCTGGCGTAATACGGGTTGCCCTGGCGCTCATACTGGCCGCGAATTCGCCCGGCGAAAGTTTGCTGCGCACCTTCGTCGAATGAATCGCCGGCGGCCGCCGCCGCGTCCGACTTAATGCGCGTCAAAACCGCCGCCGCCTGTTCGCCGCCCATCACCGAGATGCGCGCGTTCGGCCACATCCACAAAAACCGCCCG
>JAPPQJ010000169.1:6815-13451 GCA_028817015.1 Gammaproteobacteria bacterium
CCATAAATCCGGAAACATTTTGCAGGAACACCAGCGGCACGCCGCGCTGCGCGCACAACTGAACGAAGTGCGCGCCCTTCAACGCCGACTCGGAAAACAGGATGCCGTTGTTGGCGACGATGCCGACCGGGTGGCCGTGCAGGCGCGCGAAGCCGCAGATTAATGTCGCGCCATATCGCGCTTTGAACGGCGCGAATTCGCTGCCGTCAACCAGGCGCGCGATGACTTGCAGAATGTCGAACGGTTTGCGCGCATCCAGCGGCGCGATGCCGCGCAACTCATCGGCGGGGTAAAGCGGCCGGGCCGGCGCTTTCATGTCCGGCTCGGCTTTTGCCGGGCGGTTAAGGCGGGCGACGATGCGCCGGGCGATGGCGAGCGCGTGCGCGTCGTTGTCGGCCAAATGGTCGGCCACGCCGGAGACGCGCGTGTGCAAATCACCGCCGCCCAACTCTTCGGCGCTGACCGCCTCGCCGGTGGCCGCGGCCACCAGCGGCGGGCCGCCTAAGAAAATGGTGCCCTGCCCGCGCACGATGACGCATTCGTCCGCCATCGCCGGAACATAGGCCCCGCCGGCCGTGCACGAGCCCATCACCACCGCGATTTGCGCGATGCCGGCGGCCGACATGTTCGCCTGGTTGTAGAATATGCGCCCGAAGTGCTCGCGGTCGGGGAAGACTTCATCCTGGCGCGGCAGGAAGGCGCCGCCTGAGTCGACCAGGTAGATGCACGGCAGGCGGTTTTGCGCGGCGATTTCCTGCGCGCGCAGGTGTTTTTTTACCGTCAACGGATAGTAGGCGCCGCCTTTGACCGTGGCGTCGTTGGCGACGATGACGCATTCGCGCCCCTCGACGCGCCCGATGCCGGTGATGAGGCCCGCCGCCGGCACCCGGTCTTCATACACCTCAAACGCCGCCAATTGCGACAGTTCCAAAAACGGCGCGCCGGGGTCGATAAGCCGGCGCACGCGCTCGCGCGGCAGCAGTTTGCCGCGTTCGACATGCCTCCTGCGCGCGCGCTCGCCGCCGCCCCGGGCGATTTTGGCGACACGCTCGCGCAGTTCATCGCACAAGGAATCCATCCATTGACGGTTCGCGGTGAAGGAATCGTCTTTGGGGTTGACGGTGTTTTTGATGGTGGGCATCAAACTATGCGCTGTATATTTCATTAATCGCATCGATTAATGGATACAACTTTAAGGTGGATTCTATCGGTCTTGCCGGATGAAAAAAATCCAACACGTGTTTACCGTTCTCCCATGTCCAATACTGAACGCCTCTTGTGGTTGGTTTTGATTTCTTATCGCAATGTCCGATCACTTCCTTAAACAGTGACCCGACTCCGCAACAAATCGTCAAATCAGGTTTGTAAAAGGCGTATTGTTTCCGAATATACTCGGCGTCTTCCCGTGCAATTCGTTCTATTTCCGAATAGTTTGCTGCGCTTCCACCCGCCGCTTTCTTGAGATTAATTGCGCAAACACCCTGGAACATTTCGGTTTTACGTTCAGGGGTTGTCTCGGGAAAATCTTTCCAGGCTGGCAGCGATTTTCGATTTTTTATTCCGTACACCCATCGTGCAACGGTGTCCCACGTGCGGTCTTTGCTTTTAACATCCCTTAGCCAGTTTCTAATATCGCCCCCATTATCGCCGTGAGGCTCTTTCAGGACGACAGCGATTTTGGGGGCGGTGTTTCTGTATGCGGCTTCGCATACCACCCCGTCTCGCACAAAATCTCCACGATTTGTTTCCCATTTGGAAAACAAATCTTCTTCTCTGTCATGTATATTCATTGAAATTTCTTTGTCCATCATCAAACCGTATCCGCTCCATCGCCTCGATGCTCGAGGGGCGGTTCGCCGACCCAGAAACCGTCAATCAGCGGCAACGCAAACGGTGTGGCGGTGATGAGGGCCACTATCGTGAAGTTGCCCGTCTGCGCAACGCCTCCAGTCCGGCTGTCACCCGGAGCGATTAACCGCGTCTCCGTCGTCGCGCCGGCGGCCCTCGGTTGGCTCGTTGTCCGGGCGGATTTTACCGCTCCAGAAACCGTAAATAACGAACAACGCAAACGGCACAATGGTGATGAGAACCGCTAAGGTGAAGTTGTCCATTTGGGATGCCTTACGAATGAAATAAAAATGAAGACCAGTCCCACGGTAAATATCGACCAGTTGACCGGCGCGCCGGAAACCAGAGACTGCAACCAGCCGGCAATCACCATGGCGATTCCCAACCGGTTTATGGTTTCGAGAGTGGAATTCAAACTCCAAGTCACGAAGCCGAGATTTTCACGCAGATTTTTCATGTCCATGTCCTGTATTAAAAGGCGGCGGCATGCGAGATGTCATCCCGCACAACTGGTCGGCGATTAACTCGACCGTTTAGGTGCATCCTCCCCGCCACGCTGGTGGTCGTTGTCTGGCCGCAGCTTGCCGCTCCATAAACCGTAAATCAGGAACAGCACAAAAGGCACGGCGGTGATGAGAACCGCTATGGTGAAATTGTCCATTTGCATACCTCGCGAGCGAAACAAAATAAAGAACCAATTCTATCACAAAAAGAATCGGCGCGATTGGCGGGCGGCAACCGCGGATTACACCGCCTCCACACCCATCGCCACCGCCTCCCCGCCGCCGATGCAAAGCGACGCCACGCCGCGTTTGCCGTTGTAGCGTTTAAGCGCCGACAGCAGTGTCGCCATCAGCCGCGCGCCGGAGGCGCCGACCGGATGGCCTAACGCGCAGGCGCCGCCGTGCACATTGACTTTATCGTGCGGCAAATTGAATTCCCTCATCGCGGCCATGGTGACCACCGCGAAGGCTTCGTTGACCTCAAATAAATCCACATCGCCGGCGCTCCAGCCGGTGCGCTCCAGCAACTTGCCGATGGCGCCGATGGGCGCGGTGGTGAACCACGCGGGGTCCTGCGCGTGCGAGGCGTGGCCGACGATGCGCGCCAGCGGCGTGCAGCCGCGGCGCCCGGCTTCGGACATACGCATTAAGACCAGCGCGGCCGCGCCGTCGGAGATGGAACTGGAATTGGCCGGGGTCACGGTGCCGTCTTTGCGAAACGCCGGCTTCAGGTGCGGGATTTTTTCCGGGCGCGCCAGGCCGGGTTGCTCGTCTTCGGTGACTGTGACTTCGTTGCCGCGCCGGTCGGCGAACGCCACCGGCGTGATTTCCTCGGCGAACAAGCCTTCCTCGATGGCGCGGTTGGCGCGCGCCAGCGACTCCAGCGCGAAGGCGTCCTGTTGTTCGCGCGTGAAGCGGTATTTGCCGGCGCAGTCCTCGGCGAAATCGCCCATCAGCCGGCCGTCGTAGTGGATGTCTTCCAGGCCGTCGATGAGCATGTGGTCGCTTAAGCGCGCGTGGCCGAGGCGCAAACCGCCGCGCGCGCCGGTGATGAGATAGGGTGCGCCGCTCATGCTTTCCATGCCGCCGGCCACCACCACCGCCGCGCTGCCGGCGCAAATCGCATCAAAGCCCAACATCGCCGCTTTCAGCCCGGAGCCGCACATTTTGTTGACCGTGGTGGTGCCGGTCGACATCGGCACGCCGGCGCCCAGGGCCGCCTGACGCGCCGGGGCGTTGCCGAGGCCGGCCGGCAGCACACAGCCCATCAGCACTTCATCGACATCTTCGCCGCGCACGCCGGCGCCGCAGCGTTTCAGCGCATCGGCAATCGCCACCGCGCCGAGTTGGGTGGCGCTGCGACTCTGCAAAGCGCCCAGAAAACCGCCAATCGGCGTGCGGCTGGCGGCGACGATAACCACGGGGTCTCTGGATGCGTTGTTCGGCATGTGATGCACCTGTTGAAAAAGGTTGTGAAAAAAAGGATTGCGAAAATAAACAGGCGGCCGCGCGCATGCCGCAACCGTCATCCCGGCCAACCGGAAACGCGGGCGGCGGCTGGAAACTTATGCGGTCTCCTCAAAAATCTCCCGGCCAATCAGCATGCGGCGAATTTCCGAAGTGCCGGCGCCGATTTCATACAACTTGGCGTCGCGCAGCAGGCGACCGGCGGGGAACTCGTTGGTGTAGCCGTTGCCGCCCAATATCTGGATGGCGTCCAGCGCCATGGCGGTGGCTTTTTCCGAACTGTACAGAATGGCGCCGGCGGCGTCTTTGCGAAGGGAGCGCAATGGGGCGGGGCCGTCGCCGGCCGCCCGGTCGCAGGCCCGGCCCACCGCATACACATAGGCCCGGCAGGCGTTCAATGTCGTGTACATGTCCGCCACTTTGCCTTGAATCAACTGGAATTCGCCGATGGCGCGGTCGAATTGTTTGCGCTCGTGAATGTACGGGAGCACCGTGTCCATGCACGCGCGCATGATGCCCAACGGGCCTCCGGCCAACACCGCGCGCTCGTAATCCAGGCCGCTCATCAGCACTTCGACGCCGCGGTTCACCCCGCCCAATACATGGTCCTCGGGCACTTCCACATTGTCGAAAATCAACTCCGAGGTGTTGGAGCCGCGCATGCCGAGTTTGTCGAGTTTGCGCCCGCGCCCGACGCCGAAGGCGCGCTCGACCACAAACGCGGTGATGCCGCGCGAGCCCGCATCCGGGTCGGTTTTGGCGTAAACCACCATCACATCGGCGTCCGGCCCGTTGGTGATCCACATCTTGCCGCCGTTCAGCCGGTAACCGCCGTCGCACCGCTGCGCGCGCAGGCGCATGCCGACCACATCGGAGCCGGCGCCAACCTCGGACATCGCCAGCGCGCCGATGTGCTCGCCGCTGACCAACTTCGGCAGATATTTTTGCCGCTGTGCGGAGTTGCCGTTCAGTCTAATCTGGTTGACGCACAGGTTGGAGTGGGCGCCGTAACTTAAGCCCACAGACGCCGACGCCCGGCTGATTTCCTCCATGGCGATGATGTGCGCCAGATAGCCCATACCGGCGCCGCCGTAGCATTCCGGTACGGTAACCCCCAGCAACCCCAGCGCCCCCAGTTTCGGCCACAGGTCATCCGGGAATTCATTGGCCCGGTCGATGTCCGCCGCCCGCGGCGCGATTTCCCGGTCGGCAAAATCCCTGACGCTTTGCCTGAGCAGTTCGGCGGTTTCGTCGTTGGCAAAATTCATGGCGCTGGCATCGCTTGGCTGACCGCCGAAAACGCGGCGGGATGGATAAAGGCAGGGTCATGATAACCGGACAGACGGAAAAAATGAATCACTTTTTTTCCATGAAAAGCCGCCCTGTTTTCCGTTCCCGAATCGCGGGGAAGCCGTTTCGCCATACTGTGCAGTCCGCCGCATAAGGAATTATCCGGTGCGTTTGGGCGCAGCCATTCGGTGATGAGGGGGAGCCTTGGCCGGCCCGTAACCGACATGGATTGCACTGCGCCATGGCTCTTTCGATTTGCCGCCGGGTTTTGGGGTTTGCAACCGAAAAGTGATGTTCGCCGGCGACTCAGTAACTCCCCAACACATCCTTTTTCGCCAGGTTCAAGTGGTCGGTCATGGTGCGGGTGGCGCCTTCCATGTCTCGTCGCATGATGAGTTTCACCAGTTGCGCGTGCTGGCGGTTGTATTGGGCGATTTTTTCCTCGGAGAGGATGTTGTTTTTGCGCTCGCTCCACTGGCTGTGGGCGCGGATGTCGTTGATGCGCTGATACATCCAGATGAGCAGCGGGTTCTGCGAGCAGTGCGCGAGGGTCAGGTGGAAGGCTTCGTCGGCGGTGGAGAAGGCGTTGGGGTCGGTTTGGGCGGCGGCCACACGGGTCAGCGCCTCCTGCAGTTGTCGAAGGCCGCGGTGGTTGGCGTTGGCCACGGCCAGCTTGACGATGTGCGGCTCGATCGCCAGCCGCGTCTCGATGAGCTCCAGCGGGCTGGTTTCTTCGGCGATGTCTTCGCGGTTGAAGCGGTCGTTGTAGGTGACGAAAGTCCCGCTGCCGAATTTGCGCCGCACCAGGTTGGCCTGCTCCAGTTGCCGCAGGGCGGCGCGCACCGTGCCCCGGGCGACGCGGAAGCGGTCGGCCAGCGCGCGCTCCGACGGCAGGCGCTGGTTGAAGTGATAATCGCCGTTGATGATGACCTCGCGCATGCGGTTGAAGACGCCGGCGGTGCCGCGCTCGACCTGCAACGGCTCGGGGTCGGGGGCAACTTGGGGCATATCTCGATGGCCGGATGGCGTGGTTTGGCGGGATGGTTTATGTATGGTCTAATGGAGAAATCATATCGGAGTCGATTCGCTATTGCAAATCGGCGGGCGACGGTGCTATAAAACGCGATCCCAGCGCCGAATCCGCTGCACGGCTGAAATCGACGAACCGCTGATTGGTACAATACCAAAGTGATACCAAAGCGGACAACGCGGATGGGTGGCACCCGAATCGGCCGACCTAATCGACCAGTGAACACCAACCGCTAAACCATTTCCCCGGAGGACCCAATGGCCAGGAAAAAAACCACGACCCGCAAATCCACCGCCCGGCGCAGCACGAGAAGCGTGACCCTGGCGCATTCATCCACCGACCTCGAGCGGCATGTCAACGCCCCCGGGCGCAAGGCGCTGGTCAAGCAGGTGCGCGAGAAAATCAACCAACTCGGCGTCACCTACATCTACTTCCAGTTCGTTTCGGTGACCGGGCGCATCGTCGGCAAGGGCATCCCCGCCGACCACTGGGAGCGCG
>JAPPQJ010000181.1 GCA_028817015.1 Gammaproteobacteria bacterium
ACCGGCTGTTCGGCGGAGACGGCACGGACACTTTGGACGGCGGCTTGGGCGATGACCAACTGCATGGCGGCGCCGGGACAGACACTTTGGACGGCGGCTCTGGAAATGACCGGCTGGAAGGCGGGGACGGCGCGGATACTCTGAACGGCGGTTTGGGTGATGACCGGCTGCATGGCGGCGCCGGCGGCGACCGGTTGCAGGGCAATGAAGGTGATGATTATCTCGAAGGTCAACAAGGCGATGATATGTTGTTCGGTGGAGACGGAGACGACCGGCTGAAAGGCGACCAGGGCGACGATTGGGTTTATGGCGGCGATGGCCGTGACCGTCTATACGGGCTGCTTGATGATGACCGGCTGTTCGGCGGAGACGGCGCGGACACTTTGGACGGCGGCATGGGCGATGACCGGCTGGAAGGCGGCGCTGGCAACGACCTGTTGCAGGGTGATGAAGGCCGTGATTATCTCAAAGGTCAACAAGGCGATGATGCGCTGTTCGGCGGCGCCGGCAACGACCGGTTGGAAGGCAACCGGGGCAACGATTGGATCTATGGCGGCGATGGCAATGACCATCTATACGGGCTGCTTGATGATGACCGGCTGTTCGGCGGTGTCGGCGCGGACACTCTGGACGGCGGCATGGGTGATGACCGGCTGGAAGGCAACCGGGGCGACGATTTGATATATGGCGGCGAGGGCCATGACCATCTATACGGGCTGCTTGACGACGACCGGCTGTTCGGCGCAGACGGCAACGACCATTTGGACGGCGGCACGGGCGATGACCGGCTGGAAGGCGGCAGCGGCAGCGACACCTATTACTTTACCTATTCCGGTTTCGGCAGCGACACCATCCGTGACAGCGGCGGCTCATCTGATGTGATTGATTTGCGGGACAGGCGGTATGAGGACATCTGGTTGTCGCGGCACGGTGATGATTTGCGGATCAGTGTTCTGGGCGCGGAGGATGAAGTGTTAGTGGAGGGTCAGTTTGCGGGCACGGGGAGTCGAATAGAATCGCTTTGGGCTGGCCGCTGGATGGGGGTAAGCAACGGATTCAGCACGGCTGATGTTAAGGCGTTCGAAGAGTCCCATTTGGTCAGCATCGACGCGCTGGTGAATGCGATGTCGGCGTTTGACAAGCCGCAGGGCGGTTTGTGGGAGATGAGCAACCAAGCGCTCGCGAATGTGGAGGCGGCCTGGGGCGCGGTGGGTGTCGGGTATGGTGCAAATCTTGCGATAACCAGTGCCGCGCCTTTGACCGTGGCCGCATAACGGACAAACTCAATCGTGCAATCACATGGAAGCGACTCAAACACACGCGCCGGCCGAGGCCCGGCTGGAAAGTTTCCGGTTCACCGGATGCCGCTTACTCGAAGGCGAGGTGTCTGATGCGCGCCGATGGAGTGCAAAGCCAACCAGGGGTTGGTGTATGCGATGCGCACCGCTTTGAACCGCAACCGAATACTGGGCCGCCGCCCGGTTTGCCACGGCCCGGGCTTCGCCGGGCAAGCGCATGGAAAACAAACATGACCAGGAGGCACGACATGAACGACCCCCTTGACAACACCCGCATGGCGCGGTCGCATGGTGCCGCCGGCGCGGCAGATGCCAGTCATACCCACGGCGGCGAAACCCGCCCCACCGCCGCCCGCACCCGGCAACCGGCCAGGCCCCGTTCCGTCCAGGTGCGGCGGCTGTGCACCGAACAGGACATCCAGGCCACCTGGCCGCTGTTTCTCGCCCTGCACCGCGAGAGTCGATACGCCGGCTTACGCCTGAGCAAAAGCAAACGCGACGCTTATCTGCGCAACAACATGTTGGCCAAGCCGGACCGCTTCGCTCTGCTCATCGCCGAATGGGGCCACCAGCCGGTCGGGTGTCTGGCGTGTGCCGCCAACCGGTTTTTGTATGGAGACGACATCATCGCCTCGTGCCTGTCTTTTTATGTGCTGCCGGCCTGCCGGAAAACCCTGCTGGGCGGGCGCATCGCGGTGAAACTGCTGGACGCCTACCGCCGCTGGGCGGTGAACCGCGGCGCCGTGGAAATCCAGCTCCATGTCACCAGCGGCCTCAACATCGCCGCCACCGACCGCTTCCTGAGGCGCGCCGGCTTCGGCCAGACTGGCGGCAATTACAGCCTGGCGTTGCCGGCCCGGGCGGGCGGGGAGGGGCGGTGAATGGCGGGGGTGGCCGATTGCAGTGTGAACCTCGGGCCATGCTTTCGTGGAAAACGCTTGACAGAGGTGAAATAACCGCTACTATCCGCCCTGCAAGCCCTTGATTGCACGGTTGCAACATCCGGCATCCCGCCGCGAGAGTGCTATGGAACGCAGACATCATTCCTGCCCATTTGACAGGCCCCTGCCGCTACTGTGGCCGGGGGGTCTGGGAGTTGTCGCGGCTACGGCAGCCGGATTATGCGCGACCATGGAAGCCACAGTGTAAGGAGACACGACGATGAACCACAAACTTGATAATCACCCACCCGCCCGGCTTGCCGGTAGCACAGCGGCCGACGGCGAAGATGCCAACGGCGATAACCCCAACCGCCGGCGCCCGAACACCCGTCCCGCCGGCCACCGCCGGCGCAAAGCGATGAAATACCTGCGGCGTTGCCGGGGCTGGCTGCTGCCCTCGGCGCCGCGCATCGGGGCCGTTCAGTTGGCCACCGGTGTGGCGGTGGTCATCGCCGCGTTCAGCGGCGCCTCGTGGCACTGGTGGCTGGTGGCGTTGCTCGGTTACTTCATGCACGGCTGCGTCGGCCATTCGGTGGGCTATCACCGCTATTTCGCGCACCGCAGTTTCAAGGCGCCGAAGTGGGCCGAGATGTTGTTCACCTTTTGCGGCACATTAGGATGCGTCGGCCCGCCGTTAGCGTGGTCATTCATGCACCGCCGACACCACGCCCGGTCAGACCAAAACGGCGACCCCTACACCGCCCACCTCTACCCGCGCCCGCACTGGCGGGCCTTGTTGCTCGGCGACTACCGCCCCGGCTACAGTGAGAAGCGACTGCGCCGGGTGTTGCGGCATCAGCCGTTGCAACGCTTCGTTCACCGGTATTATTTCGGCATAGTCGGCGGATATGCGCTGGCATTGCTGGCCATTGACTGGCGGCTTTGCCTGTTCGGTTGGGCGGTGCCGGTGGGGTTGACTTTGTGGATAAGCGCGCTGGATGCCTACACCACGCATCATTGGGGATACTGCAACTATCAAACGCGCGATGCCAGCCGCAACTTGTGGTGGATGGCGCTTCTATTCTGGGGCGAAGGCTGGCACAACAACCACCATGCGCGGCCGGGGGACTGGAACTTTCGCAAGCGGTGGTGGGAGTTTGACATCGGGGCGATGGTGATTGCCGTGATGGGATTGCGGCCATCTTTGGCCAACAAACCGCCCGGCGGCGACATATGAACCGCACGCCGGCGATGGGAATCATGGCAGCGTGGAAAACATGTCGATTATTTTCGCCAAAACGTTTGATAACGGAGATTTCGATGCTACTATTGCGCAGTCTGTTTGGTATCGCAACCTGGCATCTCGCCGAGAAGGTGCAATGGAAAGCAGGAATCATGCCGAATTCACATTTGACCGCCCTGCCACGACTGGGCGGCGGGGGCGCGTGTTGCCACGCCCGGGCAATCGCAATCGGGTACGCGCCCGTGGACGGCCGCATGACCGTATCCTGACAGGAAAATGATAGAAGAAACAAAAACATCCGTCATCCACAACTGGATCGCCGAGCGATTAAGCAAACCGCTTGACCGGCTCTGGTTGGGCGGCGTGCTGGCGGTGAATGCGCTGGTGTGGGCGGCGTTCGGCGTGCAATATATCGGACTCGCACTAATCGCCTACTGCTTTATTTTCGTGCTGGTCTTGCGCCGGCGAATCCATGTTGCCTATCCGGCAGAGGCGGGCATGGAATACCATATTGGTTATGAATTCGATTGGCCTGGTTGGTCATTTGGAAAGTCCTACTGGACGGGGCTTTTATTCACGCTGGTGTCAGTAATTTTGGCATTTATTTTCTTCATTGTTGTGCCGTTGCATCATGCTGATGTTGTAGCCAAATCTCTGGTGTTCCTGATCTGCAATGGTTTCTTGCTGTTGCGTTATCGTGGACTGTTCACAACATGCTGCGGACGCGGAACACTGACACAATCTTCAGAAGCAAGGATGAAAAGAATGCTGGGAGAACAACGGGGAGGCGCATTTCCTCTGTCCCGTTTAATCATCGCAACCTTTGTTTTAGCGTTGGTGTGGAGCTCAATGTTGGTTGCCTATATTGTTGGGCAATTGGGCGGAAATGTTTTTTTAGGATTTGACTCCCAATACATGAGAGAGACCCATAATTTGGTTGGATTGTTCATGTTGCCCGCAGGTCTCGCGCTTTTCCCGGTTCTTCTACACATTATTTTCCTTGAAATCTCAACGACGGTCCTGCGGGGCTGGGGAGATAAATCATGAGTATTACGGTCCCTCAACAACTGGGAAAATTGAGCGCAAAAATGCTGGACATCATCGGCTCAGCAAACTCTGGCGACAATCTTCTCAATTCTATACATAGTGCTATGCAGGATGAAAATCCTGCTGTTACCGCAGCGGCCTTATATGGAGGTCTCGCCGGGACTTATGGTGGAGCATTGATAGGGGCACCTTTGGGGCCTCTGGGTGCAGCCATTGGGGGTATTGCAGGCGGCATCCTCGGGTCCATTGGCGCTGCTAACACTGTAGAGGCTGCAATCGAAAGATCAACTGGTATCAGCGGTGATGGCGAAGGTCTCACAGATCCCCCGGACAACGACCCATACAGCGGCTATGATCCTACCGATGGTTATGGGCCTGACAACGGGCATACCTTGACTGCTCCAGACAATGATGGCGACGGCCTCACCACTGACCCGGAAACCGACCATGACAGCGCCTATCCTGGCGGCGGTAACCCGTTTGTTGACCAGAAGGAAAATGACCGGGAGCGCGGCGATTCTTCGCTCAACTCCGGCGGCGAGGGCAACGGTGGCAACGACGGCGGCGGCGTCAAGCCCATCGTCTTG
>JAPPQJ010000020.1:0-23120 GCA_028817015.1 Gammaproteobacteria bacterium
GCTGCTGCGGCAGTTGTTCGAAATCGGCTGCGCTTATTCGGGGCAGATTCTCTCCTACAGAAAATTAGCCGGGCAACTTAACGACCAGGGCAACATCACCACGCTTGCCCACTACCTCGACTTGTTGGCCGGCGCCGGCGCGCTGGCCGGGCTGCAAAAATACACCGGCGGGGCGGTGGCCAGGCGGCGCTCGATACCGAAGATTCAGGTGTTCAACACCGCGCTGATAACCGCCCAGTCCGGCATGACCATGCGCGAGGTGTTTGCGGACGGGGCGGCGTTAGGGCGGTTGACGGAGTCCGCGGTCGGCGCGCATTTGCTGAACGCCGCCGCCGGCGGGGAATGCGAGTTGTTCTACTGGCGGCACCACAATCACGAAGTGGATTTCGTGCTGCGCAAAGGCAGAAAACTGGTCGCCATCGAAGTGAAAAGCGGCAAAGCGCCGGGCGCTTTTCCCGGCCTGGATGTTTTCGCCAGGACGTTCAAGCCGGCCCGAAGCCTGCTGGTCGGCAAGGGCGGCGTTTCGGTTGAGACTTTTCTTTCAACCCCGGCGGCGCGGTGGCTCAAATGAACCGGCGGCGAGAAACGGCAAAGCGCCGTACCGCGTTTCATTTTGTTCAATACATCGAACAAAAATGTTCAGTATATTGAACATTTTTTTGCACCCCCGCCCCGCCTCACATATCCGGCCGCCGGTATGCCCCTTCGCCGGCGGCGTTGGAGATGACGATTTGCCAGAGTTGCAAATCGCGGGCGCGGAAGGCGCCGGCGCAGACATGCAGGTAGTATTTCCACATGCGGTAGAACCGCTGCGGGCGGTCGGCGAAGGAATCGCGCAGCCCGGGCCAGGCGCGGTCGAAGTTGGCGAACCACGCCATCAGCGTCTTGTCGTAGTCGGGGCCGAAGTTGTGCAGGTCTTCGATGACCATCGGCGCCTCCATGGCCGACGCGATTCGTTTCAGGGACGGAATCTCGCCGTTGGGAAAGATATATTTGGCGATCCACGGGTCAACGCCGGCGTCTGAGGCATTCTTGCCGATGGTCTGCAGCAGAAACCGGCCGCGTTCGGCCAGGCACCGCTGCACCACGCGCATGTAGGTGCGGTGGTTTTTGTGGCCGACATGCTCGAACATGCCGAGTGACACCACGGCGTCGAAGCGCTCATCGACATCGCGGTAATCCTGCAGTTTCAGCGTTACCGGCAAACCGGCGCACAGTTCGTTGCCGAGTTCGACCTGCTCTTTGGAAACCGTCACGCCGACCACTTCCACGCCGTATTTCTCCGCCGCGTATTTGGCGAAGCTGCCCCAGCCGCAGCCGATGTCCAGCACCCGCATGCCCGGCTGCAGGTCGAGTTTGCGGCACACCAGTTCCAGTTTGTGTTCCTGGGCGCCGTCCAGGTCACCGGCGCCTCGCCAGTATGCGCAGGTATACACCATGCGTTTGTCGAGCATCGCCCGGTATAAGTCGTTGCTGAGGTCGTAGTGCGCCTCGCCGACCCGAAACGCGCGCGCTTTGTTCTGCAGATTGGCCGCCAGCGCCAGCACAAAGGGGGCCAGTTGGGAGGCGAATTTCATCCGGCGGATATGCGGCGCGCGCAGCAGTTTGTTCATCATCTCGTCGAGTTGCTCGCAGTCCCACCAGTTGTCCATATATGACTCGCCGAGCCCCAACGAGCCGCCAACCAGCACGCGCTTGTAGAAGGCCGGGTTGCGCACTTGCGGGTCCCACGGGTTGGGGCCGTCGATTTCCACCGCCGTCCCCGCTAATATCCGGCGGAGGCGGCGTTCGGCAAAACCCGGGTTTCGGGGGATCGTTTGTGGTCGGGCGGCTTCGGACATGCCTTCCATCCCGGCGGGTGCGGCATTATTGACAAGCCCGATATTGCCTTATCGCCGGGCGATGTGCAAACCGCGCCGCCGTCTCGCGCCCTAATGCGCCTCCTTCCAGTTGCGCCCGGCGCCGGTGTCCACCACCAGCGGCACTTCCAGCACCGCGGCCTTCGACATCAACCCGGCCACCGCCCGGGACACCCGCTGCACTTCATCATCCGCCACTTCCAGCACCAGTTCGTCGTGCACCTGCAGGATGATTTTGGCGCGCACGCCGTGTTCGGTGATCCACCGGTCCACCTCCAGCATCGCCATCTTAATCAGGTCGGCGGCCGAGCCCTGCATCGGCGCGTTGATCGCGGTTCGTTCGGCATACTGGCGGCGCGGCGCGTTTTTGGAGGCGATTTCCGGCAAATTGAGCCGGCGGCCATACAGCGTTTCCACATACCCCCGCCGGCGCGCCACCTCAACGGTGTGCTCCATATACCGCTTCACCCCGGGGTAGCGGTCGAAGTAAATGTCGATATACTGGCGCGCCCGCCGCTGCTCGATCCGCAGTTGCCGCGCCAGGCCGAACGCTGACATGCCGTAGATCAGCCCGAAATTAATCGCCTTGGCGCGCCGCCGCTGCTCGGCGTCAACTTGCTCCACGGCGACCCCGAACACCTCGGCGGCGGTGGCGCTGTGCACATCCAGCCCGTGCTTGAAGGCGCCAATCAGCCCGGGGTCGCCGGACAAGTGCGCCATGATGCGCAGTTCGACCTGCGAATAATCCGCCGACACCAGCAAATGGCCGGCTTCGGCGACGAACGCTTCGCGGATATGCCGCCCCTCCTCGCTGCGCACCGGAATGTTCTGCAAATTGGGGTCGGAAGACGACAGCCGCCCGGTGGCGGCGACCGCCTGGTGATACGAGGTGTGAATGCGCCCGGTGTCCGGGTTGATGAGGTTGGGCAGTTTGTCGGTGTAGGTGCCCTTTAGTTTGGCCAGGCCGCGATGCTCCAGAATCAGGCGCGGCAACTCGTGCTCCCCGGCCAGTTGCTGGAGAACGCTTTCGGAGGTGGACGGCTGGCCTTTGGGCGTCCTGGTGAGCACCGGGATGCCTTGTTTTTCATACAGAATCTCCTGGATCTGCCGGGGCGAGGCGATGTTGAACTCCTGGCCGGCCACGGCGAAGGCGGCTTTTTCGATGCCGGCGAGACGCCCGGCAATGGCCGCGCTTTGCGCCCTCAACATGCCGGCATCGACCTTGACGCCGTTGGCCTCAATGCGCGCCAGCACACCGACCAGCGGCATCTCGATGTCGCGAAATATGCCGCCAAGCGCCTGGTCGCCGGCGATGCGCGGGGCCAATGCCCGGTAAAGTTGCAGGGTGATGTCGGCGTCTTCGGCGGCGTATCGGGTCGCCTGCTGAACATCCACCTGGTCGAAGGTCAGTTGCTTCTTGCCGGTGCCGGCGACTTCGGAGAAGGTAATGGTGCGGCGGCCGAGATGCTTGCGCGCCAGCGTGTCCAGGTCGTGGCGCGAATTGCCGGCGTCCAGCAGATACGACATCAGCATGGTGTCGTGGGTGGCGCCGTTTAGCGCGATGCCGTGGCGACGCAGCACCTGCAGGTCGTATTTAAGATTCTGGCCGACCTTGGGCCGCTTCGGGTCCTCCAAAACCGGCCGCAGTTTTTTCAAGGTCTCGGCAAACGGCAACTGCGCCGGGGCGCCGGTGTAGCGGTGCTTAAGCGGCAGGTAGGCGGCTTCCCCGGCGGCCACGCAAAACGACACGCCCACCAGTTCAGCCCGGTGGGCGTCCCGCGAAGTGGTTTCGGTGTCGATGGCGAAGCATTCGGCCTTTTTCAGTTTGGCGATCCAGCGCGCCAGGGCCCCGGCGTCGGTGAGGGTCTGATACGGCGGTGGTGACTCCGCCTGGCCGCCCCCGGCATCCCGGTCGCCGTCTTCCAGTTGTTCCAGCCACGAGCGGAATTCCAGTTCGGTATACATCCGGCGCAACGCCTCGACATCGGGCGGTTGCACGCGCAAATCATCGAGACCCGCATCCAGTTCCACATCGCATTTAATGGTGGCCAGCTGCCGCGACAGCGCCAACTGCTCCAGGTTGTCCCGCAACGCCTCCCCCACCTTGCCGGCGATCTCCCCGGCCCGGGCTTCGACCTGCGCCAGCGAGCCGAACCGGGCCAGCCATTTGGCCGCGGTCTTCGGCCCGACCCCGGGGATCCCCGGGATGTTGTCCGAGGCATCCCCGGTCAGGGCCAGATAATCCACCATGCGCTCCGGCGGCACGCCGAATTTCTCGATCACGCCCTGGCGGTCGAAACGGGTGTTTTTCATGGTGTCCACCATCTCCACGCGCTCGTTGACCAACTGCGCCAAGTCCTTGTCACCGCTGATAATCAAGGTATGGAGGCGGCGCCGGGTGGCCTCGGCGGCCAATGTGCCGATGACATCGTCGGCTTCGACGCCGGTTTTCGACACCAGTTTGAAGCCCATGGCCGCAATGATGCGCTTGACATATTGCTGCTGGGCGCGCAGGTCGTCCGGCATCGGCGGGCGGTTGGCCTTGTAGGCCGGATACAGGTCGCTGCGAAAGGTCTTGCCGCGGGCGTCCATCACCACCGCCATATGCCGCGGCTGGCGCTCGCGCTGCAAACTGCGCAGCATGTTGATGGTGCCGAAAATGGCGTGGGTGGTCTGGCCGGACGAGGTCGTCAGCGGCTGGCGTATCGCGTGATACGCGCGGAACAGGAAGGACGTGCCGTCCACCAGGATGATCGGGTTGTCGGCGGGCATGAAAAAAAAACTTGAACGGTCGGATGATCGGTGTATTATCCACCAAATCCCCACCGATTGAACGCAGCGAGGCGGAGTGTAAGTCAAATGCAAAAAATGAACCGATTGACGGCCGGGGCGGCGGCGCTGGCCGTCGCGCTGGCCGCCGCGTTGCCGGCACCGCCGGCGATTGCCGCCGAGGCGTTGCCGGGCTTGAAACTGCCCGACGATCTCAAGGCCCGGGAGAGCGCGGATGCCGCACAAACCCGGGGCATCCAATACCGCGAGCATCACATCGGCGGGCGCCTTGAGCGGGTCACCGTAACCCGCGACAACGGTTTCACGGAAACCTACCGCAACAACCGCGGAGACACCATCTGGAGCGCGCCGGAGAATGAAATCGGCGAGGCGTTGAACATGCGCCAGTGGATTATTCGCGCCTGGTGACCGGGGCCGGGCCGGCCGACAGCGCTTTTTATCCTTGCCCGATGGCCCGATAGCCGGCGCCTGTTGCCCGCGGCGTTTTCCCGGAAACGCCGCGCTCAGGGCAGACGGATCGCCGGGATGGAAACGGTCACCGCGACCCCGGGCCCATCGGTGCGATTTTCCGCCCGCGCCTGGCCGCCGTGATATTCGGTGATCAACCGCACCACGAACAGGCCGAGCCCCAGGTGGGCGCGCGTGGTGTTGGTTCTGCTTTGCGAGACCATCGGGTCGAACAGGCGGTCGCGCAGTTTTTCCGGCAGCCCCCGGCCTTCGTTCAGCACCACGATTTCGGCGTTCCCGGCACGCCGCTGCACGCGCACCAAGATGAACTTGCCGGGGTCGCTGAATTGAACCGCATTGTCGATCAACTTGTCCAGCATCTGCGCCAGATGATCGGCGCTGCCCTCAATGTGAAGCGGCCCGGGCTCGACTTCCAGCCGAAAGCGGCGGTCGGGTTGGCTGATGCGGTAGCCGTCGACGAATTCGGCCACCAACTCGGCCAAATTGAGCGGCTGTTTCACTTCGTTGCGCATCGCCTCTTCCAGGTTGGCCGCTTCGGTGAGGCTGTTGAGGATGGTGCGCAGCCGCTCCACGCCGACCCGGGCGCGCTGCATGTATTGATTGCGCCGTATCCCGGGGATGTCGGTTTCCAGTATTTGCAGCGATGAACTGACCACATTGAGCGGATTGTTCATCTCGTGGGCCAGCGTGTCGGGCATGCCTTCCAGATAGCGCGTGTAGCCGGACAACCGTTTCAACATGCCGGTGATGCTGCGCCCCAGGTTGCCCAGTTCGTCGGCGGGATAGTTGTGCGCGGGAATGCGCTCCTCCACGACCCGGCCTTCGGCGGTAATGGCCTTTTCCGTGGCCGTATACAGGCGCCGCACGCGGGTCGTCAGGCGCCAGGCGAACATGAACAGGGCGATGACCACGAACACGAACACCAGGATGGTCGCCACGGTGAGATTCTGCAGCAGCCGATACTGCAGCGCCAGCACCACGTTGCTGCTTTGCTCGACGACCACCGCACCCAGTATTTCATCGCTCGATTTAATCGGGTAGCCGGCGACGATGATCTGCGCTTTTTGATCCAGCGACGGGCGGGCGTGCGCGCGCGCTTCGCCTTTCAGGACGCTGGTGAAAATTTTGTCCGGGCGGTGGGTTACATCCGTGGGGACATCGGCAAACTGCTCCACCGGGCGCTTTGACAGCGCATCGAAGCGCGACTGAACGCGCTGATAAACGCGCTGCAGCCAGCCGGGCGGCGGCGAGTCGATCTGGGCCTGGTCGAGCGGCGCTGAGAGGCCGCCGACCACCGCGCGCACCCGCTGCTCCTTGTCCAGGATCCAGATCAGCGACCGCGGCTGGTCGAGACCCTTGAGTATCTTGGTCAATTCCGGGGAACTCAGCAGAATCTGCCCCGGGTCGTTGCCGGACACCTGCGGCGAAGTGGACAGGGTCGCGGCGATCTCGCGGGTCTCGGAATCATCCACATCGACCACGAAGAAACCCAGTTTCGAGCGCGTGCCAATGACCTCGCGGGGAATTCGCAGTTCCACCCGGTAACCCCAGTCGGTTTCGGCGAGTTCCGCGGTGAACAGGGTTGCCGGCGTTCCCTCCAGCGGCAGGCGCCACTCCTCGTCCACCAGGTAAATGCTCATCCGCCCCGGCGCGCGCGCCACCATCAGGTAGTGCATCAGGGTGTTGTCGGGGAGTTGCAGCAGGATGCGCACCTGGTCGCTGGTGTTGAGTTGGCGCCGTTCCAGGTCGCGGTATACCAGGTGAGCGTCGTTGACCTCGAACATCGCATACAGGAAATCCCCGTAGTGCCCGATCACATGCTTTAGGGAAAACGAATCCGGGTCGTAACCGGAGTCGCAGACGAACGGATTGCCGCCGGTCTGATAGGATGCATACTGCTGCAGCGCCTCCCAGTCGCCGGGCTGGCCGTCCAGTTGCACCGGGTTGTCCAACTGGTGCGCATACAGGTCGTTCTTTTCCCCCAGCACCTCCGGCACGCCGGTCGCCGGATTGAACAGCTCGGAGCGGTCGTTGAGCACCGTAGCGATGCCGTTGGCGGTCAGCAACAGCGCGTCCTGCTGCCCCTGGAGCAGGAACGCTTTCATTTCCTGGACATAGTGATAGCCCATCCAGGGGATGATCAAAAGAGCCAGCACCAGCCAGATCAGTTTGGCCTGCATGCTCGCGGTGCGTATTCGCCGCCACATGGCCCGTGCAGTCGCCGCCGTGCCGCCGGCCGCTCAGTCGGGTTTCCAGCGGTAGCCGACTCCGAACACCGTTTGAATCATCGAAAAATCGGCGTCCACTTCCTTGAATTTTTTGCGGATGCGGCGGACATAGCCGTTGATGGTGTTCTTTTCGACATAACTCTGGCGCGTGGTCTGCATCAGCACCTCGTAGGTCTTGACATGACCGGGGTGGCGGGCCAGCGCTTCAATCAACCAGAATTCGGTCAGGGTCAGGTTCAGAACCCGCCCCTTCCAACTCACCGACATGGTGTTCTGATCGAGTTCCAGATCGCCGAGCACGAACGCCGACGGTTGCTCGGCGTCGGTTTGCAGCATCGAGGCGATGCGGAACAGCGACGACACCCGCACCGCCAGAAACTGAAGATTGACCGGCTTGGTGATGTAATCCCAGGCGTCCAGCCGCAGCCCCGAAACCCGGTCGATGTCGCTGTCGCGCGCGGTCAGAAAGATGATCGGCATATGCGGGCTGCGCTGCCGCAAATCCCGGCACAGGTCGAAGCCGCCGTCCATTTCATCCCCCAACATGATGTCCAGGATGGCCAGGTCGGGGAGGTTTTTCTCAAACCCTTGAAGCGCCGCCTGGCGGGTGCTGTATTTGTGCACCGCGTAGCCCTGGGATTTGAGCGCGTGGGCGTAGTTGTCGCGCTGGTCGGCGTCATCTTCAACGATGGCGATGGTTCTCGACATGAAAGGAGCGGGTGGTCAAGCGTTGGCGGCCGATGATGGCGCGCAAGTATAACCGATGAAAACCGCGGCATACCCGCGCGCACCCCATACAAATGCCCGCATAAGCGCCACCAGAATACCATTTATTTTTCTGTTGGACGCCATTCTGTGCGGTTGTAATAGGCATCGACACAACCGAACACCCCGAGGAAAAGCAGATGAGCGCCAAAGTCTTTGTTCCCATAACCGACGAAATACTGTATGACCACCCGGAGTTGATCACCGCCCCGCTTCGGCCGTTCACGGTTGACCAGCCGTGTTTTCACTGGCTGACCGACATCGAAATCATCGAGGATCACAACCAAACCCCGGCCCGGGTGCCGCAAACACCTCCGGCGCGAAGTCCGGACCCCGGGCCGCAAAACCCGCTTCACAGCGCTTCCAGCCCGGCATAAGCGCACACCAGCCACTTGGTGCCCGCTTTGGCAAAGTTGACCTGAACCCGGGCGTGCTCGCCCTGCCCTTCCAGCGCGATCACCAGGCCGTCGCCGAATTTTCGGTGACGCACCGGGCGCCCCGGCGCCAGTCCGCCGAAGCCGGCGGCCGGCGGATGGCCAATCGACGCGCCGCCGATGCGCGCACCGCCAATCTCATCCACATATTGACCGGGAATCTCGCCCACAAACCGGGACGGCCGGGTATAGCGCTCGCGCCCATACAGTCTTCTCACTTCGGCATAGCAAAGGGTTAACCGGGACATCGCCCGGGTCATGCCGACATAGCACAGGCGGCGCTCCTCTTCGAGGCCCCCGGGCGCGTCTATGGAGCGCTGATGGGGGAACAGGCCCTCCTCCATGCCGCACAAAAACACCAGCGGAAACTCCAGCCCCTTGGCCGAGTGCAGACTCATCAACTGCACGCAATCCTCCCATTCCCCGGCCTGGCCTTCCCCGGCCTCCAGGGCCGCGTTGGCGAGGAATTGCGACACGATATCCGGCCCGGCGCCGTCGTCCTCGCCCCTTTCACGGTCGGCAAAATCCGCGGCAAAATTGTTGGCCGCGTTGACCAGTTCCTGGAGATTTTCGACCCGCCCCTGGGCGCGTTCGCCGTGCTCGCGCTGGAAATGATCCAGCAGGCCGCTGTGAATGAGAAGATGGTCGGTGGCTTCCCCGAGTTCCAGGTCGGCGGTCGCTTGCGCCATCTGGTCGATCAATTGCAAAAACCGCCGCAACGCCGCCGAAGCGCGCGGCGGCAGCGCGTCTTCGGCGACCAGGCCGGCGGCCGCGCGCCACAGGGAAACCTGTTGTTGCCGGGCCCGCTGGCGCACGGTTTCGAGAGTCCTGGCGCCGATGCCGCGCGCCGGCAGGTTGACGATGCGCTCCAACGCCGGGTCCGAGTCGCGGTTGGAAATCAGCCGCAGATAGGCCAGCGCATCCTTGATTTCGGCGCGCTCAAAAAAGCGCAGCCCGCCGTATACCCGGTATGGCACCCCGGCCGCCAGCAACTGTTCTTCAAAGACCCGCGACTGGGCGTTGGAGCGGTATAGCACGGCGGCGGTGTCGCGCCGGTTGCCGCGCTCCACCCAGTGCCGGATGCCGGCCACCACAAACCGCGCCTCATCCATTTCGTTGCCGGCCGCATACAGGCGGATCGGCTCGCCGCCCGCCCGGTCGGTCCACAACTCTTTGCCCAGCCGCCCGGCGTTGTTGGCGATGACCGCGTTGGCGGCGCGCAGAATGTTGCCGCTGGAACGGTAGTTCTGCTCCAGGCGGATCATCGCGGCGCCGGGGAAGTCCTTCTCGAAACTCAGCAGGTTCTCAACCCGCGCCCCGCGCCAGCCGTAGATCGACTGGTCATCGTCTCCGACCGCAAACAAATTGCGGTGTTTTTCGCTCAGCAGGCGCAGCCAGCGGTATTGAATGGCGTTGGTATCCTGGAACTCGTCCACCAGAATGTGCCCGAAGCGCTGCTGCCAGGTTTCGCGGACAACCTGGTTGTGGCGGAACAATTCCAGCGTGCGCAACAGCAATTCGGCGAAATCAACCAGGCCGAGGCGCCGGCAAAATGTTTCGTAGGTGTGGTAAACCCGGCGCAGGGTCTGCTCCAGGTTGTCTCTGCCCTCGGGCACATCCTGCGGGCGGCGCGCCTGCTCTTTGTGGGCGTTGATCATCCGCTGCATTTCGCGCGGCGGCCAGTAGCCCTCATCCAGGTTCAACTCGCGCAACACCCGGCGGATAAGGCGGTATTGATCGTCGCTGTCGATAATCTCGAACCCCTGCGGCAGGTTGGCCTCCTCGAAGTGCAGACGCAGCAGGCGGTGGCACAGGCCGTGAAAGGTGCCCATCCACATGCCGCCGGAGGGCGCGTTCAGCAACTTCTCGACCCGCCCGCGCATCTCCAGGGAGGCCTTGTTGGTGAAGGTCACGGCCAGGATGGCGCGCGGCGAAACCTGGTGGACCCGGAGCAGCCAGGCGATGCGGTGGGTCAGCACCCGGGTCTTGCCGCTGCCGGCGCCGGCCAGCACCAGCAGCGGGCCCGGCGGCGCCGCCACGGCCCGGCGCTGGGCCTCGTTCAACGGCTCGAAAATGTGCGACACATCCATCCGCCGATTGTATCCGGGATCGGCGGCCTCCATCGACCGGCGCGCCGGCCCGAGGCTTAAAAACTGGCCTAACCTGCGCGCTTAATCTGGTGCTATTGCCGGCCTCCGGGGTAATACGATAATATCCCCCGCATTGCGTTGTTTGGCGAAACTTAATGGGACACCGATGATGAACAAACCATTCAAGCCGCTCGATGGCGGCAAAATTATCAACCACGACAAGTTTCACATCTGGCACCACCTGAGCCAGCACAAACCGTTGCAGACCGCCGACCCGATGGTCATCGTCGAAGGCAAGGGCATGCGGGTGCGGGACATCAACGGCAAAACCTACCTGGATGCGGTGTCCGGCGGATTGTGGACGGTGAATGTCGGCTACGGGCGCGAAAGCATCGCCAAGGCGGTGCACGACCAACTGGTCAGAATGTGCTATTTCGCCAACTCCGCCGGCAGCGTTCCGGGCGCGCAATTCGCCGAGCGACTCCTGTCCAAAATGCCGGGCTTAAGTCGCGTGTATTACTCCAACTCCGGCTCCGAGGCCAATGAGAAGGCCTACAAACTGGTGCGGCAACTGGCGGCGCTTAATAACGACGGCAAAAAACACAAGATCGTTTACCGCGACCGCGACTACCACGGCACCACCATCACCACGCTCAGTTCCGGCGGTCAGTCGCAGCGCAAAGACCAATACGGGCCGTTCACGCCGGGCTTCGTGGAAATCCCCGACTGCCTGGCCTATCACGCGGCCAACGGCGACGACCCCGACTACGGCGTGCAGGCGGCGCGCGAGTTGGAAAAGGCGATTCTGCGCGAGGGGCCGGACACGGTCGGGGCGGTGGTGCTCGAGCCGATCACCGCCGGCGGCGGCGTCATCGTCCCGCCCCCCGGCTACTTTGAAACCATCCAGGAAATCTGCCGCAAATACGGCGTGCTGCTGCACATAGACGAAGTGGTGTGCGGCCTGGGGCGCACCGGCAAATGGTTCGGCTACCAGCACTTCGGCGTTCAACCCGACATGGTCACCATGGCCAAAGGCATCGCCAGCGGCTACGCGGCCATTTCCGTGACCGCCACCACCGAGGATTTGTTCAGCCAGTTCCTGGCCGAGCCGAGCGAAAAACTGCATTATTTTCGCGATGTCAGCACCTTCGGCGGCTGCACCGCCGGCCCGGCGGCGGCGCTGGAAAACCTGCGCATCATCGAAGCGGAAAACCTGCTCGACAACGCGGCGGCGATGGGTGATTACCTGCTCGAGCGCCTGCGCGAATTGCAGGACAAACACGCCCTCATCGGCCAGGTGCGCGGCAAAGGGCTGTTCGCCGGCGCCGAACTGGTCGCCGACCGCGCCAGCCGCGAGCCGGCGGACGAGTCGGTGGCCGCGGCCGTGGTCGGCGACTGCCTCCGCCAGGGTGTGATGATTGGGCGCACCAACCGCAGTTTCCCGCAATACAACAACACCCTGTGCCTGAGCCCGGCGTTGATCTGCGCCAAAGACGACATAGACGAGATCATCACCGCCATGGACAACGCGCTGGGCCGGGTTGAGATGTGACGCGCCGAGGCAACCGGGCGGCGGCGCTGAATAAGGGGAACAGGTGAATGGTGGCTACGCCCTGGATTGAACAGGGGACCTCATCATTATGAGTGATGCGCTCTAACCGGCTGAGCTACGTAGCCATCGATGACGGGGAAGCGGCAGGATAACCAAAACCCGGCGGTGGCGCAATGGGGCGGTGACGGCCGGTTGATATTTTGCGCCGGCGGGCCGAACCCGCCGGCGATAACGCCGGCCTGACAACATCCGCCCTCAAGTCCTTAATCGGCCGGGAGGCAGCAATGAGCACAGCCCTGACCCAGTTGCCCGCGTTTGATTTGCCGCCTTCGGGTCGCCCGCCCGAAGCGGCCGTTGAAGCCTATCAGCAGGACGGCGTGGTTTGCCTGAGACGCGCTTTTGACCGCGACTGGGTGGCGGCGCTGCGCAAAGGGGTGGACCGCGCGATTGATGACGCCTTGCAACGCGGCGGTGACCGGGCGGTGCGCGTTTCCCATCCCGGCGAGCCGGGGTTTTTCTTCTACGACATGTTTTTGTGGAAACGCTACCGGGTGTTTCGCGATTTTGCCTTTGAATCGCCGGCCGCGGACCTGGCGCGGCGTATCATGCGCTCGCAAACCATGACCTTTTACTACGACTTGATACTGTCCAAAGAGCCGGGCACCACAAGCCCGACGCCGTGGCACTATGACGAAGCATACTGGCCGGTTTCAGGCACGCAAATTTGCAACTTGTGGACCGCGCTGGACCCCATTCCCATCGAAACGGCATTGCGTTTTGTGCGGGGCTCGCACCGGCATCCGGAAAACTACCGCGCGGTGGGCTTCGGCCCGGGCATCCAATACCAGGGCCAAAGCGACCCGCTTCCGCCGGATTGGGATGGCGATGAAAAACACCCCATCGGATATGCGCCGCTGGCCCCGGGCGATTGCTTAATCATTAATTTGCGCACCCACCACAGCGCTCCCGGCAACCTGTCCACCCGCCGCCGCCGCGCGCTGGCAACGCATTGGCTTGGCGATGATGCGCGCTACAACCACAAAACCTGGCAGTGCGACCCCGACGAACGCGGCGAGAATTTGGTGCACGGCGCACCGATGGCGTGCGAAACATTCCCCCGCGTGCGTTAGCGCGCCGGTGATTACGCCGCCCCCGGCTTGACCGGGTGGCCGGGGCATCCGCCTGAGCCGGTGTGCCGGCCTGTGCGCCGCTGACAGCCCCCGGGCGGGGGTGCCAGGCGCCGCCGGTCAGAACCGCACTTCGCCCTTTAGCAGCACGGCGTGGTCATCCTCCTTGCCGCGTTGTTCCTGGCGCGTGGCGAACAGATCGAGGTCGAACAACTTACCCGCGCCCCATTGCAGGCCGAGACGGTATTGCTGCTTGCCCCCGCCGAGAGTCATGGCGCTGTATGGAGTAAGCATCCCGTCTCCCCAGGCGCCCCACCGCCCGTTCAACGGCGCCGCCGACAAACCGTAGCCGAGGCGCGCGGTCAAATGGGCTTGCAGGTCGTCCTGGTCGGCTTTTTTCGCCTTCTCGCCCAACAAACCCTTGTTCCAGATGTCCTGCATGGCGCTGCCGGTCTTGCCGTAACTGGGGCTCAATGCCACCGACAGCCCCTGGCCGTCGGCGCCCGGGTCAACGCGCACGCTGCCGCTGATGCCCCACTCATCGTAGTCGCCGCTGTGCGCCAGCAGCGCCCGGGCGCGGCTCTCCAGGGTCAAACCGCGCAGCGCGTCGTGATAATGCAGGCCGCCGCCCACTTCCAGGCCGCTGCCGGTGCGGCCGTCGCCGCCGTCCACTCGAAAGCCCGCCTCCACCGACTGCTTGAGCTGCGCGCCGCCGGCCAGCCCGTAGCGGCTCTCCATCTCCACCGTCATGCGCGCGCGGTGGGCATCGATGTCGGCATTGCCCACCATCGCGGCGCGCGGGTCCGAAGTGGTGTCATCGACATGGGTGCGGGTGTAGAACGCCTCGCCTTTCAGCCGCACCACAGCCCTTTCGCTTCTCGACAACTCACCCGCGCCGCCCAACGCCATCATTTTCATGGTCACATCGGCGGTCGTGGAACTTTGCGCATCATCCGGGGTGATCTCCAAATCGCCCTCGCCGTAGCCGGTGGTCGCCCACATGTCCAGGCGCCCGTCCATCAGGCTCCAGCCGATGTAGGGGTTGACGCTGGTCAGGTCGATATCGTATTCGCCCTGCTGGTTGTCGGCCGCCTCATAGTCCAGGTCGCCTTCGCTGTCCGACACCATCAGGCCCACCAGCAAATCGGAGCGCAACCGCGCGTCCAGGCCTAAATGAACGCTGAACAAATTGCCCTCCCACTCGATGTCCTGGCTCTTGCCGCTTAAGTCCCGGTAGTCGCCGCCGCCCCAGAAAGCCAGCGAGCCGGACAACGCCCCGCCCGATGCGTTCAGCGGCGTTACAAAACTGGAATCGCCCAACATCCGCTTCAAGTCAAAATCGTCGGCGGCTAAGGTTTTGGCGTTGGCGGCCGCCAGCCCGGACAGGGTGGACTGGCCGCCGAGACTGAAAGCGGCCGCCCCGCCGCCATCTTGACCGGCCTGCAATACGCGGTTCGAGATGGCGCTGACCTGCTGGTCGCCCATGGCCCGCGCCACCTCGGACAGGATGACTTCGTTGATGTCGCCCAGGGTGGAAGTGATGATGGTGACCGTCACAGCCGGCGCCGTCACGCTACCGTAGTCTGCGCCGCTCACCTGGTGACTGATGATGGCGGGGTCAGCCGCCGAGTCGGCATCCGTGGAGGGGTGGACGGAAACAATCTGCTCCACGTTCCAGTTGTCGGCAGTGAAGGACAGGCGCACCGGGGTTACGCCGACTGTGCCCATCATCCCGCTCCAGGCGATGCTCCTTTCAACGGTGACCGTCTCGCCAGGGGGAAATGGCTCGGTGTCCAGGCGCACGGTGTAGGTGCCGGTTCTGCCTTTGAGCACGGCCAGGTTGGTCGGGCTCACACTGACCCCGGGTGTGTCGTTGTCAACCAACGTGGCCTCAATATCTTCCGCGGTCGCTCCGTCGTAGTCGGCACCGCTCACCGTATGGCTTAAGGTCACCGTGCCGTCGGCGCCGTTATCGTCCTCCTCGGCGTTGATGAAAACGGTCTGAGCGACGTTCCAGTTGCCGGCGGTGAACACCACCTGGCCGGGAGTCCAGAAAACATTGCGTTCGTTGACGCTGTCCGAGGTGTTGGAGATGCGCGGCGTAACTCGAACATCTCCGCCCACCGGCGGGGTGCTCAATACCATGCTGTAAACAGGGGCCAGGCCGCCCTCGGGCACGGAATTGGTGATCCGCATGACCATCACCGAGCGCTCGTCGTCATCCATCACCATGACCGTCACATCATCCACCGGCACGCCGGCGTAGCCACCGCCGGCCACCGTGTGGCTCACGGTGACGGTTTCATCGAAGCCGTTGTCATCATGCTGGCTGGTGACCGAGACCGTCTGGGCGATGTTCCAGCTACCCGGGGTGAAGGTCAGCGCGGCGGACACGGTGGCGGCGGGGCTGCCGCTGGACGGCGTGATCATCACATTGCCGCTTGGGAGGGTGCCCAGTCGCACGGTGTAGGTGGCGGTATTGGTGCTGCCGCCCTCGGACACGGTGGCGGGGCTGGGGGCCGAGACTATCACGTTGGGCGCGTCGTCATCGGTCACCGTGACATCCACGTCCTGCGCCGTCACCGACCCGTAGTCGGCACCGCTCACCGTGTGGCTTATCGTGAGTGTTTCGCTGACGGAGTTGGGGTCCTGCTCAGCGGTCACCACCACTCCCTGGCCGACATTCCAGTTGCTTGCGGTGAAGGTCAGCGCGCCGGACACCGTGATACTGGCACCCCCGGCAACGCCCGGCGTGACCATGACATCGCCGCCCGACGGCTGGGTGTTCAATCTCACGGTATAGGTTCGGTCACTGCCCTCCCTTAAATTGACCAGTTCAGTCGGCCTCACGGTCACTCCACGGCGGTCGTTATCGGCCACAGGGGTTTCCCCCAGTTGCCCTGTTATGCCGTCGTAGTCGGCACCGCTGGCCGTGTGGGTCACGGAGAAAGATTCCGCGTCGGCGTCATCGTCTTCAGCGGCCGTGACCGTGACCGTCTGCACGGTGTTCCAGTTGTCGGCGGAGAAATACAGCGCCGAGGGGTTCAAGGAGAAGATATCGGAGTTGGTGATGGACGACCCCAAAGACACCAGGCCGCCCACCGGCCGGGTGCCCAGCCGCACGGTGTAGGTGCCATCGGTGCCTTCCCGCACGCCTGGCTGCCCGTCAGAATCCCGCAAAGTATTGAGGCGCACGACCTCTATCGAGGGATCATCGGGGTCCGTCACCGTGATCTCCACTTCGGCCGTCGCGCCGTCGTAGTCGGCCCCGCTCGCGGTGTGGGTCACGGTGGCCATCCCGTCGGCGGCGTCATCGTCCATGGCGGCGTCGATCATCACCGTCTGCGCCGTACCCCAGTTGGTGGTGGTGAAGGTCAGCGCGGTGGGGGACAAACGCACATCCGGGTTGTCGCTGGCCAAACCGACCATGACATCACCGCTTGGCTGGGTGGACAGTTGCACGGTGTAGGTGCCGGTATCGGTGCCTTCGGTCACCGTTTCGCTGGCCGGGGACACCACCAGACCCGACCCGCTATCGACCACCGTGACCACCACCCGCCCCATGTCATTCAGGTTGTAGTTGGAGTCGGCGGTGGAGACCAGCGCGTGGGTCAGCGTGGCCGTTTCGTCGGCGCCATTCAGGTCCGTTGCGCCCGTCACCGTCACCGTCTGCGCGATGTTCCAGTTGGTGGTGGTGAAAGTCAAAACAGGAGGTTGATCCGGCATCTGGTCGGAGAAAGTCACAGCGGGAGTATCGCTGGACGGCGTGACCATCACATCGCCGGCCGGCAGGGTGTCCAGCACCAGGGTGTAGGTGCCGGTTTCGCCCTCGTTCACGCTCACCACATCCGGCGTGGCGGTTATCCCCCGGGCCCTTTCATCATCCCTCACCGTGACCGTCACATCGTCAGCCGTCACACTGCTGTCATAATTGGCGACGGCAGCGGTCGCGCTCACCGTGTGCGACACGGCAAACATCGCATCGTCGCCGTCATCATCCTGTCCGCTGGTCACCGTCACCGACTGCGGGGCGTTCCAGTTCCCTGAGGTAAAAGTCAAGGCGGCCGGGTTGTGCGTAAGAGTCCCCCTGCCGCTGCTCAAAGTCGGCGCGGCGGGCGTCACCGTCACCTCCAGCGTCGGGCAACAACTGCCCGCCAGGGTCGGCTGGTGGGACAACACCACGGTGTAGATGCCGTTTGAGCCTTCATCCACGCTCAAGGCGACCGGCGAGATGTCCACGCGGGCGCGGGTGGAATCGCGCGCCTCGAGAGTAAAAGTGGGAATTTGGTATATAGGACGATTAAGATCTTCCTCACTCGTTTCTCCCGGCAGATCGGTCCGCACATAGTTGGGGTCACTGCTCTGTATCCTGTGCTGCACCTCTACCCGTTCGTCGTCCGCGTTATCGTCAAAGTCGGCCCACACCGACACCGACTGCGGCATGTTCCAATTGGCGGGGCTGAAAATCACGGGCTCATTCGGCCCCAGCGACTCCTGCCGCATAAACCCCTCCTGGCCCACATCGGGGCTCGCGAAGTTCGGTATGACCGACACATCGGCAATCGGCTGAGTGCCCAGCCGGATGGTGTAGGAGCCGAAACTGCCCTCATCCAGGGTCAATGCTGACGGCGAAAACATCAGCCCACGGGCGCCGGGTTCGTCATCGACAATATTGAGAGAAGCGGGGACACTCTGCACCCCCTGGTAGTCGGCGCCGCTGGCCGTGTGAGAGACCGACGCCGTATCGTTGTCCGCATCGTCATCCTGGCCGGCATTCACGGTCATCGTCTGCGCGGTGTTCCAATTGGAGGTCGAAAAGGTCAAAGTGGCCGGACTGAAAGTGACATCGGAATTGTCGGCGGACGGCGTCACCGTCACAGGGCCGCTCGGCTCATTGCTCAATGCCACGGTGTAAGTGTCGTCATTGTTGCCTTCGTTCACAGAAGACGGGAAACCGGTCACGATCACCCCGGGCACGTCGGTGTTGGCGACCCGCACCTCCACGCTACCCGGCGTCAGCGAGGTGTAGCCGGTCGCCGTCGTGGTGAGCGTGTGGGTGATGGTGGCCTCGGGGTCGGTGAGGACATCGTCATCGCCGGCCGTTACCGTCACCGTCTGCGCGGTGTTCCAGTTCGTCGAGGTAAAAGTCAGCGCAGCAGGGTCCAACATCGTGACCACGGCGCTATCCGAACCGGACGGGGTCACCGTCACATTCGCGTTCGGCGCAGATTGCAGTACCACCGAATAGGTGGCTGTGGCCGCTGCCGCTCCCGCTAACGCTTCATTGATCACCAGGGTCTGCGGCGAAATCCGCACCCCGGCGTCATTATCCCGGATGGTGACCGACAGCGCGGGGGCGCTGGAGATGCTCCCGTAACCGGTCACCGCGTGGGTAATATCGACGCGCTCGTTGGCGTTGTTGCTGTCGTCCATGGGCGCGGTGACCGTGACCGACTGCGCGGTGTTCCAATTGGTGCTTGAGAAAGTCAATACGGGGGCCACCGTGGCCGCCGCGCCGCTGCTGGAGGGGGTAATGATCACATTGCCGGATGGTGCGGCGCTCAATACCATGGTGTAAACATCGCTCCCCCCCTCATCCACATTCAGCTCCGACACGCTGACCGTGACGCCGCGCTGGTCGGTGACGGTCACCTCCACAGAAGGCGCCTGCGCGCCCGCAAACTCCGCGGAGCCGGTGACCGTGTGGCTGATGGCGGCTGTGTCATCGCCGGTGTTGCCGTCGTCGACGCCGGTTACCGTCACCGTCTGCACCGTGCTCCAGGTGCTGTCGCTGAAGGTCAGCACAGCGGGCGAAACAGTGGCCACCGAGGCCTGGCTGGTGGCCGGCGTAATCATCACGTCGGCGGCCGGCTGGTTGGTCAATCGCACGGTGTAGATGCCCTCGCCGCCTTCATTCACGGTCAGGGTGGTCTCCGAGATGTCCACCCCGGCGGTGTCGTTATCAACGGCCACAACCGTCACAGCATCGATAGGGGGGTTGTTTTGGATGGCGTCGTATTCAGGGGCGTCGGTCAATGCTAAATCAATGGCACTAGTAACCGCGTTTGAATAAGATCCGCCTGTCCCGAGCGAGTCATCATTCACCACCGACACGCTCACCGTCTGCGGTGTGTTCCAATTCAAAGAGGTGAAATCCAGAGTAGCCAAATCGTCGGGATTCCCTGCAACGATGAGCGTAACCTCATCGTGGGTGGAGGAATCCACATCGATCGCAACATCGTCGCTTGGCTGGGTGTTCAGGCGCATGGTAAAGACGGCGGTCTCGCCCTCGACTATAGTCAACGTGGTCGGCGAAACAGTCACTCCCGCCGAGTCATCGTCGGTCACCGTGACCGTCACGGTGTCCGCCGTCGACCCGCTCGAGTCGGCGCCGCTCACCGTGTGCGTCACCTCGACCGTCTCGTTCGCGCTGTCAAAGTCGTGGATGCCCGCTACCGACACCGTCTGCGCCCTGTTCCAGTTGCCGCTGCTGAAAACCAGTTCGTCGGACACTTGGACGGCGATGGTGTTGGCGCTCGACGGCGCGACTATGACCAGGCCGCTGGGTTGGTGGCTTAGTTGCACGGTGTAGGCGCCGGAGTTGGTGCCCTCGTCCACGGTCAGCGCGGTCGGCGAGGCGACCGCCCTGAGCGTGTCGGTGTCGGTGACCGTGACCGTGACCGCGGCCGCCGTCACGCCCGAGTAATCGGCGCCGGCCACGCGGTGGGTGATTTCAGTGGTGTCGTCAGCCAGGTCGTCATCGTCCCGCCCGGTCACCGTTACATCCTGTGTTATGAACCAGTTGAGGTTGTTGAAAGTCAGCGCAGCGGAGACTTCGGCCAGGCTGCCGTTGGCAACGCTCGGCGTGACCACCACCGAGCCGCCCACCGGCTGGCTTTCAAGGCGTATGGTGTAGGTCGCGGTGCCGCCATCGTCTTCTGCGGTCACGCCGGTCACCGAAATGCGCACGCCGCGCATGTCGTCATCGGTCACCGTGACCGCCACATCGGGCACCGATGCCCCGTTATACCCGGTATCGGTACTGGACACCGAGTGGGTCACGGACAGCGCTTCATCGCCGACATCGTCGTCCTCGGCGCCGGCCACCGTCACCGTCTGATCGGTGTTCCAGGAGGTGGCGGTGAAAGTCAGAACGGCGGGCGTGACGGTGGCCGCACCGGTGTCGCTGCTGGTCGTTGAGATGGTCACGTTGGCGGACGGCGGCGTGTTCAGCCTCACGGTGTAGGACAAGGTATCCGTGGCTCCTTCCATCACCGACACAGCGCTGCGGGACACCCTCACGCCGGGGGTGTCGTCGTCGGTGACCGTGACCACCACTTCCGGGGTCAGGCCGGCGTATTGGGCGTCGCCGCTGAGCGTGTGGGTCACGGTGACCGTTTCGCCGACCGAGTTGGAGTCATCGACGGCCGTCACATCCACCAACTGAGCCGTGGCCCAGGTGCTGGTGGTGAAGGTCAGCGCGGCCGGGGAAACCGTGACCGCCGTGCTGCCGCCCGTGGCCGGCGTGACGATCACATCGCCGCCCGGCAGGGCGTTCAGGCGCACGGTGTAGGAGACGGCGGAGCCGCCTTCATTGGCGGTCAGCGAGGTCGGCGACAAGATCACGCGGGCCGTGTCGTTGTCGGTCACCGTGACCGTCACATCGCTCGCCTGCGCATCCGCATCGGCGGCCGCCACCTGCGCCGCCACCGTGCTGGTGCCGGAGTATTCCATGGCGCCGGCCAGGTAGTGGGTCAAGACGGCCGTGTCGTTTACGGAGTTTGCGTCCTCGACGCCCGTCACACTCAGCGCCTTCGGCGTGCTCCAGTCGGTGGGGGTGAACACCACCTCGTTGGTCACCCGGGCGACAGCGCTGGCGCTGCTGCGCACCGAGACGACCAACAGCGCGCTCGGTGCCGTGCTCAGCGTCGCGGTGTAGGTCTCCACGGCGCCCTCGACCACGGTCAGGGCGGTGCGCGAGAAATTCACAGCGGGGGTGTCGTCGTCGGTGATGTCAACCCGCACTTCCGCGCGCACCCCCTCATACTCGGCGCCGCTCGCCGTGTGCACGACGATGTTGCCCTCTTCATCGACCCCGTCATCATCCTGTGCGACTTCCAGGGTCAAAGTCTGCGGCGCGTTCCAGTTGCCGCTGGTGAAGGTCAGCAGAGCGGGGCTGATGGTCAGGTCGGCGTTGGCGGCGCTGGGCGCGACCGTCACATTGCCGGTCGGCGGGACGTCCAGGACCGCGGTGTAGGTGTCGTTGCTCCCTTCGGTGACGGTGAGAGACGACTCGGAAAAGGTGATGGTGATGTTGCCGCGGTCGTCGTCGGTGACCGTGACCGCCACCCGCCCGGCCGCCTGGTTGTGGTAGTCGGTGTCGGCGGAGACCAGCGTGTGGCTGACCATGAACGAGTTGTTGGCCGCGTCGTCGTCCTGGGCGGCCGTCACCGTCACCGACTGCGGCTGTTGCCAGTTGGATGTGGTAAAGGTCAGGGCGGCCGGGTTGACGCTCAGCAAGGCGGCGTTGTCGCTGGCCGGCGTGACGGTCACCGACGCGGTCGGCAACGCCCCTAAGTTGATGGTGTATGACTCCGAGGCGCCCTCGGCGACAACCCGCATGCTGTGCGAGATGATGAGGCTGGATTGCGCCACCTCGTCATCGGTGACCGTGACCAGCACGTTTTCCACCTGCACGTTGTCGTAGCCGTCCTGGGCGCCGCCGCCGGCCTGGCTCACCGAGTGGCTCACGGTGACCGCCTCGTTCATGGCGTCCAGGTCCTGAACGCCCGTCACCGTCACCGTCTGCGCCATGTTCCAGTTGCCGGTGCTGAATGTCAGATTAGCGGGCGTGGCGGTGGCTGCGCCGGTGTCGCTGCTGGTTAGCGAGATGGTCACGGTGTCGGTGGCCTCGGCATTCAGCACCAGGGTATAGGCGGCGCTGTCGGTTCGGCCTTCCCCCACGGTCAAGCCGGTCTGCGAGACGGTCACGCTGGCGGCGGGGTCGTCGTCCATGATGGTGACGGTGTAGTCGGCGGGCAGGGCGACGCCGTTGTTTATACTGACAGCGGTCTGATCGAGGCCATTTGCCGGGTTTATGAAAACTAAAATGGTGAAGGTTTCGCCGGACTCCGTGAGGTCGTCCCCGGCAATGCCGATGTTAAAGGTTTTGCTGGTTTCTGTTGTGAGGAAAGTCAACTGGCCTCTGGGCGCTGTGCCGCCGCTGAAATCGGCCGCCGTGGCGGTGCCCAGGGTGATCGAGTAAGTCAGCGTTAATTGCCAAATCGAGTCGATAGCCGGGCCGGTGCGGGTCACCGTGTAGGTGGTGTCGGCATCGGCATCGGTCTCGGTAATGGTGGCCGGGCCGGTCAGGGTGAAGGTATGAGCCGGCGGCGTCGTCTGCGCATCGGCCGTTTGCGGCGCAAACAGCAAAACAAAAGCCAAAACGGGCGCGGCCATCGCGGTAGCGGGTATTTTCATGAATGGGAGTAACCTCTAACAAGCAGTTAAGTGAAATAAAGCGCCGAACGACAGCGGATTTCTGCGGATATGCAACGGTCGCTTTGCCGAAAGCCACCTGTTTTGACCACGGGCGGGCGGCTCGAACGGACCGGTGGACGGGAGATGACCGAGCCTGGCGGCCAGTACACTGCCCGCATTCACGGATGCCCCGGCCGCCATTTCCAATACTCCCCATTCCCCCATTCCCCCGTGAGGGCTGAAACCCGCTATTCCCGCACAAGCACCGATGTGCAGCCGGGGGGGGGGGGGGGGGCGAGCGGGGCGCGCCGCACCCCTTTTTCTCCG
>JAPPQJ010000020.1:23130-37550 GCA_028817015.1 Gammaproteobacteria bacterium
CATTCCCGGGGCCCCCCGCCCCCCTTTCCCAACCCCCCCCCCCCCCCCCCCCCCCGGGGGGGGGCAAACCCCCCCCCCCCCCCCCACCCCCGGGGGGGGGGGGGGGGGGGGGGGGGGGGGGGCAGGGAATAAAGCGCGAACATCTTTTTCATCGACCACGAATCCGGTTGAAATTGCAAGGCGTGCGGGAATGATTAATCGATGGGAGCGCCCCCCTGGAAACGCGCGGCCATCGGTGCCCCCTTATACCGGCTTTTGGGCGAATTTTCAACTCCTCGCCCAGGACATTGAGCGGTTGCGGTTCAATCCCCGATTCCCCCCTCTCCTTCCGGTGGGGAGAGGGCCGGGGAGAGGGGCGCACCAAAGCACAGTCCCCGCATACCCCTCTGCACCGACCCCGCCACCCGGCGGACCGGCTACCGGGCTCATGGGGCTGGCGAATTGCTCCCACCCTTGAGCGCCTGCAGCACATGCTCCCGGTTGACCCGCGCTTCTTGCAGGGCCGGGTCCAGTGACAGGGCTTTTTCAAAACTTCGCAGCGCCTCCTGCGGGCGCTTCAGGTTGTATAGCGCGACCCCCATGCCGGAATAGACTTTGGCGAAATCAGGCTGGATTTTGGCCAGGGCCTGGAAGTGTTCCAGGGCTTCGCGATAGCGCTGCTGGCGCAGCCGCAGGGCGCCCAGGCGGTTCAGGGCCTGCACCGAGCGCGGGTCGATTTGCAGGGCCCGGCGGTAGTCGGCGGCGGCCTGTTCCAGGCGGCCGGCCTGCTCGTTGATGAGGCCTATGAAGGTGTGTATTTCAACCGAGTCGGGGCTTTGCTCGCGGCTTTGGCGCAGGGCCGCCAGCGCCTCTTCGGGGCGGCCCTGGCGGTGGTGTTCCAGGGCCTTGCGGTAGTTGGCGTCGGCCTGGCGGAGGCTTTGGCGCGCGCCGATTTGATCCAGCATTTTGTCCAGTTGTTGGCGCGCCGTGCCCTGGCGGCGGCGCGCCGGGTCCAGAGCCTGCGCGCGCTCCAGGCTGCGCAGCGCCTGCCGGGGGCGGCCCAGCCAGGCCAGGGTGTCGGCCATGCCGGCGTGGGCATTGGCGTTGTCGGGGGCGATGGCGATGAGGCGGCGGTATAGTTCCAAACTCTCCCGGTATTCCCGGTCGCCGTTCAACAGGCGGGCCAGGTTATACAGGGCGTCCCCGGCGCGCGGTTTGGCTTGCAGCGCGCGGCGGTAGAAGTCGCCGGCTTCCCGGTATTGCCCGCGGTTTTCGTGGATGACGCCCAGGTTGACATACAGGGAGGCGGCGGCGGAGCGGTCCGACGGGTCGAGGTGCGCCAGGGCCTGGTTGTAGGCGGCCAATGCCTGTTCCTCGCGGCCCTGCTCGCGCAGCCAGCCGCCCAAGTTGTAGTAGGCGGAGCGCGCTTTGGGGTTGAGGGCGGTGATGTGGCCGAAAAAGGCGCCCTCGTCGCGGTAGATGCCGGCCTGCTGCCAGGTGAGGATGCTCAACGGCAGCAGTATCAGGGCCAGGGCAACGGGCCGGCAACGCCCGATGACGGCGGGCAATGCGCCTGTGGCGCGGTGGGCGGCGGCGGCCAGCAGCGCCATGAGGCCGGCGCCGGCCAAGTATTGGTAGCGGTCGGCGACGAACGAGAAGCGCATGTAGCCGTAGTCGAAGAAGCCCAGGGTCGGCGACAATGTGACCGCGAAGAACAGCACCGCGGTGAGCGGCCCGCGGCCCAGGCGCCGGCGCTGATGCCACAGCGCCAGCAGCAGCGCGGCGGCGGCTGACAACGCGGCCCAGGCCAGCGGGCCGCCGGTGGGCCAGCGCGGATAGACGACCGCCAGGTGCGCGGGCCACAGCAGTTTGCCGGCGTAGAACCACAGCGACTGGGCGGCGATCAGCGCGCGCTCAATGAGGGTGTAGTCGAAAGAGACGTTTTCCAGGTCTTTGTAGGAGCGCCAGTCGAGCACGGTGACGGCCAGACCGACCGCCAGAAACGGCAGCGCGCGCGCCGCATCGGCGGCGGTCACGCGGCCCCGTTTCCAGGCGTGCCAGATGAGCAGGGCCACCGGCAGGGTCAGGATCATGGATTTGCTCAGCAGTCCGAGCACGAACAGCGCCAGCGCACCGAGGTAGCGCCGCACCCGCGGCGCTTCGATGAAGCGAATGTAGGCCAGCAAAGCGGCTATGTAGAACAGGCTGGCCAGCAAATCCTTGCGGCCAATGACCCAGACCACCGGCTCGACATGCACCGGGTGCACGGCGAACAGCGCCGCCGCCAGCCACGCGCCGGGCACGGCCAGCCGGCGCAGCAAATGCCACAACAGGCAGGTGACGGCGGCGTGCAGCAGCAGGTTGACCAGGTGGTAGCCGAGCGGTTTCAAGCCCCACAGTTTGTGCTCCAGCCAGAAGGTGGTGTAGAGCAGGGGCCAGTAGTGGCCCTCGTATTCTTTCAGTGCGCGCGGCTCGAACCAGATGTGCCACAAGCCGGACAGCGCTTGCACGGGTTTGGCCTGGCTGAGCACGCGGTCGTCCCAGACGAAGCCGGCCAGGGTGGCCGGAAAGTAACTGACGGCGATGAGCAGGCACAGCGCAAGCAGGGCCGGGACGGGGCGGTCGGATGGCGGGTTGCGGGGTGCCTGGCCGCCCATATGCGTTGCGGTTTCGCGGCGGTGGCGCGGGCTTGGCGAGCGCCGGTCACCCCGACTGCATGGTCTCGGCGTGCGGCCGGTGGCCGGGGTCCATTTTGATCACGGTTCGGCCGTAATGGGTGCCGTCAAAATAGCCCTCGAAAGCGCCGGGCAGGTCGTCGAAAGCGATTTCGCGGGTCACGATGCGCTGCAGTTGGCGCGGCTTCAAGTCGCCGCCCAGCCGCGCCCACAGTTGGTCGCGCATGTGGTTGGTGATTTCCAGCACGTTGATGCCGAGCAGCGACACGCCGCGCAGAATGAACGGCATCACCGTGGTGCTGAATGCGTGGTCTTCGACCAGGCCGATGCTGGCGATGTTGCCGCGCGGCCGCACCGTGCGCGTCAGCCACGCCAGGGTGCGGCCGCCGGCGTTATCGACGGCGCCGCCCCACAGCGCCTTTTCCAGCGGGCGCTGGCCCATTTCCACGCTGTGGCGGTCGATGAAGCCGGTGGCGCCCAGTTCGCGCAGGTAATCGTGCTGCGCGGTCTTGCCGGTGAACGCGGTGACCTCGTAGCCGGCCGCGCTCAGGATGCTGATGGCCACGCTGCCGACCCCGCCGCTGGCGCCGGTGACCACCACCGGGCCCAAGTCCGGGGTCTGGCCGTTGTGCTGCATGCGCGCCACCGCCAAAGCGGCGGTGAACCCGGCGGTGCCGAGGGCCATGGCCTCGCGCGGGGTCAGGCCGGGCGGCATCGGCACCACCGAATCGGCCGCCACCCGCGCCACTTCGGAATAGCCGCCGTCCACGGTCTCCGACAGCCCGGCGCTGCACACCAGCACTTCATCGCCATCGCGGTGGCGGGAATCGCTGGATTGCAGCACCACCCCGGCCAGGTCGATGCCGCCGTTGAGCGGATACTTTCGCAGAATCTTGCCGCGCCCGGTCACCGCCAGCGCGTCCTTGAAGTTGATCCCCGACCACAGCACTCGGATCAACACCTCCCCTTCGGTCAAATGGTCCGGCGTGAGTTGCTCAAAGGCGGCGGTGATTTTGCCGTCAACCTGGTCGATGCGGTAGGCGCGAAATGGGGACATGGTCGGTGCTCTCAATGGCGGGTTGATGAAGGTCGCCGGGGCCGGCGCTCGGGTGGTCAAGGGTTATCAGGTGCGCCGGTGCAGCGGGCTGGAGCGCGGGAAATGGGCGCGCAGGAATTCCATCTGGTCGGCCAACACGCGCCGCCCCTGCAGGTAGATATACTCGGCGTGGGTGGGCGTAAACGGCACCGCCAGCAACTCCATCCCGGCCTGCTGCGGGGTGCCGCCGGCCTTGCGGTTGTTGCATCTGAGGCAGGCGGTGACGACATTGTTCCAGGAGTCGGCGCCGCCCTGGCTCAGCGGAGTGATGTGGTCGCGCGACAGCCGGCGGCGCGAAAACCGGCCGCCGCAATACAGGCAGAGATAGCCGTCGCGCTGGAACAGCGGCAGGTTGTGCAGCGGCGGCACATAACCGCCGCGCATCCTGGCCACCGTGCGGTGGTCGCCGTGGGTGGCGATGATGGAGTTGATGTCGATGCAACTGCGCCGCCCGCTGGCGCGGTTAAAGCCGCCGAATATGCGCATTGTGTTGGCCCCGCAGGTGTAGGCCACCTGGCCCAGGCAATGCAGGGTGACCGCGCGCTTGAAATCGATCCATTCCAGCGGCATGCCCGAGGCGTCGGTTCTCAGGATCGGTTGGGTGGGGGCGAACATGGCGGGGGCGGTGACAGCGTGATTTGGCGGGCGGCGATACTGTATCACAATGCGGCGTTTTCCGACACCGCATCAAACTGGCGGGGCAGTCACAGCGGCAGATACGGCAGCAGCAGGTGCAGCACCAGGTTGGCGAGAATCCCGGCGGCCAGGTCGTCGAGCATGATTCCGGCGCCGCCCGGGCAGCGCTCCAGTCGGCTGACCGGCCACGGTTTGGCGATGTCGAACAGGCGAAACAGCGCGAAACCGGCGGCCAGCGTGGCCCAGGAAACCGGGATGAAGCACAATGCAACCCACATCCCGACCATCTCGTCCCAGACGATGGCCGGGTGGTCGGCGGCGCCGAGCGCTTCGGCGGCGCGCCCGCACCAGCGGATGCCGGCCATAAAGGCGATGACCACGGCGGATGCGTAAACCCACCCGCCGAGGGGCGCAACAAGCACGATGAACGGCAGCGCCGCGAGGCTGCCGGCGGTGCCCGGGGCGGCCGGGGCCAGGCCGGTGCCGAAGCCCAGGGCGAGCAAATGGCCGGGGCTGCGAAACAGGTCCCGGCTAATGCGCCGGCGCATTCAGGCCGCTGCCGCCGACCGCGCGGGCGATCTTGTCGAGCACCGCGTTGACATACTTGTAGCCGTTCTCGGAGCAGAACAGTTTGGCCAGGTGGATGGCTTCGTCGATGGCCACCCTGGGGGGGATGTCGCGGCCAAATTTCAGTTCGTAGGCGGCCAGGCGCAGGATCGCCTGCTCGAGCAGATCCACCTTGTCCGGGTCGCGGTCCAGATGAGCCGCGATGAGCCGGTCGATTTTGTCGATGTGCTTGGGAATGTTCTTGATCAGGAACAGGAAATAGTCGCGATTCCTGCCGGTGAGTTTGCGGTTGGCGATGAAACTCGCCTCGATTTCGGACGGCGCCTGGCGGGTCATCCGCCATTGATAGAGCGCCTGCATCGCGCACCGGCGCGCCAGGTGTCTGCCGCTTGTGGCCATGATCGTTCCTCGCTAATCGATGAGTTTGGGGATGGGCAGGCCGGCCATTTCCAGCGCCGCCCGCGCCGCGGCGCCGCCTTTGTCGCCGGCCCCGGGGTCGGCGCGCCGCTCGGCTTGCTCGCGGGTGTCGGTGGTCAGCACGCCGAAGATCACCGGCACGCCGCTGTCTAAACTGACCCGCGCGATGCCGCGCGCGCATTCGCCGGCCACATAGTCAAAATGCGGCGTCTGGCCGCGAATGACCGCGCCTAAGGCGATGATGGCGTTGTATCGGGCGCCGGTAATATGGCGGATTTGGGTCAATCTTTGACACGCCAGCGGGATTTCAAACGCGCCCGGCACCCACACGCAGTGAATATTGTCGGCGTCGATGCCGTGGCCGATCAAGGCGCGCTCGGCGCCGGCCACCAGTTGCTCGGTGATCGACCGAGTGAAGCGCGCGGCGACCAGGGCGTAGTGGCCGCCCACTTGGTCCAGATCGGTGGAAAATTCACGCATGTTGCCGGATCCATTGCTCCAGTTGCCGGCGGTCGGCGACATAGGTGACGATTTCGAGGCCGAAGCCGGACAGTCCGTGGGTGCGTTTTTCGCGGCCCAGGGCGATCACCTTGCTGACTTTCAAGTCCGCCAGTATCTGGCCGCCGGCGCCCAACATGCGCAGGTTGGCGGGGCTGTCGGGCTGCTCCCCGTGGCCGGCCGGCGCGGGCGGCGGCGCCTCCGACTGCTCGGCCCTCATCGTGATGCGCGCAGCCAGTTGCTCGGCGGATTCATGGTATGACAATAACACAATCACGCCGCTTTCTTGCGCGGCGATGGTCTCGGCAACCTGGTGCAGCGGCCAACTGGGGGCCGCCGGGTCAAGCGCCTCATCCAGCAGGCCGCGGTGGACATGGACGCGCACCGGGGTGGGGCGCGCGGCGGTGATCTGTCCGTGCACCAGCGCCAGGTGCACCCCGCCCTCGACCACATCCCGATACAGGAACGACGCGAAGCGCCCCGCCTTGAGGTGCAGGTGGCCGGCCGACACGCGCAGCACGGTCGGGTCGTTTTCCATGCGGTAGCGAATCAATTCGGCGATGGTGCCGATGCGGATGCCGTGGGCGCGCCCGAAGGCTAACAAATCGGGCAGCCGCGCCATGCTGCCGTCCGGGTTGAGGATTTCGCAGATCACGCTGGCCGGCTCGAAGCCGCACAGACGCGCCAGGTCGCTGCCGGCCTCGGTGTGGCCGGCGCGGGTCAGCACGCCGCCGGGCTGGGCTTTAATCGGGAAGATGTGCCCGGGCGTCACCAGGTGCCCCGGGCGCGCGTCCGGCTGCACCGCGGTGCGCACGGTGATGGCGCGGTCGTGCGCGGAGATGCCGGTGGTCACGCCGTGCGCGGCCTCGATGGACACCGTGAAGTTGGTGGCGATGCGGGCGTTGTTGCGGCTCACCATCAGCGGCAAATCCAGCTGATTGCAGCGCTCCTCGGTCAGGGTCAGGCAAATCAACCCGCGGCCCTGCGCGGCCATGAAGTTAATGTGCTCGGCGGTGGCGCATTCGGCGGCGACCAGCAGATCGCCTTCGTTTTCGCGGTCCTCCTCATCGACCAAGATGACCATTTTCCCGCGGCGGAAATCGGCCATGACATCGGCGATGGAGTCGATTTGCACCGGGGCGTTCATCCGCCCACCGCCTGGTCGCCGCCGCGCTCCATCAACCGCTGCGCATAGCGCGCCAGCGGGTCGGCCTCGAGGTGGACGCGCGCCCCCGGCTGTAGCCCGCCGAGGGTGGTGGCGGCCAGGGTGTGCGGCACTAACATGACCTCGAAACGAGTCTCCCCGGGGTGGTCGGACACCTGGTTGCTGGTCAGGCTGACCCCGTCCACGGCAATCGAGCCTTTGGCCGCGATCAGCCGGCCGAGGGCGCGCGGCGCGGCAAAGCGCATGTGCGTGCAGTGCGCGGCCGGGCGGCGTTCCAGCAGGGTGCCGGCGCCGTCTATGTGGCCGCACACCAGGTGCCCGCCGAGGGGCGTTTGCAGGGTCAGCGCCGGCTCCAGGTTGAGCGGCTCGCCGGGCGCCCATTGGCCGATCAGGCATCTGGCCAGGGTCTCCGGGGACACCTCAAAAACCGCACAGGCCGCGCCCGCCGCGCCACCGCGCAACTCGCCCACGGTCAGGCAGGCGCCGTTGACCGCGATGCTGTCGCCGGGGTGCACCGAGCCGGCGTCGAGCGCCCCCAGGTCCACTTCCAGCACACAGCCGCCGCCGTTGTTGCGGAGCGATTTGACCGAGCCCAGGGCGCGCACGATGCCGGTAAACATGGCGCCGATACGCCGTCAAGGCCTGGCCGGCACCGCGCCGCCGACCACATCCAGGGTCAGGCGCAAGTCGCCGCCGACTCTGCGCACATCGCCAAAGGCCAGGCGGTGGCGGTCTTTGATGCGCTCCAGACCGGGGATGTCGAACATGCCGCGGGCGTCGCTGCCGAGCAAATCGGGCGACACATAGACCACGACCTGATCGACCAGGCGCTGTTTAAGCAAATTGCCGCTGAGGCGGGGGCCGGCTTCCACCAGGAGATCGTTGACCTCGCGCTCGGCCAGTTCGCGCATGACCCGGTGCAGGTCGAGGCGGCCGGCGTGTTGGCCGCAGGTGATCACCTCCACGCCGGTGCCGCGCAGAGGCCCGGAGTCGCCGGCGTCGGTGGTGATGATCAGCGCGGCGCCGGGAGCGTGCAGGATTTTGGCCTGCGGCGGGGTGCTGAGGCGGCTGTCGAGGATGACGCGCAGGGGTTGGCGGTGGATGCCGTCGAGGCGCGCGGTCATCTGCGGGTCGTCGCGCAGCACGGTGCCGACACCGGTCAGGATGGCGGAGCTGGCGGCGCGCAGTTGATGGGCGTCACGGCGCGCCGCCTGGCCGGTGATCCACTGGCTTTCACCGTTCGACATGGCCGTTTTGCCGTCCAGGCTGGCGGCCATTTTAAGCGTTACCCACGGGCGCCCGGTGCTCATGCGCTGGCAGAAGCCGCGGTTCAGGCGGTGGGCCGATTGCGCGCCGACTCCAACCGTGACATCGATGCCGGCGCGCCGCAACGCCGCCACGCCGCCGCCATCGACCCGCGGGTTGGGGTCTTCCAGGGCGATGACCGCGCGGCGGATGCCGGCTGCGACCACCGCGTCGGTGCAAGGCGGCGTGCGCCCGTAATGATTGCAAGGCTCCAAGGTCAGATACAGGGTGGCCTCGGCGGCGCGCTTGCCGGCCTGGCGCAAGGCGATGATTTCGGCGTGGTCGCCGCCGGCCACGCGGTGCCAGCCTTCGCCGACCACCGCGCCTTCGGCAACCACCACGCAGCCGACCCGCGGGTTGGGGTGGGTGGTGTTGACGCCCCTGGCCGCCAGGGCCAGCGCGTGCGCCATGAAACTCGCATCGTCAACGGCCACGGGGCGGCCGGATGCGGCGCCCCGGTGGGGGGCCGGATGAGTCGGCGGGCGCTGGGCGAGTCCCTTGACTCCGTTGAACATGGTCGGGTGAGACGGCTTGTCAGGCTTTTTTGCCGCCGCCGAACAGGGACAGTTGCACCTTGCTGGGGCGGCTGAGTTGCGCACCCCGCAACCTCTCCACTTCTTCGTTGAAGGCGGCCACATCCTGAAAGCGGCGGTATACGGAGGCGAAGCGCACATAGGCGACTTCGTCGAGTTCGCTTAACTCGCGCATCACCGCTTCGCCGATGTCGGCGGCCGGGATTTCGCGCTCGCCTTTGTGGGTGAAGCGGCGCATCACGCGCTTAATCGCGCCCTCCACGGCTTCGCCGCTGACCGGGCGTTTTTCCAGCGCCCGGTCGACACCGCGGCGCAGTTTGGTTTCGTCGAATTTTTCGCGCCGGCCGTCGAATTTAATCACCTGCGGCATTTGCAGCACCATTTGCTCAAAGGTGGTGAAGCGCTCGGCGCAGGCCGGGCATTCGCGCCGCCGGCGCACGCATTCGCCGCCGTCTCCCAGGCGCGAGTCGATGACGCGGGTGTCGGCGTTTGTGCAGTAGGGGCATTGCATCGGGAATCACCTGTTTGTGATTATAGCCGCCGCCCGGGGGCGCGTGACAGCCGGCGACCGGGGCGTTCAGACCCGCTCCGCAACCGCGTCTTCGCCTTCTTTTTTGACCGGTATCATGGCCTCGCGGTTGATGCCGAGCGCCAGCACCACCGGGCTTGCGACAAAAATGGATGAGTAGGTGCCGATGATGACGCCGGCCAGCAGGGCGATGGAGAAGCCGCGGATCACCTCGCCGCCGAAAATCAGCAGGGTCAGCACCACGATCATCGTGGTCAGCGAGGTCAGCACGGTGCGCGGCAGGGTCTGGTTGATGGAGCCGTTGATGATGTCGATGGCGCTGCGCTTGCGCATCTTGCGGAAGTTTTCGCGGATGCGGTCATACACCACGATGGTGTCGTTCAGCGAGTAACCGATGACCGCCAGCACCGCGGCCAGCACCGGCAGCGAAAACTCGAACTGGAACAGGGAAAAGATGCCCACGGTAATCAGCACATCGTGGGCCAGCGCGATGACCGAGCCCACCGCAAAGCGCCATTCGAAGCGGAAGGTGACATAGATCAAAATGCCGATGAGCGCATACAGCATGGCCAGGCCGCCCTGGTTGGCCAACTCGTCTCCGACCTGCGGGCCGACGAATTCCACGCGGCGCATCTGCACCCGGCAGTCGGACACGGCGGCGCCGCCGGACACGCACTGCTGCAAGCCGGCGACATTGTCCTCGCCGGCCAGTTGCTCGCCGAACGGGGCCCGCAGCAGGCCGATTAAGCGCTCGCTCAGCTGCGCGGCGCTGTCGATTTCCCCCGAGGCGGCACCCGGCAGCCTGATCAGCACGTCCCGGGCGGTGCCGAAGTGCTGCACCACGGCGTCGGGGAAGCCGCCCTGCAGCAGCGTGCTGCGCACCGATTCGATTTCCACCGCATCCTGGTAGCCCACCTCGACCAGCGTGCCGCCGCTGAAATCAATGCCGAAGTTCAGGCCGCGCATGATCAGCGAGGCGATGCCGGCGGCCAGCAGCAGCGCGGAAATCCCCAGCGCCAGTTTGCGATGGCTGAGAAATTGGATTTTGGTTTTGCGCTTGAAAATTTCCATGTCAGATGCTGAGCCTCCGCACCGCCTTGCCGCCGTAATACCAGTTAATCAGCACCCGCGTGACCATGATGGCGGTGAACATCGAGGTGAGAATGCCGATGCTCAAGGTGACCGCGAAGCCCTTGATGGGGCCGGTGCCGAAGTTGAACAACACGATGGCGGCGATCAGCGTGGTGATGTTGGCGTCGACGATGGTGGACAGCGCCCGGTCGTAGCCCAGGTGGATGCTGGCCTGCGGCGAGTTGCCGTTGCGAATTTCCTCGCGGATGCGCTCGAAGATGAGGACATTGGCGTCCACCGCCATGCCCACGGTCAGCACGATGCCGGCCACGCCCGGCAGAGTCAGGGTGGCCTGGAAGAACGACAGCACCGCCACCATCAGCGCCAGGTTGAGGGTCAAGGCGATGGTCGCGGTGATGCCGAACACGCGGTAATACACCAACATAAACGCCAGCACCAGCAGGAAGCCGGCCATCACCGAGGTGAAACCCTGGCTGATGTTGGCGCGCCCGAGGCTGGGGCCGACGGTGCGCTCCTCGACGATTTCCACCGGCGCGGCCAGGGCGCCGGCGCGCAGCATCAGCGCCAGGTCGCGCGCTTCGGTGACGCTGTCGAGGCCTTCGATCTGGAAGCGCTTGCCCAACTGGTCGCGGATCACCGGGGCGGTCAGGACTTCTTCGATCTTGCGACTCTCCCGAAGCGGCCGCCCCTGCGCGTCGCGCACCGTGTTGCCGTCGTCGTCGCGCTTAATCTGCGAGGTGGTTTCCAGATAGACCACCGCCATGCGGTTGCCGATGTTCTCGCCGGTGACGCGCTGGTTGATGCGCGCGCCGGCGGCGTCCAGGGTGATGCTGACAACCGGCGAGCCGGTCTGAGTGTCCAGGCTGGCGGCGGCGTCGATGATGTTTTCCCCGGAGTAGATGACCCGGTTGAACAGCAGGATGCGCCGGTTGTCGCGGAATCGGTAGAAGCGCGCGCCGCCCGGCGCCAGGCCGGATTGCAGCGCCTCGGCGTTGTGCTCCTCGTCCACCAGGCGCATTTCCAGGGTGGCGGCGCGCCCTAAGATGCGCTTGGCCCTGGCGGTGTCCTGCACCCCGGGCAACTGAATCACCAGGCGCTGGTCTCCCTGCCGCTGCACCACCGGCTCGGCGACTCCCAGTTGGTCGATGCGGTTGCGCAGCGCGGTCATGTTCTGCTCCAGCGCAAAGGCCTTAATCTCGTCGATGCGGTCGTCGTTGACGCCGGCCAGCAACACCCCGGCGCGCTGCCCATCGGCGCGCACATCCAGTTCCGGCAGGCGCCGCTCGATCAAGTCGCTGACCTGCTCGAGTTGGCCGGCGTCGCGCAGGGTGATTTCGATTTCCCCGTCCGGGTTGGGGCGCACCCGGCGGTAGCGCAGGGCGCCTTCGCGCAATACGCGCTTGAGGTCGGCGGTATAGCGTTCATGGGCGCGGGCGATGGCGCTGTCCATGTCCACCTCCAGCAAAAAATGCACCCCGCCGCGCAGGTCCAGCCCCAAATACATCGGGTTGGCCCCGGAATCGGTCAGCCACGCCGGCGCCCCGGACAGCAAAGTCAAGGCGGTGGTGTAGCCGTCGCCCAGTTCGCGCTCGATGACTTCGCGCGCCTGCAACTGGCTTTCGATGTCGTTGAAGCGAATCTTGATGCCGTCCGGGTCGCGGGTGATCGCCTTGATGTCGATGGAAGCCTCGGCCAGCGCCGCCTCAACCTGGCCCAGTGCCCCGGCCCCGATACCCAGCCCCCGCGCCCCGCGAACCTGCACGCCGGGGTCATTGCCGAACACATTGGGCAACGCATAAAAGCCGCCGACCGCGAGCACCAGCGCGATCAGCGAGTATTTCCACCAGGCGGTTTGGTTCAGCATGATCGTGAATTCAATTGCGCCTCCATGCCCGGCCCGGCCGCGGCATGGCGCCGGTGATCCGGGTGGCCGGGGCGCCGCAAGGGCGGGCGTAATGGCTGGTCGTCTGCATTGCGGTCATCGGCGTGATGGGGCGCGCAGTTTAGCCGTTGCACTTGACCGTCGTCAATAGCGCGGGGGGTGCGCGGGCGCTGCGGATAAACCGCGGGGGCGCTTACGACGGCTTCTCCGACTTGACCGTCCCCTTCGGCATCATTTGCGCAACCGCCATGCGCTGCACCCTGATGCGCACGCCGTCGGCGACCTCGACGGTGACGAAATTGTCGTCCACGCCGGTGACTTTGCCGAGGGTGCCGCCGTTGGTGACCACTTCATCGCCCCTGGACAGGCCGGCCACCATGGTTTTGTGCTGCTTGGCGCGCCTTTGCTGGGGGCGGATCAGCAGCAGATAGAAGATGACGAAAATCAGCACCATGGGCAGCAAACTGACCAGGCCGCCGCCGCCGAATCCGCCGTCTTGCGCCCAGGCGTTTGGGATTAGGAAATTGCGTATCGGTTCCATTATGGGGTTCTGTCGGTTGATGGGAAAGGATGCCCGTTGCGGGAATCCCGACCGCGCCATTCTACCACAAACCTCCGCGATGTTGCGCCGGCGCGCGGCAAAACGCCGGGCGAATCACGGAAACAAACGGCGGATGCGGCGGGGAAACCGCTTGAACATCAGATAACGGGCGACGGCCACCAGGTCTGCGGGCAGGGCCGCCAGCAAATACCGGAGCCTGCGGAGGGTCTGCGCCACAGGGCGGGGGGAGTTTTTAGCGGCGTGCAGCCGCAAACACAAATCCGCGTAGCGCGGCACCAGTTTCTCCCACGAAAAATTCTCGATGCCGTATGCGCGGATTTGCGCGCGGTGTCTCAGCGATATTTCACGGTTGCGCGCAATCTCGCCGGCCACGAAATCGATGTCGGTTATTTTCCGTTCCGGGATGACGGTTATCCACGGCAGGCGCGCATCCAGATTGACCGACGCCGCTTCGCTGACCACCACGCCCAACCCGCAAACCAGCGCCTCCAGAACGACCAGCGGTGCGGCGACTTCGACTTTGCTTAAGATAACCAGGCTGGCGTAGTCGGATAAATGCGCGTAAAGGTGTTCGCGCGTCCATTCGCCGAGGTAGTTGGCGCGCGTTTGGTCGAATTTTTCGTCACCGTGAGGCCCGGCGAAATCCATTCGGTCGATGGCCTGGTAGAGGTGTTGTCTTTTGTTGTCATAAATGCTCCCCAGGTAGAGGCTGCGGTTTTCATGCAGCGGCGTTTCGCGGAACCTGAATCTGCGGTGGTCGGCGCCGTTCAGCGTCACAAAAACCTCGGCGGGGTCGTATCCGCAGTCGAGAAATTTCTGCCTCCAAACCGGCGACAGCACAAAAACAAACTGGCCGCCTTTGAGGTAGGACAGGAGATGTTCGACCAGAAAACGAAGCGAGGCCAGCCGGCTGATCTCGTAACCCGAATGGCTGGTGAAAATTTTGACCGGCGCGCGGATTTTCTTCAGCACGCCGGACAGCGGATACTGATGCAGATGCACGACATCGGGCCGGCATCTGTTGACGGCGGCGATGATTTCCCGCCGCTCCGCGGTGTTGATGACAACCACCTTGTGGCCGAGTTGTTCAAGGTGGGTTTTGTAATCCCAGATGACGCTTTCCACCGCGCCCCAGCCTTTGGGCGGTATCGACACCGGCGCGTATCCCTGCCCGATGAGCACCCAGGTGAGGGGCGGGCGCGCCGGGCCGTTCGGGGCGGCGGTTTCAGGGATGTTTGTCACCGGAATAAACGACCAGTCTTGCGGGGCAGCGATTTACAAACCAGATATTGAAGCGCAAAGAACAACATGGACGGCAGCGCCGGCAGGAGGTATCGCAGCCTGCGTAAAACCTGCGCCGTGCGGTGGGGGGGGGGGGGGGGGGGGGGGGTCTGGGGGGCCTTTACTCGCAAAAAGGGCGGTGGGCCGGGAAGCGTTTTTCCCCCAAAAAATATTCGGCCCGGGCGCCCGGGTTTTTTTCCCGG
>JAPPQJ010000020.1:37560-42903 GCA_028817015.1 Gammaproteobacteria bacterium
GGGGGGGGGGGGGGCTGCCGGGGGGGGGGGGCGGGGGGTGAGTGGGGGGGGGGGGGGGGGGGGGGGGCTTCGGCGTGCAGTTTCAGGCACAAATCGGCGTAGCGCGGAATCAGTTTTTCCCACGAGAAATTCTCGATGCCGTATGCGCGGATTTGTTCCCGGTGTCTCAGCGATATTTCACGGTTGCGCGCAATCTCGGCCTCGACAAACGCGACATCGGTTATTTTCTCGTCCGGGATGACGGTAATCCACGGCAGTTGCGTATCCAAATTGACCGACGCGGCGGCGCTGACGACCACGCCTAACCCGCAAACCAGCGCCTCCAGCACAACCAACGGCGCGGCGGCCTCGACCCTGCTCAAGATAACCAGGTTGGCGTAGTCCGACAAATGCGCGTAGAGATGCTCGCGCGTCCATTCGCCGAGATAGTTGGCGCGCGTTTTGTCGAATTTTGGGTTGCGGTGCGGCCCGGCGAAATCAATCGAGTCGATCGCTTGATAGAGATGTTGTCCTTTAATGCCGGTGATGTTCCCCAAATAGAGGCTGCGGTTTGTATGCAGCGGCGTTTTATGGAACCTCAATCTGCGGTGGTCGGCGCCGTTCGGCGTTACAAAAACTTCCGCAGGATGGTATCCGCAGTCGAGAAACTTGCGCATCCAGACCGGCGACAACACAAAAACAAACAGGCCGCCTTTCAGGTATTGAACGAGATGCCTGGCGATAAAACGGAAGCAGGCCGGCCGGCTGATCTCGTAACCCAAATGGCTGGTGAAGATTTTCACCGGCGCGCGGATTTTCTTCAGCACGCCGGACAACGGATATTGATGCAGATGCACGACATCGGGCCGGCATCTGTTGGCGACGGCGATGATTTCCCGCCGCTCCGCGGTGTTGATGATGAACACTTTGTGTCCGAGTTTTTCCAGATAAACTTTGTAATCCCAGATGATGCTTTCCACCGAACCGTAGCCTTTGGGCGGTATCGACACCGGCGCGCACCCCTGCCCGATGAGCGCCCAGGTGAGGCTTCGGCGCGCCGGGGCCGAGTTATTAGCGGCGTCCGTGCCGGCCATGCCGCCGGCCATTATGCACGCGCGCCGGCGCCGGCGAATCGCCGCGCCACTTCAACGAGGTCGGCTGCCACCGCATCCGGCGCGAATTCCCACGGGTCGAACACCGCCTGCGGTTGACGGCGCAGCCACAGCGCATGCATGCCGGCCGCGCGCGCGCCGCAGATGTCGAACGGGTTGCCGGAGATCAGCCAGGTGTCCCGGGGGGTTGAGCCGGCGCGCGCCAGGAAGTGCCGATACACCGCCGGGTCGGGCTTGAAGGTTTGCACTTCATGGACGCTGACCACGCCGTCCAAATGCGCGTCGATGCCGGCAGACCCGAGCAACTGTTCGAGGTCGTCGGGGCGGCCGTTGGAGAACGCCAGCATTTTCACCCGCGCCCTCGACAACAATTCGAGGCCGGCGCTTACATCGTCGAATGCCGGCAACTCGAGATAACATTCCATCAGCCGGTCGCGCGCCGCCGCCGGCAAATCGGCGCGCGAGGATTCGCAGCAGTAGTCCAGGGCCTGGCGGGTGCAGACGCGGAAGTCGCGGTAGCGCCCCATCAGGCCGTACCTGAAGGTGTACTCCAGTTGTTTCAGGCGCCACCGGTCGGAAAACTCGGCGGCGGCATGCCCGCCCTTCCCCGCACCGAGATGTTTTTCCAGTTCCACGGTGACCCCGGCGGTGTCGATTAAGGTGCCGTAAACATCGAATGCAAGGGTGGGGGCGGTCATGGTCGGTGCCGGTAAATGGCGGCGATTTGCCCGGCGAATCGCCGGTGCAACGCCGCGCGTTTGATTTTCAGGGTCGGGGTGAGAGTGTCGTCTTCGACGCTCCACGGCCGGCGGGTCAGGCACACCCGCCGCACCGCCGCATAGCCGGGGAAATCCCGCAACTGCCGGGCCACCTTGGCGAGCACGAACGCCTCCACCCGGGGGCTCGCCAATGCCGCATCGTCGTTTGGGTCCACCCCCAATTTCCCGGCGTGGCGGCGCCAACTGTGCGCATTGAGCACAATCACCGAGGCCAGAAACGGGCGGCCTTCGCCGATGACCATGGCCTGCTCGAACAACGCATCGATGCAGATCGCCGCCTCCATGTCGGCCGGCGGCACTTTCTCGCCGGTGGCGGTGACGATGATGTCCTTGATGCGCCCGGTGATGAACAAGAATCCGTCCGCGTCTATGCGCGCCAGGTCGCCGCTTGCGAACCAGCCGTGCGGGTCGATGCAGGCACGTGTCGCCTCTTCATCGCGCCAGTATCCCAGCATCACGCCCGGGCCGCGCGCCTGCAGTTCGCCGGCCTTCGACAAGCGAATTTGGGTGCCGATGAACGGCAGGCCGATGCTCGCCGGCTTGTTAAGCGCCGGGGTGTTCACGCTTAGCGTCGGGCCGGTTTCGGTCAGCCCGTAGCCTTGCAGAATGTCCACGCCCAAAGCGATGAACAGGCGCGATACATTGGCCGCCAGCGGCGCCCCGCCGCTGATGACACAGCGCAGGCTGGCGCCGAAACGCCGCTTGATTTTGTTCGCCACCAGCGCATTCAGCGCCGGCCACAGCAGCAGTTTCGGATGCCAGGCGGCGCGCCCCTGGGCGTGTTCAAATCTGCGCCAGCCGACTTCCACGGCTCGGTCGAACAGCCATTTGGAGGCGGCCGGGCCGTGTTCCAGGCGGGCGGTGATGGCGTTGCATGCGCGCTCGAAAAGGCGCGGCACGCTGATCATGACAGTGGGTTGATGGCGCGCCAGATCGTCCGGCAACTCGGCGATGGAGCGGTTGAACGCCACCGACGCCCCGGCCATCATCGGCAGGTAATAGCCGACCGTGCGCTCGAACATATGCGACAGCGGCAGGAACGACAAAAAGCGGTCGGCGGGGAATACCGGCACGCTCTTCAGGCCGGCGTGGGCGTTGCTCAATATGTTGGCGTGGGACAGCATCACGCCTTTGGGTTTGCCGGTGGTGCCGGAGGTATATACGATGCTGGCCAGGTCGCCGGGCTGCGCTGTTGCGCTTGCGGGCGGCGCATCCGCTACATCCGCCTCAGCGCCCGCTTCCAGCCATCCGGCCAGCGGCACCAGCCTGGGGTCGGCCGCGGATTGGGAGTCGGCGGGGCCGTGCGCCTCTTCAACCACCACCACCCGCGCCAACGCCTTCGTGTTCGACAACGCCGGCGCCAGATGCCGCCACAGCGCGGCGCTCTCGACCAGCAACAGCCGGGCGCCGGTGCGGGCCAGGATGTAGGCGATGTTGTCGGCGCGGTCTTCGGCATACAGCGGCGTCACCACCAGCCCGGCGGCCAGGCAGGCCTGCTCATACAACACCCATTCGCGGCGGTTGCGCATGCACACCGCAGCCCGCGCGCCGGGCCCGAAACCTTCCGCGGCCACGGCCCGGCGCCAATCCTCAACCTGCGCGGCCATTTGCCGCCAGGTGGTTTCCACCCAGCGCCCGGCTCCGGCGCCGGGCGGTTGGTGGTACTGGATATACGCGGTTCGGTGCGGCGAGCGGGCGGCCCGCTCGCGCAGCAAACCGTGCAGGGTAAGCGCCTGCGCCGGGTCGATTACATCCATGCCCCGGTGGGCGGCGATGGCGTCCGGCGGATAGACGGTCGCCAGGCGGCAGTTTGGGCCGCCGCCGTCCATTGGCTTCACGCGCCCCCCGCCGGCACGCCGGCCTGGGGGTCAAAATCATCGACCCGGATCACTTCGCCGGCCATTTCCCGGGCGCGCGCCAGCAGTCTCGCTTCATCCGGGGTCAACACGCCCGCCGCCTGCTGGTCGGCCAGCCAGGGTTCAAGAGCGGGGCCGGGCGGCGGTTGCCGGCCTTCGCGCTTAAGACGGCGGCGCAGCGGTTTGCTCCGCTCCACCAGGGCTAACGCGGCTTCCAGTTGGGCGGCGATTTCCGACTCGTCAGCCGGCAGGTAGATGTGCTCGGTCAGGCGCTCGCGCACCGGCCCGTCGGTTTGCAGCAAGGTCGAGACGCTTTTGGAAAGCGCATCGCCGGGGCGCTGCAAATAGCGCCCGCCGCTGAACACCAGGATGCGCAGCAGTTTCCCCAAATACGGCTTCGGGTAGTTGCGCAACACCCCGTCGAGCGCCTGCTGGGCCTCGAACAGCGCGTGGCGGCAGGCCCAGTCGGCCAGTGGCGCCTCGTCCGCCGGCGCGCCGTGGTCGTGGAACCGCTTAAGCGAGGCGCTGGCCAAATACAAATTGCTCAACGCATCGGCAAACCGGCCGGACAGCATTTCCCGGCGCTTCAGGTCGCCGCCGAGCAGAACCAGCGTGACATCGGCCAGGAACGCGAAGGCCGCGCTCAGGTGCTCGATGGCGCGGCTGTGGGTGGCGATTAAGCCGCTGCCGCTGCCCCTGGCCAGGCGGCTGCGGGTCATCGCATACGCGCCGGCGCGCAGTTTATTGGCGGCCATGTGGGACAGGTGCTCGACCAGCGCGCGGTCGAACGCCTCGAGCGCCGCCTCCGGGTCCCGGTGGTGCAGGGCGGCGGCGTTAATCTCGTCCAGCAGGTGGGGGTGGCAGCGCATCGCGCCCTGCCCGAAGATGATTAGCGAACGGGTCAGGATGTTGGCGCCTTCGACCGTGATGCCGATGGGAATCTGCTGGTAGATGCGCGCCAGGTGGTTGCGGGGACCGAGGCAGATGCCCTTGCCGCCGTGGATGTCCATGGCGTGGTTGACCACGATGCGCGACAACTCGGTGCATTGCTGTTTGACCATGGCCGACATCACCGCCGGTTTCTCGCCCAGGGCCAACGCGCCGGTCATCAGGGTGCGCCCGGCGTCCAGCAAATAGGTCAGGCCGCCGATGCGCGCCAGCGCTTCCTGGACGCCCTCGAACCGGCCGATCTCGATGCCGAATTGCTCGCGGATGCGGGCATAGGCGCCGCTGCTGCGGGCGGCCACCTTGGCCGCGCCAGCGGCGGCGGCCGGCAGCGACACGCCGCGCCCGGCGGCTAACGATTCCATCAGCATGCGCCAGCCCTGGCCGATGCGCGCCTGGCCGCCGATGACCCAGTCCATCGGGATGAACACATCCCGGCCGCGGTTGGGGCCGTTCTGGAAGGCGGCGCCCAAAGGCAGGTGGCGGTTGCCGATGCTGATGCCGGGGGTGTCGGCGGGAATGAGCGCGCAGGTGATGCCGAGGTCGCCGTCGCCGCCGAGCAGATGGTCGGGGTCTTCGGCCTTGAAAGCCAGGCCGATGAGCGTCGCCACCGGGCCGAGGGTGATGTAGCGCTTCTCCCAGTCAAGGCGAAAGCCGAGGGTCGATTGGCCG
>JAPPQJ010000047.1 GCA_028817015.1 Gammaproteobacteria bacterium
TCGGGGAAAAACTCGTCACCTCCGGCATGAACAAGCGGCCGAACTTCCAAAAATGCCCCGCGCCGGAGTACACTTTCTACTCCGGCTATTGCGTGAAACCCAAAGCGGGCGTCGACCTGGACGAGTTGCTCGCCGTTCTTAACTCCGACGAGATGGATTTCTACATCCACCACACCAGCAGGGACTACCGGAACGGCTGGAAATCCTACGCCAAAAGTTTTATACAGGACTACGGCGTCCCCGCGGCGGTCGCGGAACGCGCCCATCACGGGCAGGTGTCGATGTGGAAATGAATAAGCATCTCCTGCGCAAGCGACCGCGGGATGTCAAGTCCAGACTGGCGGAAGTCGACGAGACCCTCCGCAAACTCGTCAAACTTCGCAAGGAGATGACCCTCAGCGACCCGGACTGGAGGCCATGCGCGATGAAGGCCGGCGGTGGTAACGCGGCGTCGCTGAGGCATCGCTGAGCGTTTGCGCGAGCGCGCCGGTCGCCGCGCGGCCGCCTTGTTCGACCTACCTCCCCACCACCAACCTCTGCCCCGGATGCAACAACGCATCCCGGGCGATGCGGTTCCATCGCGTTAAGTCGGCGACACTAACGCGGTAGCGTTGGGCAATGCGCCACAGCGAATCGCCGCGCTGGACGGTGTGCGTTTTGGCGCCCGCGCCATCGTTCCCCGCAGGCGGCGCACCGGCGAATTGATAACGCCCACTCAGCGGAATCCGCAGCGCCCGCTTCGGGTGAATTAAACTGGAAGTGAGTCCGTTGGCGTCGAACAGCGCCTTCACCGGCACGCCGTATTTGTGCGCGATGACGCTTAAGTTCTCCCCTTCACGCACCCGGTGCCGCGCCCATCGCAGGCGTTGTTCGGCGCCGAGGCGGCTGAGCCCAGCCGACAGAGCCGCCGCGTATTGCACCGGCACCACCAGCGTATGCGGGCCGTTGGGCGGGGTGGTGCCGCGCCGGTAGCCCTGGTTCAGATAATGCAGTCGCTCGGCCGGCGCGCCGGCCGTCTCCGCCGCCACGCTCAAGTCAGTCTGCGACTTGGCGTCGACCACCGCCAGCGCCGGGCGGTTGGGGAGCGGGTCCAGGGTGATGCCGAACTGGTGCGGCTGGGCAATGATGTTGCGCACCGCGAGCAATTTGGGCACATAGTCGGCGGTTTCCCGACGCAACTTCAGCGCCGTGTAATGGGCCGGGCGGCCGCTTTTCAGGTTGCGCCGCATCTGGCGGCGCACCGCGCCCTCCCCGGCGTTGTAGGCCGCCAGCGCCAGTTCCCAGTCGCCGTTGAATTCCTGTTGGAGGAAGTCCAGATAGTCGAGCGCCGCGCGGGTCGATTGAATCAAATCCCGCCGCCCGTCCATCCACCAGTCCTGGCGCAGGCCAAAGCGCCGCCCGGTCGAGGCGATAAACTGCCACATCCCAACCGCATGCGAGCGCGACACGGCGTCCGGGCGAAACGCGCTTTCGATGGCCGGAAGGAGTGCGATTTCCCCCGGCATGCCGCGCTTTTCCACCTCGTCGAGCACATAGGGCAGGAACCATCTGGCGCGCTCGGTCAGCCGCTCAAAATACTTCGGGTGCGCGCTATACCACGCCTCAAAGCGGCGCAGGCGGCGCATGTCCAGTTGCCGGTCGGAAAGGCGGAAGTGGCTGCGCAGCCGTTGCCAAAGGTCGGCGGCCTCGATGACTTCGGGGGCGGGCGCGCCCGCAGCGCCCGGAAGCGGCCGCCCGGCGGCCGCTTCCGGGGGGTTGTCCTCGGCCTCAAGCGGCGCCCGCAAGGTGGCCGGGGGCGGTTCGGCGACGGCCTGGTCGGACTGTTCGGCGGGCGCATCGACAGCGCTTACCGCCGGGGCGCCGGACTCGACCAGCGAACCGCATCCTCCCAGCAACAACAGCAAAACCGGAATACCCGGTGTTCTTGTGGTTCGGAGAAGATTCATGGGGTCGGTTACTTAAAACGCTTGCACTCTCGGATGTTTCCGCTCTCCGGTCTCACACTCTACACAATCGTGCAGTTGCTTTTGCAGGCGGACGCCGATGGACTCGTGTAACGGCAAAAACTTTTCGCGCGCCCACGCTTACCCGGTGTTTGGGGCGCCTTTTAGATTGGCCCGAATGCTCATGCGGTGTATTTTACACCTTTACAAATTGCCCGAAAATCCCCCTCCGGGTATAATCGACACACTTTTCCGCCGAGGAATCCGATGCAGGCCCCCGTCCGTATTGCCGTCACCGGCGCCGCCGGCAACATTTCATATGCGCTGCTGTTTCGCATTGCCGCCGGCGATTTGCTGGGCGGGGAGCAGCCGGTCATCCTGCAACTGCTGGAAATTCCGCCGGCCATGGAGGCGTTGCGCGGCGTGGTCATGGAACTGGAAGACTGCGCGTTTCCGTTGCTGGCCGGCATCACCACATCAGATGACGCCGGCGCGGCGTTTGCCGACGCCGATTATGCGCTGCTGGTCGGTTCCAAACCGCGCGGGCCGGGGATGGAGCGCGGTGATTTGCTGAAGGACAACGGCGCGATTTTTTCCGGGCAGGGCAGGGCGCTCAACGACCATGCGGCGCGCTCGGTCAAAGTGCTGGTGGTCGGCAATCCGGCCAACACCAACGCCTTCATCGCCGCCGCCAACGCGCCCGACCTGGACAGGTCGCAATTCTCGGCGATGATGCGGCTGGACCACAACCGCGCCACCGCGCATCTGGCGCAGAAACTCGGCATTCACCACGCCGACATCCGCAAGATGGCGGTGTGGGGGAATCATTCGGCGACTCAATACCCCGACATTTCCCACGCCCTGGCCAAGGGTGAACGCGCGCGGGACATGGTGGAGTCGCAGTGGCTGGAGGAGCATTTCATTCCGGCCATTCAACAGCGCGGCGCGGCGGTGATTAAAGCGCGCGGCGCGTCCAGCGCGGCCTCGGCCGCCGCCGCCGCCATCGACCAGATGCGCGACTGGGCACTCGGCACCCCGCCCGATGACTGGATTAGCATGGCGGTTTGCTCGGACGGCAGTTACGACATTGAGCCGGGCCTGTTTTACTCGTTTCCGGTCACTTGCGACGGCGGCCGGTATCACATCGTCCGCGACCTCGACATCAGCGACTTCAGCCGCCGGCGCATGCGCATCACCGAACGGGAGTTGCAGGAAGAGCGCGAGGCGGTGAAGGGGCTGGTGCAGGTGGTGCAGAGTTGACTGTGCTGGCGGCATAAAAACCGAGCGCGAAAGATGATCTCCCCGCTAATCGTCATCCTCGCAACCACGGCCGTGTTCGCCGCCATCGTGGCCGCCCGCTTAATCGCCCGGCGCAACAAGCGCCTTTAACTGTTTGCCGTTCGCCATCAGCGGTGCATGATCGGCGGCGATGAATATCAGCGTCATCATCCCCGTCTTTGAGCGCCGCGATTTAATCGTGCGGGCGCTTGCTTCGGTCGCCGCGCAGTCGTTGCCGGTGTCGGAAATCATCGTCGTTGACGACGGCTCAAGCGACGGTACCGCCGATGCGGTGCGGCGCAATTTTCCGCAGGTCAAACTCATCCGCCAGCCGCACCGGGGCGTGAGCGCGGCGCGCAATCGCGGCATCGAACTGGCCGCCGGCGACTGGATTGCGCTGCTCGATTCCGACGATGAATGGCGCGCCGACAAGTTGCAGGCGCAGGCGGCGGAACTGGCGCGCCATCCGGCGATGAAATTCTGCCACAGCGATGAGATATGGATTCGCAACGGCCGGCGCGTCAACCCCAAAGCCCGGCACGCCAAGTTCGGCGGCTGGATATTCGACAAGTGCCTGCCGCTGTGCTGCATCTCCCCGTCCTCGGCGCTGATTCACCGCAGCGTGTTCGGGCGCGTCGGCGGTTTCGACGAGGCGTTGCCGGTGTGCGAGGATTACGACTTGTGGCTGCGCATCACCTGCCGCTACCCGGTGCTGCTGGCCGCGCGGCGACTGGTGGTCAAGCACGGCGGCCACGACCGCCAGTTGTCGCGGCAGTATTGGGGAATGGACCGGTTTCGCGTGCGCGCGCTGGCCAGCCTGCTCGACTCCGCCGAGTTAAGCGCCGACCAGTCGGCCCGGGCGGCCGCGGCTTTGCTCGACAAGATCGCGATCTTGCGCAATGGATTTCGCAAACGCGGCAACCGCCGCCTGGATGAGTATTACCGCCAACTGGCGCTGCGCTGGCGGCCGTCGGCGTGATCAACATCGTGGCCGCTTTTGCCGGCGAAGCGCGGCCGTTTATCGATGCGTTGTCGCTTGGCCTGCAGCCGGGGTGCGGGCCGTTTGTGGTATATGAGCGCGGCGATGCGCGCTTAATCATCAGCGGTATGGGAGTCGACAGCGCCGAGGCCGCCGTCCGGTTTCTGAGCGACCGGGCGGACACCGCCAACCGGTGGCTTAACTTCGGCATCGCCGGCTCGGCGCAATTCGGGCTCGGGATGCTGGTGGTCGCGCGCCGCGTTTGCGGCCCGTCGTCAGGCGAGTCGTGGCGTTGTTACCGCCCGCCGGCGTTGAGTTGGCCCGACGCGGTGGTGCGCAGCGTGGAGCGGCCCGAAACCGCCTACGCCAAGTCCGGCGTCTATGACATGGAGGCGGCCGGGATTTGCCGGGCGTTGGGCCCCCGGCGTTGCGCCGCGGAACTGTCCTGCATAAAATTGATTACCGACGGGCCGGGCCGCCCGGCGTCGCGCCTGGACAAAAAAACCATCCGCGCGATGCTGGCAAAAGTCGGCCCGCAACTGGCGCATCTGCCCGGCGCGCTTCAACAAACCGACCCGCAAACCCGGCGAGAGGAAACCTGAAATGCCTTCATTTGACATTGTATCGGAAGTGGACTGGCAGGAAGTCAAGAACGCGGTCAACCAGGCGAACCGTGAAATCGGCGCGCGCTTTGATTTCAAAGGCAGCGACGCCCGCGTCGAGGAAAACGACCCGCTGCTGACCGTGCGCGCCGACGACGACTACAAGGTCGGCCAAGTGGTCGATGTGCTGCAGTTGAAA
>JAPPQJ010000200.1:0-502 GCA_028817015.1 Gammaproteobacteria bacterium
AGCAGCAACGCCGCGAAGACCGGGAGCTGGCCGAGTTCGCCGCCAAACTGAAAGAGCGCCGCCCATCGCATCGGTCGCCGGACGTCACGCCTTTAGACCTGAACCGCGCCACCCGCGCACAACTGGAATCCATCAAAGGCATCGGCCCCACCCTGGCCGAACGGATCATCGCCGCCCGCCCCTACTCCTCTACCGACGCGCTGCTGAAGGTGCGCGGCATCGGCCCGGCGACGCTGCGGAAGATCCAGCCTTATGTGACAGTGGCGAAGTAAGGCGACGCCAGCGGAATCATTCGCGGGCGCCGCTTGAGGGCTTGGTCCTGGCATGGCAAATATCCGCCATTCCCGCGAAACAGACTGTGCAAAAACCCCGCAGGCACCCAGCGAATAAAGCCTACTCCGCCATTCCTGCCATTTATATGTTGCCTTCCGTCATTTATATGTTGCTCTCCGTCATTCCGGCCTCCTCCATGTCATTCCGGCGAAAGCCGGAATCCCGCATA
>JAPPQJ010000200.1:512-4947 GCA_028817015.1 Gammaproteobacteria bacterium
GAAGCGCGCGCTTTATACGCTGGATTCCCGCCTGCGCGGGAATGGCGAGGTGGGAGCATAGGAATGGCGGAAAAAAGCAACAATGGCGGGGCGGGAATCTTTTCCCCTTGATTGCGTAACGGCTTGTGGCCCCTACTTGGCACCCGCTTGGCCCCTGCGCAACGTCGCCCGAATCTGCGCGGCAATCGGGGGCGCGTCCTTTTTTCGCGACGGCATGACGAATAGCGCTTTGCCTTCGCTTTTACGCTCCCACAGTCCGCCAATGAGCCTTATGAGTCTAGCCTTCTCGGCGGTGTACAGGTGCTCCCCCTTGTATTCCACCGCCAGCAAGCGGCCGTCGGTCAGTTGGGCGATGAAGTCGGGGTAGCATTTGTCGTCCGGCAACGGCAGCCAGAAAGCATCCGGCTTGCGATCCACATTCCTGATCCAGTACTCAACTTCCACTGAGGAATCCAGCGCAATCGCGCAATCATATTCCTCTCCCTTGACTTTCAAATCACCAATAACGCCATAGTAATGCTTCTTGAATTCGTAACTGCCCTCATAGGCATGGTTATATTGGTAACGCAACGGATCAGGGGAAAACTCAAACTGAAACCTGCACACCGGCGCGGGCGCGCCGAACAAAACGCGCTGATAGTTCTGCTTTGTCGCCTTCCCGCGCAACTGCTCCAGTTTCTCCTTCAACACTCTGGCCAGCAAAAACTTGAAGCGCACGAGGCTCTCCAAGCTATGCCCGCGCGCGAGCAACGCCGCCACATTGTGCCGCGCAAACAACTCCAGAACCTCCTGGGTCAAATACTGGGTGCGAATCTCCCCTTCCAGCCAACGCGCAAGCCGGCCCTCGTCCCATCTCTGCAACGCTTCCGAAAGCTCCGGTATTGCCCATTGCCCACCTTCTTGAACTTTCAACTCTGGCGTTTGCGCGCCGACAAAATCAATCTTGAATCCGGTGGCGGTTTCGGTAATCGAGAATTCGCGCTCGCTCAGAAGGTAATCCTGTTTCAGCGGTTCCCACGCCATCATGGACTCGATGTTTTCCGGCGACGCCTCCAACTCCCGCCCGTCAAAGACCAGGAACAACTGCGGCAGCGGACGAAACTTTTGGCCGCGCCGCGCCGGTGACCGAAACCGCTCGAACTGCCAATTCTTGTGCAGCAGCCGGTGGCGAATTCTCTCCCGCTCATCGGGATTCGCCACGCTCGCCACAATCGCCTCGCGCGCGGTCTTGGAAATCGCGCCTTTGACGATCACCCGCGTCCCGCCGCCCGCTTCCTCCTTTATTTCCACGGCCCGCGTCACCGCTTCGCGCTCGGCCGCGGTGCAGGCGGAAAAATCCGGTTGCCGCGCCACCGTGATTTCCTCCGGCGCCGGCTCGAACATTGCCCCGGCATCGTTGTCCCGCGACTCGAACAGAGTCTGCTGCACCGCCTGCTCCGCTTCGTCTTTGCCGAAACCCATGGTCGCCACCAGTTTGTCGCGCAAGGCGTGGGCGGCGTGAGAGAATTGCGTTTCCGGCACATGGGTATAGGCGCGGTTCAACTCCCGGTGCTTGCGCCGCCGGGCAAACGGCATCCGCATCACCCGCCCCAGCAACTGCTCGACGCTGGTTGCGCTTTGCACATTGGCAACGGAGCACAGCACATATGCGAACGGGCAATCCCAGCCTTCCTTCAACGCCTGCACGGTGATCACATGCTCCACCGGGCATTGCGGGTCGTTGATGACGATAGCGTCCAGTTCGCGCTGGTCGCCGGTGGCCACGGCGATTTTTTCCGGCGCGATGTTTTCGTTTTCCAGCAGATGTTTTTTCAGCGCGTCCACCGTCACCGCCCGGTTCTTGTCCTGCGCCTGATACAGCACCACCGGGCGAATCGCTTCCCCTTCCTGCCGCGCAATCCGCGCCAGGTGCCCACGGGTTACAACCGCGCCGTTCACCGCATCCTGCCAGGTGTCGTGCTCGACCAACTCGATGGGCAGTTTGATCATCTCCTCGTCGCGCAACGCGGTGGCCGGCACATTGACCAGCACGTTGTGCATTTGTTTATCGTTCTTGTCGCGCGGCGTAGCGGTGAACTCGATGATGCACGATGGGCGCAGCCGCCGGTGCAACTCCGCGGTCAGGCCGGTCACGGCATTGTGCGCCTCGTCCACGATCGCCAGCGGACGGTGGATGTGCAGCAAATTGACGAAAGAGAATTTGACGCCGCCGCCTTCGTGCTTTTCCAAATCCAGGCCGTCATGCGGGAAGCGCCGAAAATGCGGCTCCAGATTTTCATTGTGCGCGTACACCTTGCGCTTGTTGGTGTCGGTAATACGCAATGCCTGAATGGTGGCGACCACCACGCAAACGCGGTCGCTCAAGTCCTGCGGGCGGATTTGCTGCCATTGCTCGATGTCCCAGACCTCCACCCGCCCGCGGAAATCCGCATCCATCGCCGCGCGGTAAGGGTGGCGCGGGGTTTTCAACGCCTCCACCGTCTGCTTGCAAATGGTGTTGCTCGGCGTCATCCACAGCACCACCGGAAATTCCTTCTGCATATAGCGCGCGACCTTGGCGACGCTGAGCGCCGCCAGCAGGGTTTTGCCGCCGCCGGTAGGCAGGCGCAGACAAACATGCGGGCAATCGGCGACGCCGTGCGGCGGTTTGTAGTCTGCTTTGGAATAAGGATTGTCGCCCTCCGGCGCCACCTCCGCAAACGCCTGCGCCGTGCCGAGAAACTGCGCACGGGCCAAAAACTTCTCCAACTTCTCCAACGCCGCCCGCTGGTAATTTTTCAGCCGCATCACCGCACCTCGATCTCGTAAGGCGTTTGTTTGAAGACGATGTTTTCGCGTTTCAGAAAATCCTCGCCGAAGCGGTTGGCGGCGGCGTAAATCACCAACTGGCCGGAAAACGCCCGCGCCGCTTGGCGGATGGCACTCAAGGTTTGATGCGTCAGCACATTGCCGCCGTTCACCCGGCGGTCGCCGAGCACGCCGTTGTACAGCAGCGCGTAGCCGCTGCCGTCGTGCGCGCCGAGGAACGCGCCCTGCGCGGTGCCGCTCCACGGCGCTCCAGTTTCGCAGAACCAAACATGGGCGGCGAGGGTGGGGAATGCGATGTCGGGGTTGATCTTGCCGGCGGCGGTGAACACCTCCGCGCCGAGTTGGTAAAAACCGAAACCGCCGCCGCCTTGCCAGTCCACCGCTTTGGAGATGCCGCCTTGCTCGCCGGCAATCACCGCATTCAGGCGCGGAATGCAATGCGTCACGGCGTGGTCGCCCATCTCAATGCCAATCCACCGCCGCCCCATCTTATGCGCCACCGCGGCCGTGGTGCCGGAGCCGAGGAAGGAATCCAGCACCCAGTCGCCTTCGTTGGTGGCAAGTTGGAGAACGCGCTGAATGAGTTTTTCCGGTTTGGGTGTGGTAAAAACATCGTCAGCGTTAAACGCCTTGATTTCTTTCTTGGCGTCTTGGTTGTGGCCGACTTCTTTGTATGGCCAAATGGTCATGGAAGTAACGCCCTGCTTCACTTCAGAGAGAAACTTTTTTACCGCAGGCACATTATTGCCGCTTTTACCAAAATAAATTCGATTGTCTGCAATCATTTCTTGGAGTCTCTCTTTCGGAACTCCCCAGCAACGTCCGGCAGGCGGATGAACAATCCGCCCGCTCGGTGTTTTGATTGGGTAATCATACTGGGCGGTGTAAGTTCTTACATCCAAACCGCTCGGCTTCCATTTCCCTCTGGGGTCGCCATCGGGATTTTTGTATCGCTTGTCCATTTCCTCGGTGCGGGGTAGAGGGTGAGGCCGCCAAATATTTTTGTTTTTGGCGAAGACAAGTATGTGGTCGTGACTGTCGGACAACCATTTGGCGTCATTTTGCGGCGAGTACTTCTTCTGCCAAACCACATTCGCCACAAAATTCCTGCGCCCGAAAATCTCATCCATAATCACCTTCAGATAATGCCCCTCGTCGTCGTCAATAATCGCCCAGATGGAGCCGTCCGCGGCCAGCAACGCGCGCAGCAACTCAAGGCGCGGATACATCATCTCCAGCCACTGCGTATGCTCCAAATTGTCGTCGTAATGCGCGAAATCCTGGCGCGTGTTGTACGGCGGGTCAATGAAAATGCACTTCACCCGCCCGGCGTAGTAGGGCAGCAGCGCCTTCAGCGCATGCAGGTTGTCGCCCTGAATCAGCAGATTCTCGCTGCGGTCGTCACTGCCGCCGCCGTCATGCTCCGGCACCGCCTCCAGCAGGCGGTAGGGCACGGAGGCGGCGGCCTTGATGTCGTCGTCGCGGCTTAGCCAGCTCAGGATGGGCATGGGGGGATTATACGGGGGAAACCCTCGGCGGGTGCCCAACCCCGGCGCTCCCGTGCCGCTTTTCGATGCGCCGGCCTGCCATCGCTACGACATCGCCCGTTTCATAAACGCATCGAATA
>JAPPQJ010000146.1:0-3264 GCA_028817015.1 Gammaproteobacteria bacterium
CGAAGAAGTCGGCCGGCTGCGGCGGCTGTTGTTTCATGAGCGCGGTTTTAATGTGGAATGCATCGGCCGGGATGCGGTCTGGGTGGCGCGGGAATGCGGCATCAGCGTCAACCAAAACACCCGAATTCTGGTCGCGCCGGTTGCGCAAATCGGCGTTGAAGAGCCGCTAACCCGGGAAAAACTGTGCCCGGTGCTGGCGTTGTATGCCGCCCGAAATATCAGCCAGGCGATCGACCAGGCCAGGGCGGTGCTGCGGCTGACCGGCGCCGGGCACTCGGCCGCGATTCACAGCCTGGACGAGCGCACCGCCATGGCGTTCGCCAGTTCCGTGGAGGCCTACCGGGTGGTGGTGAATGCGCCCTGCTCCCAGGGGGCCGCCGGATTTGCCACCCACCTGGCGCCGACCTTCACCATCGGAACCGGATATTTTGGCCGTTCCACGATCAGCGAAAACGTCGGGCCGCAGCACCTCGTGCACTGGACCAAAATGGCCTGCCACTCGGATGATGGGCAAGCATTCAGCAATTACCACGGCCTGAACCCGGTCTTCGACGGGCCCCTTCCCAGGGCGCCGTCCGATGGCGTGCCGGGGTCGCCTGCCGCCGCCCACGCCGGCCATTCTCCCGCCATCGACAGCGCCACCCGGGATGAGTTGCGCCGCCTGATAGCGGAAGAGTTGAGGGGTTTGCTAAAGGGGTGACGCATGGCCGAACTTCGCGCTTTTATTTTTATCGACCAGTTGCAGCCGCAGACGCTGGCTTGTCTTGCCACCTGGATGAGGGGCGGCCTGCCGCGCCGCAACATGGCCGCCCAGATTATCGAAATCAGCCCCGGCCTGGATGTCGAGGCGTTGGCCGATGTGGTCTTGAAGGGCGCCGAAGTCAGCCTGGGATTATTGGTCGTGGAACGGCAGTTCGGAACCGTCGGCTTCCACTCAAAATCCACCGCCGAAGTCAAAGCGGCCGGCCAGGCCGCGATGGATGCGCTGGGCGTCAGCGAAAAGCACTCGGCGCCGCCGAAGATTTTGGCCTCGAAAATCGTCACGCACATCGATTCGCAGCACGCATTTTTAATTAACCGAAATAAACAGGGCTCGATGATATTGGGCGGGGAAAGCCTTTATTTGCTGGAATGCCGGTCGGCGTCGTATGCCATCCTGGCCTGCAACGAAGCCGAAAAAGAGGCGCACATCAAAGTCATCGACTACCGCATGATCGGCGCCAACGGGCGGCTGTATTTAGCGGGCGACGAAGCGGAAGTTCGCAACGCCCGCCACGCCGCCGAATCCGCCCTGCGCGCGGCGGGAGGCGGATGATGTCGGACCTGCGCATGCTGGTGCGTGAGATTCTCACCGCCGAACTGGAAAAAATAAAACGCGACGGCCCGGCGCCGTGGAAACGCGAAGAAACGGTTTCCATTTCGGACGACGCCGAGTTGGACGCCTTCGTCAAGCGCCTCATGCGGATGATTCGGGACAGCCGCCTTAAGACGGACATCGAATCCGGGAGGTATGTTTTCAAACTCGCCCGGCCCGGCGCCGCCCCGCCCCGGCCGCATCAGCCGCTTGCGCCGCGCCCGGCCCAGGCGGCGGCGGTCGCGCTGCAGGGCGGGGTCATCACCGAAAAGGAAATTCAAAATCTCCCGGAAAACCTGAAAAACCTTTCGGTGGGCGGGTCGGCCCGGTTCACGCCGCTGGCCAACGATGAAATTCGCCGCCGCAACATTAAAGTTGAGAGGGCCGGAACATGATACGCGCGCGCGTGACCGGCCGCATCTGGTCGTCCAAACGCATCGAGACGATTCCAAAGGGCAGCCTGCTGGAGGTCGAAGCCGAAGGCGGGGAGCGGTTGATCGCCTTTGACCCGTTAGGCTGCGCCGAGGGCGAAGCGGTGCTGATTACCCGGGGCTCGGTGGCCGCCGGTTATTTTTCCGATGTCAAGGCGCCCATCGATGCGTTGATTATCGGTTCCATCGATGAAGACGGATAGTTTTCATTTCACTTCACCCCTTCAAACTGGAGACTCATCATGGCCAATCAGGCAATCGGAATGATCGAAACCCGCGGTTACATCCCGTCGTTGGCGGCGGCGGATGCGATGGTCAAAGCCGCGAACATCGAAATTGTTTCAAAAAACGAGGTCGGCGGCGGCCTGGTCTCGGTCGTCGTCAAAGGCGATGTCGGCGCCGTGAAGGCCGCCACCGAAGCGGGGGTGGAATCCGCCAGGCAAGTCGGCGAAGTCATCGCCGTGCATGTGATCCCCCGGCCCCACGCCGACATCAACAAGCACTTCAAGGTGTCGGCGGGGAGATAACCGCCCGCCGCGCGGCGGCGCCATTGCATGATTGAGTTGCGCGTATACCTGCCGATTCACGATTTGCAGCCGCAGTTTGCGGCCTGGTTGTCGACGCCCGTGCGTGCGCGGGGATACCCGCCTTTTGCCGGCCAGCACAGTTTAATCATCGAGGTTGCGCCCGCGCTGTCGATACACCGAATCGCCGACCTGGCGCTTAAAAAGGCGCCCGATTTGGAGCCGGGCCTGTTGTTTACCGAGCGCCAGTTCGGCCTGCTGGAGTTGCACTCCGGCGACGCCGCTGAAATCGAAGCGGCCGGCCGGGCGATACTGGACGGCATCGGCGCGAAAGCGGCCGACCAGCACGCCCCGCGGATCGTGCTGCACGACATCATCACGGACTTAAGCGATCAGCACGCCATCATATTGAACCGCAGCCGCGACGGCTCCATGTTGGTGCCCGGCGCGTCGCTGCTGATATGCGAAATGGTGCCGGCGCTGTTCGCCTGCGTGGCGGTTAACGAAGCGGAGCGGGCGGCGCCCCATGCGGTGATTGTCGATGTGCAGATGATGGGGGTGTCCGGCCGGGTGTTCATGTCGGGCACCGAACAGGAAATGGAACTTGCAAGGGACGCCATCACCCAAACCCTGCAATCCATAAACGGCCGAGTCCCCCATGAGTGACTGGAAAACCGCTCACCGAAGTTTTTATTACGAGAAGGCGGGCCCGCCCGAGGACATCGTCCTGAGGCCAAAGGAAACCGCGGTATTGGTGATCGACATCCAGAACACCTATATGGAGACGCCGTCGCATCCCGAACAAGCGGCCCGGTGGAAGCCGTTCCTCGACCGCATGAACCGCATCGTCATCCCCAACACCGCGCGCCTGATTGAACTGGGGCGCGAACACGCGCTGGAGATTATCTTTGCCAGAATCGCCTGCCTGACCGGGGACGGGCGCGAGCGCTCGCTT
>JAPPQJ010000146.1:3425-4935 GCA_028817015.1 Gammaproteobacteria bacterium
GGGGATCTTCACCGACCAGTGCGTGAGTTCGACGGTGCGCAGTTTGGCGGATGAAAGTTTTGAAGTCGTGGTCGTCGAAGACTGCACGGCCGCGGCCACCATGGAATTGCACGAAAACGAACTGAAAATCATCAACATGATTTATTGTCATGTGGTGCAACTGGAGGATATACGGGGGTTCATCCGGTAGGTTGGAAAGCGTTTCCCTTGCGGCGTTCGCCGGCCCGCCGCCTGAATATCCAGCGCCCGCCCGCATGATCCATTCCCGCTTGCGCCCGATGCGGCGCCGCGCTTACACTCACGGCCGGTTTAATCCGCCATCCGAACCGGCGCATCGATGAAAATCCTCCTGCAACGAGTCAGCCGCGCCGAGGTGGCGGCGGGCGGGGAGGTGCTCGGGCGGATTGGCTGCGGGGTGGTGTTGCTGGTCGGGTTTGGGCGCGCGGAGGTGGATGTGGCGCGGGCGGCGGACAAGGTGGTCAACCTGCGCATTTTTGCCGGCGCGCGCGGCCGCCCGGAGCGCTCTGTGGCGGAGGTCGGCGGCGGCGTTCTGGCGGTGCCCCAGTTCACGCTGTACGGCTCGACGCGCAAGGGCCGGCGCCCGGATTTTACCGGGGCGCTGCAGCCGGCGCTGGCCGAATCCCGCTTTCGGGCGTTCGTTGAATGCCTGCGGCAAACCCCGGTTGCCGCGGTGCAGTCGGGGCGGTTCGGCGCCGATATGCGGGTGGAGATGGTCAACGACGGGCCGTTCACGCTCATGCTGGAATTTTGACCTGAGCGGCCGCGGGGCCCGGAACCGGTGCAGGCGGGCGAAAAAACACTCCGCGCGCGATTGAAAACAGCCCGCCAATCCCCCATTATCAACCCCTCTTAACTCGGCCAATCTTGGGTATCCGCCATGACACGACAAGAGCAAATCGCTGCGTTGCAGAAAGAGTGGGACGAAAGCCCGCGCTGGAAGGACACCAGGCGCGGCTACTCCGCCGACGATGTGGTCAGGCTGCGCGGCTCGGTGCAGGTGGAGCACACCTGCGCCCGGCGCGGCGCGATTCAACTGTGGGCGCTGATACACGGCGCCGCCAACAAAGGCTATGTCAACTGCCTGGGCGCGCTGACCGCCGGCCAGGCGGTGCAGCAGGCCAAGGCCGGTATCGAGGCGATTTACCTGTCCGGCTGGCAGGTGGCGGCCGACAACAACTCATCGGAGACCATGTATCCCGACCAGTCGCTGTATGCGTATGACTCGGTGCCGACGGTGACCCGGCGCATCAACAACGCCTTCGCCCGCGCCGACCAGATTCAATGGCAGCGCGGCATCGAGGAAGGCGCCCCCGGTTATGTCAATTATTTCCTGCCCATCGTGGCCGACGCCGAGGCCGGCTTCGGCGGCGTGCTGAACGCCTTTGAACTGGCCAAGAACATGATTGCCGCCGGCGCCGCCGGGGTGCATTTTGAGGACCAGTTGGCGGCGGTCAAGAAATGCGGGCACATGGGCGGCAAGGTGCTGGTG
>JAPPQJ010000193.1 GCA_028817015.1 Gammaproteobacteria bacterium
TTCCTTTGATGAATTTTCCGATGTAGGCTTCGCCTGCGGGGCCGTTGAAGGAAATGATCGACGCCGCAAAACCGTTCAGACTGACGGTTCCTGCAACAAGGGCCATAGCCGCTGATGCCAATATCATTTTTTTTCCGGTTTTCATAATACCCTCCTACAGGTGGTGATTAATAGTTGTGCAACTCTAACGCAAACGATTGCATCACATAGAAGCACATTTGTCAAATTATGAGTAAAATCATCAAAATCAAAAACTTATACTGCTTTTTCTTGATGGCTTCTAAAGAGTTCACGGCGCCGGCGATGTTTCGCGCCTCGAGGCCGGCTCATCACATCCCGGGGCTGCGGTTAGCCTCAGGGGTATGACTGTTCGCGATTTAAGGTGGTATGCGAGCCGGATTCGGAACATCGTGAGACAGGCCGGCCCCTATCCGCTGTGGGCGCCGGAGGTCACGCCCCTCTTTTTTTGCCGTTCAAACTTAAGAAACCGCGGTTGACAATGGCTTCCTGTTTAGCCATCAGCCGCCTTGCCGCAACCATGTGGGCTTTCATAATTGAGCGCGCGGCTTCAGGGTCCCCGGCGCGCATCGCTTCAATGAGCTGGCCCTGGTATGAATACCCCCTTTCCCGCAACTCTGGATTCGGGTTTCGGTAGATTCTCCGGCAGACCGCCAAATCTTTCAACAGCGAGACGAGAAAGCCGCACATGAATGCCAGCAAAGGATTGGCGGAGAATTCCGCCAATCGTTCATGAAACTCCAGTTCCGCAATGCGCTGACGTTGCTCTTCTTTGATGGTTGCGGGGGGATGGTCATAGGCGACCATGGTGCTTTCCAGCACTGCAAATTCCTTTTCTCCAAGGTGCTTGGTCAGTTCAGCCGCCAGCTCGGGTTCAAGCACTTGTCGAATCTCGTAAATATCCCCGATGGACAGATTTTTGAAGAAAAAATAATTCGACATCAGGGCGTTTGCATGGTCCGTCGGTATGTCGGTAATGAATGCTCCGCCTCCGGGGCCGGTTCGCGTTTGTATAAGGCCCTGGGTTTCGAGCATTTTCAAAGCCTCGCGGATGGTGCCTTTGCTGGCGCTGAAAGCCCTGATTAAGTCCGGCTCCTGGGGCAGTCGGTCTCCGGGCATCATGCCTTTATCCGTCATCATTATTTTAATCGCTTCCGAAACAACGCTTGGCCTGTTGGGGACCGCTCGCCGGGATTTCGAATCAGCACCGCTTTTATCCAAGCGGGTGAAAACAGCGGACATGGTGTTCTCCTGGGTTTTTGGTCAAAGTCGGTTTGTTCAGGCGGCAATCGTTTTGCGCTTTGTCACAGCGCCCGGCAAAAGCGCAGCCGGCGGGCGGAGCAAGCGGGTCGGGTGGATCGCCGGGGGTATCAACGGCTATTGACAGCGGTTTTCCGATGACGGGGGCGCTCTCGGTCAGCAGGTGAGTATAAGGGTGGCGCGGGCCGGAGAATACATCGCCGGCTTTCCCGAGTTCAACAATCGAGCCGAAGTATAATACAGCAACGCGGTCGCTGATTGCCTCAACAACGGCGAGATCATGGCTGATAAAGATGTAAGTCAAATTGTAGGCTTTGCGTAAATCGGAAAGCAGGTTCAACACCTGCGCCTGCACGGACACGTCAAGCGCTGAAACCGGCTCGTCGAGAACGACAATACGGGCGTTGGCCGCGAGTGCGCGCGCAATACAAATTCGTTGAGCCTGACCGCCTGAAAATTCGTGCGGATAGCGTTGCAAAAATTCGCGTCTCAGGTTGACCGCGTCGAACAGTTCGGCAATTCGCGCTTTGCGGTCCGCTCCCGCCATGCCCAGCAAATGAATAAGCGGCGCCTCCATGATTTGGAGAATCGTTTTGCGCGGATTGAGCGAACCGGGGGCGTTTTGGAATACATACTGAATGTGCCGCCCGCAACCGCCGGTTTCGCCGGAAAGATCGGAAATGTCCCTGCCCGATATCTTGATTTGCCCTGAACTGGCGGGCAACAAACCGACCAGCATACGCGCCAATGTGGTTTTTCCGCAGCCGGATTCACCGACGATGCCGAGAACTTCGCCGCCGGCCACGCTGAAACTCACCGATTGAACCGCGTATACCGGCGGACTTGGTTTTCCGAACAAACGTTGTTCGCCGCCAAAAGTTTTGCACAGGCCGGCAACCCGAAGCACCGCGTTCATGGCGCGCATCCGAGGGGATAAAGGCAGCGAACCGAGTGTGTCGCGGCAACAGGCCGGGTTTTTATGTCGCCCCGGCGGCACCGTTCGGTGGAGCGGTCGCAGCATGACGCAAACGCGCAACCGGCGGGCAGTTGATCGCCCGCCGGGGGTAATCCGGAAATTGACGTCAGGACACGCCGCCCTTTGCCGAGCCGGGGAGCGCATTCAATCAACCGGGCAGTGTAGGGGTGCGCCGGGTTGGCGAGTATTTCTTCGGTTGAGCCGTTCTCGACGATTCTCCCCGCATACATCACTGCAACCCTGTCGCACAATTGCGCGAGTATGCCGAAATCGTGGGTGACAAATATCAGCGTCATGTTTTGCTGGTGTCGCAGCCGGGACAGCAGGGAGATAATTTGCGCTTGCACGGTGACGTCCAGTGCGGTGGTGGGTTCATCGGCAATGATCAGTTGCGGCGAGTTGGCGAGCGCCATCGCAATGCTGACACGCTGGCACATACCGCCCGACATCTCGTGCGGATAATTGCGCGCGCGCGCCGCCGCATTTGGAATTTGCACTTGATTCAGCAAGTTGACCGCTTCGGCCCAGGCTGAATGTTTCGATACAGGCCGGTGGCAGCGAATGGCTTCGCTTATCTGTGCGCCCACCGTGGTAAGCGGATGCAGTGTGGCCAGCGGATTTTGGAAGACATAGGCGATCTTTTTGCCGCGAATCGAGCGCAGCCTGGAGAAATTCGCCGACAGCAATTCCTCGCCTTCGAGTCGAACGCCGCCCGCGGTAATTACCGCAGGCGGTGAAGGCGCCAAACCAAGCAACGACAACGCGGTAACCGATTTCCCCGACCCGGATTCGCCGATAATTCCCAGGCACTGGCCGGCGTTGATTTCGATATCAACCCCGTTGACCGCCTTGTCAACTCGCCCGGAAGCAATGAAATGAGTGTGCAGGTTTTGCACTTCAAGCAAATAGCCGGATTGCGGTTCGGGAATTGATTCGCGCCTGACATGGGTGAGCGGGGCCGGTCTTGACAGCGTGCCGGCGCGCAACCGCGGGTCGAGTATGTCGCGAATTCCGTCGCCAAGCAGATTAACCGCAATGACAATAATAAAAATCATCGCGCCGGGCACAATTGAGGCATGCGGCGCGGTAATCAGCAGTTTGCGCCCCTCTCCCAGCATTGAGCCGAGGTCGGCTTGCGGCGGTTGCGAACCCAGGCCGAGAAAAGAAAGGCCGGCGGTTTCAAGAATCATCCAGCCAATGGTGGTGGACATTGCAACCACGATGACCGGCGCGACATTGGGCAGAATCTCGACTGTGATTATGCGCCGGTTGTTCATTCCCGAGAGACGCGCGGCATCAACGAATTCCCGCCGTATGACGGCGACGGTGGCGCCGCGAATGTTGCGCGCAAAGAACGGAATGTTGACGATCGCCACCGCATACAGCGCATTCAGCAAACCCGGCCCGAGCACCGCGACGATAGTGAGCGCCAGCAGAATATAAGGAAATGCCATCAGCATGTCCACGCCGCGCATCAGCAGATTGTCAACGCGCCCGCCGAAAAATCCGGCGAAGATGCCAAGAGCCGACCCGCTGACCGCGGCGATGATGGAAGCGAATATGCCGACCGCCAGAGACAGCCGAATCCCCCAAATCAAACGAGCCAGCAGGTCGCGGCCAAGGTGGTCGGTGCCGAGCGGATTGCCGGACAACAACGAGGGGCGTAGCAGGCGGTTGGCCAAGTCGGTCGCATTCGGGTCATGAAGCGGCAGCAGGGGGGCCAAAAGCGAGACGGTGACGATAACAAGCAGTAGCGATGCGCCGAGTGTCGCCGGCCGGTTGCGCGCCAAAACCGCCAATACCGATTGTCTGCGCTTCAAGTTTTAACTCGCGGGTCAAGCCAGTGCTGCGCGATGTCGGCCATTAAGTTAATCATTACATAACAAACGGCGACGATGACAACGCCCCCCTGTATCAGCAGAATGTCCCGTTTGGAAATTGCCTGTACCAGCATCAGCCCGACGCCGGGCCACTGGAATACGGTTTCGATATAGACTGCGCCCCCGAGCACAAAACCGGCCTGCACACCGAGTACGGGAATGACCGTAACCAGCGCGGCTTTGAATGCATGTAAATACAGAACGCGATGTTCCGGAAGGCCTTTGGCGCGCGCTGCACAGATGAAATCCTGGCGCAGTATTTCGAGCATCGCCGAGCGTGTAAGCCGCGCAATGACGCCGGTGGCGACCACGGACAGTGTGGTCGCGGGCAGTATCAAGTGCTTGAGCAGGTCGACCATGCCGCCGCCGCCATACACCGCGAACATCCCGCTTGCCGGCAGCCAGCGCAGATGCACCGAAAAGGCGAGTATGGCGAGCAAGCCGAGCCAGAAAGATGGCACCGAAATACCGGTTAGTGCGGCCACGGTTAATATCCGGTCGGTCCATCCGTATTGGCGGGCGGCGGTCCAGATGCCGATCAAAACGCCCCACAACGAACACAGCAGAAACGCCGCGCCCGAAAGGATCAACGTGGCGGAAAACCGATCCAGGACTTCATCAAGCACGGGGCGGTTAAGGGAGTATGACCTGCCGAAATCCCCCTGCAGAATATTGCTCAACCAGATGAGGTATTGTTGTGCAAGCGGTTTGTCGAGGCCAAGGCTGCGGTTGATTTTTTCCACATTTTCGGCGGTCGCATACGAGCCGAGAATGGCGGTTGCCGGGTCGCCGGGGATTAACGCCATAATCAAAAAAACAATCAGCGTAAGCCCCAGCAGCACCGGTACAACCGCCAGAAAACGCTTCAGAACATACCTCCGCATTGCATACTCCGCGATTGACCTCCCCGGCGTTTCGGATTATAGTTTCTTCACGTCCTTAAGCAACAGAAAGAAAGAGGGCTGCAGTTTGAAGTCCCTTACATTGTCCCGCGTTGCGGCGTTCTGTTTCCAGTTGGCGATGAACGCCCACGGTGCGTCTTCCTGCAAGATTGTCTGCATTTCCTTGTACAGCCGGGCGCGTTCCGCCTGGCTGGTGGATGTGCGCGCGGCTTCCAGCAACTTGTCCACTTCCGGGTTGGAATAGTAACCCGAATTGAAGCCTTTGTGTTCCGGCCAGGCACCGGTGCGCAATGCCAGGTAGGGCAGTGTGTCCGGGTCGTTGGTCATCCATGCCATTTCCGCCATATCGGCTTTGTTCTCGAGTCCGGGGTTGACCTTGCCGAGGAAAGTGTTCCACTCAAAAGTCTCAATCTTAACCTTCAGCCCGACTTTGGCAAGGTCCGCTTGAATTGCCGCGCCCATCGCCACCGGGTCGAGCATCCCGGAACCTCCTTCCGTGACATAGAAAGTCAGTTCGGCGCCCTCGTGACCGGCCTGTTTAATCAGGCGTTTGGCTTTTTCCGGGTTATACGGGTAAGGTTTGAGGGCATCGTTGTATGCCCAGGCGAATGCCGGCGGAGTTGGCCCGGCGGCGACCACTGCGGTGCCCTGCAGCACGTTTTCGACCAGTGACTCTTTGTCAATCGCGTAGTTCACCGCCTGACGGACACGTTTGTCAGCGAAGGGCCCCTGCCTGGCATTCAAAATGAGAAACCAGACATGCGGGCCGGCTTGCTGATACAGCGTATAACCGTTGCCGTCAAACCGGCTGACACTGTCCGGGGGGATTTCCACCATCACATCGATGCCGCCTGAGAGCATCTCGGCGACTCGGGTATTACCGTCGGTAATCGGCCGGAAAACCACCGCTTGCAGATCGGGCGCGCCGTTCCAATGCTGCTCGTTGCGCTCCAGAACAACTTTGGAGTTGGATTCCCATTCGCTGAATTGGAACGGGCCCGTACCCGAAGGGAAGCGACCGAAATCCTGACCGTGCCTCTTAACCGCGGTTGGCGACACGATTAAACCGGTCGGATAGGCGAGGTTGGAAAGGAAGGGTGCGTACGGTTCTTTTAGGGTGAAGCGCACGCTGTGCGCTCCAACCGCCTCGACATCATCAATCGCCGAGAAGAAGAACGAAAGCGGGAACGGGCCGGTGTCGTGATAGGGGTGCTCCTCATCGAGCATTCGTTTGAAGTTGAACACCACCGCATCGGCATTGAATGCCGTGCCATCGTGAAACTTGACTTTCTCGCGAAGATTAAAGGTATACACTAAGCCGTTGTCGCTGATTTCCCAGTTCTCGGCGAGCGACGGCTCAACCTCCAGTGCGCCATCTTTGTAACGCACCAACCCATCGTAGAGATTCATCAGAATGCGAAAATCATTGACGGCTGTAACCGCGGCCGGATCAAGCGATTTGGGTTCGGCGATTTGACCAACTATCAGCACGTTCGCCGGAGTCTGCGAAAAAGCGGGAGCAAAGCCGAGGCCGAGTGCGACCGCCAGTGAAACGAAAATGGTGCGAAAAAAGGCTGCGTTTTTCATGGAAACCTCCGAATGTTGGGGATGAGTCGCCAATTTATTATGATAAATTTTGCCCATTTTTGACGCCGAACTTCGACTAATTCCTGACGGGCTTATCCCGATGACCTTTTCTATTCTCGCACGCGACGAAAAAACCGGGGAAATGGGCTGTGCAACGGCGACCGGGAACCTCGCTGTTGGCGCCTGGGTGCTAAAAGCCGAAGCCGGCGTTGGATTGGCCGCCAGCCAGGGATTTTCGGTCAGCACATTGTGGGGGGAACAAGCGATGCGGGCATTGGCGAAGGGGCTGGATGCCGAACAAGTCGTCAAACACATTGTGGAGCGCGATCAAGGGGCCGATTTCCGGCAGTTGGCGGTGTTGGACTCCGCCGGTTATACAGCCGCCTGGAGCGGCGCTGAGAACAAAGACGTGAAAGGGCACGAGTTGTCCCCGAATCTGGCGGTCGCCGGCAACTGGTTGACCAATGAAGAAGTCCTGTCGGTATTGAGCGCGACCTTTTTGCTCAACCCCGGCGTCATGGCTGAGCGGCTGTTATATGCATTGAAAGCAGCCGCGCAAGCGGGGAGTGATGCGCGTGGCATGATGTCGGCGGCGGTCAGCGTGGTATCGATGGAACAGCCGCCGCTTAACCTGCGCATCGATTACAGCGAGACGCCAATAGACGATATAATGGCGCTCTACGAGATGACCCGCACGCATGAATATCAAGAATTCCTGGGCAGGTTGCCGACGCTCGCCAACCCCCAACAACGCTGACCATTTTTTGTCAATATGCCAGCCCCGGCTGATTACCCGCCCAAGGATGCGAATCATACCGATATGACAACCACAAATCAAAAGCATGCGAGTCCAATCCTCGCGCTCGGTGAAGAAGTCATGCGCCGGCTTGATATCATGGCCGAATGTTCGGAGCCCGGCCCGGGCGTTACTCGTTTGCCCTTCACCCCTGAACACCATTGTGCGCTTAAGCTGTTGCGCGAATGGATGGAAGCCGCTGATTTGGCCGTGCATTTGGACGATGCCGGCACTCTAATTGGGCGGCGAGAGGGCGAAGACTCATCAAAAACGCTGCTGCTCGGGTCGCACCAGGACAGTATTCCTCATGGGGGGCGCTATGACGGTATTCTTGGCATCGTTTTGCCGATTGTCTGTTTGGAGGCTTTGCGTGCGGAGAAATTGCCATATGCCGTTGAGATACTGGCTTTTGCTGATGAAGAGGGGGTGCGATTTCCAACGGCGTTGCTGGGGCCTCGCGCCTTGACCGGAACCCTTGATTTGAATGTGTTAGACCGTCGGGATCGCGCGGGTATCTCGGTACGCCAGGCGATGTCGGACCACGCTTTACAACCGGACAACATCCCGGCATTGGCCAGATCTTCCGAGGACATTATAGGATACGTTGAGGTACACATTGAGCAAGGCCCGGTATTGTATGGCAAAAAACAGTCGATAGGTATTGTTACCGCCATCTGCGGTATTGAGCGCTGGTCGGTATCCCTGCATGGGCGCGCCGCACATGCCGGAACGACGCCAATGAACATTCGGCTGGATGCGCTTGCCGGGGCGGCCGAGGCGGTGACATTTGTTGAGCAGACATGCAGGCAAACCTCTGACCTGGTGGGAACCGTCGGCTCACTGCACGTGACGCCCAACGCGGTCAATGTAATTCCCGCGCGCGCGGATTTTTCAGTGGAACTGCGCTCCGGAGACGAGCAACTGCGAAGTAATGCGGCTGCGGAAATTGTGGAACATATAAAACAAACGGCGGCCAAACGAAACCTTGATGTCAGTATTGAGCAAACCTACGTTCAGAGCGCAACGCAATGCGATGCTGATCTATCGGGAAGGCTGGAAGATGCGGCCAAATCCAAAGGTTTTCCCGGTTTCCGTTTGGTCTCCGGCGCCACCCATGATGCTTCGGCGATGGCCGCTCTGGCGCCGGTGGCGATGCTGTTCGTCAGTTGCCGGGACGGAATCAGCCATCATCATGCCGAATCCATTACCAGCCATGATGCCGGTGTAGCCGCAACCGTATTGACCGAATTTCTGGTGAGATATGTTCCCTATTAGACGTGCATCTCCGGGGGTGAATCATTCATTATGGAAAGGGTTGTGACAACTTAAATGAGGCAAAACATATTTAATTCGTTGATTATCAACGGCAAACCGGTATATCTTCCATTCTCGAATCTCAGAGGCGAAATTCCGCGGCATGAGCAAACACACCTTTTATCTGCATTTGAAGGAGTGCGAGTTTCGGTTCAATCACCGACTGTATGAAATCCTGCTGGAATCATGCCGGAAAAGGCCAATTAAGTTATCTTGACCCTTATTTAAGGATCTCCGGATCAGATTGGAGTCACAACAAGGCTGTATCAAAGTTTCCATGTATCAAGGAATTCAGCAAATACTTTGGTTACTTGTGACGCGCTGTTTTCCTTCCAGATTGCTTGGGTCAGTATGGTTTCATTGAGGTTGGCGATCTCCCGAATTACCAAACCTTCGCGAAGATAATCGCCGGCGCAAGATGAATGAATAGTAACCCCCATCTCGCATGCGATCAGGCCGAAAATTGCATCCGAATTATAGGCCTGTTGCACAACATTCATGGTGAATCCTGCGCTACGACAAACCCGATAAAGATGATCATGGTAATACTTCCAATCGTTTAGGTTTCCAAGAATAAATGGTTCATCGCGGAGTTGAGCCAGATTAATTGTCTTTTGTTTCGCCAAGGGGTGGTTGCGGTAAAGCACTACTACAAATCTGTCTTCTTGTACAGTTTTGCAATGAAAATCGGGTATCATTAACGGGCCGGTAACAAATCCAACATCAATTTTTCCGCTTTCCAAGTGTTCAATCTGAGTGGAAGTGACACTGTGTATTGGTGCCAGTAAAATATCCGGGTGTTGCTGCCGAAACTCCTTTAAAATTTTCGGCAAGGAGCCCATGATGGCGAAATCAGTATAACCAACAACCAGTTGCCCAAGTTTTCCGTCTTCCGCTTTTCGTGCTCGCATCACCGACTTTTGTAAAGATTCTTGAATATCATAACAACTTTCTAAAAACACACGGCCGGCAACTGTTAATGCCACTTTTCGGTTGTTACGATCGAGTAACCGAACTCCGATTTCTTGCTCCAACTGGGAAATCGCTCGGCTGACCGCAGGTTGTGCAATATGGAGTTTTTCCGCTGCTCGTCCGAAGTGAAGCTGCTCCGCAACGGCGCAAAAGTAACGAATATGGCGCAGGTCAAAGTTCATTTATGCGAATTAAGTATTGATGCGATTATTATTGATATTATACCATTATAAATTGATTGTCTATAATGGGCCTGATTATCACTCTAAAGGGGCTTCCAATGTTTAAAAAATCGCTGAAATACAACCTGCCCGGATGTTTGGCGGGTTTTGTCCTGTCCATGCTGACTGCTGTGACCCAGGCGGACCAAATTACAATCAACCTTGGTTATGCCACCGCTGAAACCAGTTCCTACGGCATTCTTGCAAGCCACTTCGAAAGGTTGGCTGAAAAGCATTCGAATGGAACCATTGATGTGAAAGTTCGATGCTGTGCACAACTAATCACTGAAGATGAAGCGTTCAAGGCGCTCCAACTTGGTACGGTCGATATGCATATCATCACTGGCAACAATGTATCGCCACATTTTCCTTTGATGGATGCTTTTGTTTTGCCTTATGTATTCCAATCAAAACATCATGCATACAAGATACTGGAAGGTGACGTAGGAAAGCAGTTTGCAGACCAGTTAAGACGCGAAACTAAAGTATATTTGCTTACTTTTGGTTTTGTCGGAGACCGTGATTTTTACAACTCAAGAAATCCAATTCGGACGATGGCGGACATTAAAGGTTTGAAAGTGCGGGTGCCTAAAAACCAGGTTATGATTGATACATTCAGAGCTTTCGGTGCGGCACCGATCCCGCTCGCATGGGCTGATACCCCCACCGCATTGCAAACTGGAACCGTCCAAGGAGCTGACAACGGGACTTCTTTTATCAAATCACAAAAGTTCTACGAAATCATGCCCTACTTTTCTGTTCTTGAACATTTTTCCTATTTTTCCCCGCTTTTTGCCAGTGACCGCATCATGGGCAAACTTAACGATGAACAGCGTGCAGCGGTGCTCCTGGCTGCAAGTGAAGCGGGTCAGTTGCACAAGGAGGAGATGTCAAAACAAATTTCAGAAATCAGGGCGTTCCTTACGACCGACGGGCAGGGAGGAATGAAAACCACCGAGTTGGATAAAACCGATTTTATTGCCGCTGGGCAAAAAGTTCAGGACCAATATGCCAAAGAAAAAGACGACGATTTCAGACGACTGTTAGGGAAAATACGCGAAGCGGCCAATTGACACTTGTCATCGACGGCCAGTTTTTCCAAGTGTTTTGCCTGGTCTTGTTCCCTCGGGGAATTTGCCGCCGTGTTTTTGGTTGAGGGGAGTCTGGATTTTTGACCATGCAATTGCAGCGTAAAGTTGACCGGTATCTGGAGGAAGTTGTTTGCACTGTTGCCTTGTTAGTCGTTGCCATCAGCGTTATTTTGCAGGTAATTTTGCGGTTTTTTTTCTCGTCAGCCAGTGCATGGGCCGAGGAAACCGCGGTTTTTGGCATGATCCTCGCGGTTTATTTGGGGGCGAGCATGGCAACTCGGGAGCGCGCGCATATTCGAATCACAATCGTAGTTAACAGCCTCCCGCGTATTTGGCAAATTGGATGCATTGTTTTAGCCGATATTTTGTGGTTTGGTTTTGTGGCGGTGATGATTTTCCAGACCTCCGTGTATACCAAACTCCTGTTTGAAGTTACTTATATCTCTCCCGGACTGGGCATTGAACTCAAATGGGTTCAGCTGGTGATGCCTCTTTCCCTGGGGCTGATGTTGTTCCGTATTCTTCAAGTTTACTGGCATTGGGGAAAGTATAACTGGAAAGGAATGCCGTTATGAATGGCCCCGTGGTGATGGCACTGGTATTTGTCTTCACCATGGCGATAGGTGTGCCGATACCATTTGCCGCCGGTATTGCGACCATAGCGGGAATTCTGATTGCTGATATACCCCTTACATTAATGGCTCAGTCCGCTTGGACTGCGTTTGAGCCATTTCCATTGGTGACCATACCGTTGTTTATTCTGGCAGGCCAACTGATGGAGCAAGGCGGCATGTCAGATAAACTGGTTGCCATTGCCCGGTCCTTGGTTGGGGCATACAAGGGCGGTCTTGGCCTGGTTACCGTGGTCGCTTGCATGTTTTTTGCGGCCTTATCGGGATCAGGCCCCGCTACTACCGCCGCTATTGGCTCCATCACTATTCCCGCAATGGTAAAGGAGCGTTACAAGCCACGATTTGCCGGTGCCATTTCAGCCGCCGCAGGTGCGCTTGGCAGCATGATTCCGCCGAGCAACCTGTTGATTATTTATGCGCTGGTCACGGATGAGTCGATACCGAGATTGTTTTTAGCCGGCATATTGCCCGGTATTATTTTAGGGTTGATGTTAATGGGGGTCATTTTTTTTGTCGCACTTCGCAATGATTACGGCGGCACAGCGGAAAAATTTTCCTGGTCACCGTTACTTTATGCGCTTTGGGATGGGAAATGGGCGATATTCGCTCCAATAATTATTTTAGGCGGCATCTATGCGGGAATTTTCACTCCTACCGAAGCTGCGGGGGTGGCGGTGTTTTACGGATTTTTTGTCGGGATGTTCGTTTATAAATCCCTCACTATTAAAAATACGCTTGCCGCGTTTAAGTTCACCGCACTTGTGATTGGCACGGTGTTGTTTATTCTTGGTTCCACCAAGGCATTCGGGCAGTTGGTAACTCTTTATGACATTCCAGAATCGATTCTGTTGCTGTTTGAGGGGATTACACAACATCCGTGGCTTGTTCTTCTGTTGATAGGGGGGCTTTATATAATCGCGGGTATGTGGATTGAGAGCATTCCTCAGATTATCATCTTTACTGCGGTATTCTTTCCACTTGTGACCAGTTTGGGTGTGGACCCCATTTTATTTGGCATCTTTACGGTGATGACTTGTGAGATCGGTTTTTTGACTCCTCCCATTGGCGTCAATCTTTTTGTTGCGGCAAGAATTTCTAATGTGACTATCGAACAGATATCAGTGGGTGTATTGCCTTTGCTTATCCCTTATGCCATTATGATTTTATTGCTGGTGTTGGCGCCCGATTGGGTGACATTTCTGCCGGACTTTGTCTATGGTCCCCGCCCTTATTAAGTTGTGCCGGTCGATTCCGGTGAGTTCCGTGCATAGGCAATTTCGCTTGATCAGCGTGGATTCGAATCCGTCCCGGGCAGAAATTTCGACGATAAATTGTCCGGTTTTTTAGGGCCGGCAAGCCTTGTTTGAACATGACGATGTAAAGATTTTGCCGGGAATGGGATAACATGGTTGCCGGATTTGGCTTATGGTGTGCGTCCGCATTAAACCCGCATTAAAAACCGTGACAGATTCAAGCGACATCCACATAATCGGATATTCCGACCGGCTTTCGGCCCGGCCGGGGGAAAGCATTGAGTTTAAGGTTTCTTCCCGCTCCGGCGGTCAATTTCAGACCAGGTTGGCCCGCCTGATCAGCGCCGACCCCAATCCCGGCGGGGTGGGGATGGTGGAGGAAAATTGCGATCAGTGGTATTCGCCGCAGCAAGTCGGCTCTCGAATACAACCTTTCTTTCCCGGCTCGTATGCGGTCTCGGATTCGCCGGTCGAAATCCCGGCCGCCTCGTCCTTTACGCTAAGCGCGAACATTTTTGCGACGCTTAAAAAACCCTGCGACCAGGTCATTCTTTCTCTTGGCTCGATGGCGCTTGGAATCGATGCCGAAGGCGGCGTTTTCCTCGAATATGCGGGGCGGCGCGCAACGCATGCTGACCCCGTTCCTTTGCGCAGATGGTTGCGGCTGGAGGCGCGGGTCGATTTGTCGAATGGCGGGGTGTCGATCAAGCGCTCAGCGGTCGATCAACCGGGGGAGGGCCCCGAATTAACCGCGCGGATCAATGTCGATGCGGGATGGGCGCCTCCTCCGGCGAAGGTTCTGGTGGCTGCGAAACTGGAAAATGAAGGGGTCGAGAAACATTTCAACGGGAAAATCGAAGCGCCGCTGATCCAGTTTACCGATTCATCGGCAACGCGACACACCCTGATCGCATGGGATTTCTCACGCGATATTTCCTCCGTCAAAGTTCACGATTCAAGCGGCAAGGGGCGTCACGGCGCATTGGTGAATTTCCCGATGAGGGCGGTGACCGGCTCGAACTGGAGCGGCAGGAATATGTGCTGGCGTCACGCCGCCGAAGAGTACGCGGCGGTTCATTTTCACGATGACGACATCTGCGATTTTGGATGGCGAACCGATTTTTGTTTCAAGATACCGGCGGCAATGCCGTCGGGGGCCTATGTGATGCACATCGAAGCGGATGGCGAGCGCGACAGTCTGCCGTTTTTCGTGTGCCCGCCCGCCGGTTCGCCGACCGCCGAAGTGTGCGTTCTCATCCCCACTTTCACCTATGCGGTTTACGGCAATCACGCGCGGCCGGATTACCACCCTTCCTGGCGGGAAAAAATAACGAAATGGAAAGGGTATCCGCACAATCCCGCTGATCATCGTCAATACGGGCTTTCGACCTACAACTTCCATTCGGATGGCTCCGGCATCGCGCACGCGTCCCATTTGCGCCCGCTGTTCAATCTCCGCCCCGGCTATTTGACTTTCGGCTACGGCGGGGATTCGGGTTTGCGGCATTTGCCGGCGGACACGCACTTAATTAGCTGGCTGCACGCCAAAGAAATCGACTATGACATCATCACCGACAACGAGTTGCACCGCGAGGGAGTTTCCTCCATCGCCAAATACCGCGCGGTGTTGACCGCCACTCATCCCGAATACCATACATATCAAACCCTCGATGCGTTGAAACAATATACGCATAACAACGGCCACCTGCTCTACCTCGGCGGCAACGGATTCTATTGGCGGATTGCCCGGCACCGTGAGCACCGGGATATCCTTGAAGTGCGCCGCACCGAAGGCGGAATCCGAGCATGGGCGGCTGAGCCGGGTGAATACTACTCCGCATTCGACGGGTTATACGGCGGCCTGTGGAGGCGCATCGGCCGCCCGCCGCAGCGGCTGGTCGGCGTCGGCTTTACCGCACAGGGGAATTTCACCGGCTCTTACTACCGGCGCAAGTGTTTTGACCCGGAATATGACTGGGTTTTTGATCAAATTGAAGGCGGCATCATCGGCGACTTCGGGTTTAGCGGCGGCGGTGCCGCAGGCTTCGAACTCGACCGCGCGGATGAATATCTGGGAACGCCGTCGAATGCCGTCGTGCTTGCCTCGTCTGAGGGGCACGAAAAGGATTTCATGCTGGTGCCGGAAGAGCAACTCACGCACCTGACCAATCTGGCCGGAAGACCGCACAAGGAGTTGTTGCGCGCCGACATGATCTATTTCACTTTGCCCGGCGGCGGCAGCGTTTTTTCCGCCGGCTCGATTACATTTTGCGGAAGCCTGCCGTGGAACAATTTCAACAATTCCGTGTCGCGCCTGTTGCAAAACATGATTGCAAAGGCTTGTTCTCTGAAAGCCGGCGCTTCCCGACCGGCAATCACGCTATCCGAGTCGCCGTGACACAATTGCCGGACATAACACATCGCCGAAATCCGCCGGAATATCGGTCGCGCCGTTGATGATGACCCCGGGTCGGCTGTTTTCGGCAAAAACAACCGCAATATGCGCAAAAATTCCGCTACAATGCATTGAGTTTTAATGGCATTTTCATTCTTCGCAAGCGGAAAAATAATTGATCCGTGCAAATATGAGTGTAACAATGCTTCCATGGAGGTAAATATCCCCTGAGAGTGTATGTTTTTCGCCTGACAATTCACTTCAAAGAAATGCCCGAAAAATTCGCCAATCGTTTTGAGAATCTGAGCGCGATCGCACGTCTGATTAATTCCAGCGGAGAGCTCGACGCCGTTTTGGATCTCGTTGTTTACGCGCTGTGCGCGCACTCCGATTGGTCGATGAGCGGGGTGCTGAGCATCGATGAGAAGGCGGGGGTCACCAGGGTGGTGAAACGCTTTGACCCCTATCAAACCGCGGACAAGAACATTTCAATGACGTGGGATTTGGCCACCAGCCCGGTCGCCGAAGTGGTTCGTTCCCAAAAACCGCTTGTCATCGCCGATGCGATGGATACGCCGAAATACCCGGATTACCGGAAAGACGCCCGTGCTCGCGGCTATCACACAACGGTAATTTTGCCGTTGCTTGCTGCCGACAGCCGGGGCAGGCCAATGGTCTTGAGCGTTCTGTCACGGGATGTTGTGAATGTCTCGGATCGCGAATTAAGTTTCCTGCGCATGGTGAGCGATTTTGCTTCGATTGCAATGGACAAAACGGTTCGCATCGAAGCCGAACGAAACACTTCCGCGAGATTGCGCCGCTCGGTCGAAGTTTACACCGGTATTATGCGGCCGGTTATCGAGGGCGGATCGTTGCTTGCCGTGGCCGGTGAGTTGAATCGAATTTTTGAACAACCCTGGCTGATCGTCGATTTGACCACCCATGAAATCATCAGCCACACGCCTCCGGCGCGCTTTCCATACGGAGAAGAGCGATGGCGTGCGTGGACGGCAGCCGGCGGGAAGCGCCAGTTTGTGGCTTGGTCGCGCGACCTCGACCCGCATGTCGCCGAAAGTCAAAAGGTCTTGACGCTCAATGTGGACGCCGGCCCGGTCGCCTGCAATGCGCAAATCTCCCCGTTGATCGTGGATGGGGAAATGGTCGGCGCCCTGTACCTGTTCGCCTCCGAAAATGATCGGGACAACCTCGACCGCCTGCAGATACAAGCCGTGCGGCTGGCGCTGAGCGCCGCCCTGATGCGCGGCATAATCGGTTTTCGCTGCGCCGTTAATTTTCAGGATGAAATCGTGCGGCGGCTGTTTGCCGGCGAATGGGAGAACCGCGGCGATTTTATGGACCGCGCTTCGGCTGCTGGCATCATGCTGAATCAGCCGCTGCAGATATTGATTATGGCCGGTGCGACAAAGAGGCGAAAAAGCGCCGCGCTTACGGCGCCGGGGCGTTTGCTGCAACTCACCGCGCGCCTGGTGAAGGAGTTGTTTGACGGGTATGTGACGGTGGAGCAAAGCGATACAATGGTTTCGCTTCTGCCCGCTTGTGATCGGGGCAACGCTGAGTTTTCCGTCCGCATGCGGCGACTGCAGGCAACAATAGAGTTAAACACCTCCAACAACTGGGTTATGATACTCAGCGATCCTTGTGAAGAGATCGGTGAATTCGGCCAGCTGCACCGGCGTTGCAAGCGCATCCTCACCCTGGCGCGCTCCCTGGGAATCACCGGCCTTGTTTCGACGCAGTGTTTCGGATCACTGCCGTTGTTGTTGTCCATGGCGGATAATGCTGTGGTGGAAGAATTTCTTGATCACACGATTCACCGCATTGAGCGCGCTGATCCGAAGCACGGGCGTCAAAACCTCGACACCCTGCGCGCTTTTGTCAATTGTGAGGGGCGGTTTCAACCTTGCGCCAAAGAACTTGGTGTTCATGTGTCAACTCTGCGCTACCGGCTGGGAAAACTGCATGAGCGTTTCGGGATCAGCGCAACCTGCGCAACCACTCGTTTTGATCTGCAAATTGCCTTTCGATTGTACGACCTCTTAAATTCCGTTGATACGGGCAAGTAAGCGATTTTTCCGGCATAGCACAGGAAAATCGGCCCGAAAATTCCTGTTACTTGTGGATTGTTTTCCCGTTTGTTGTCGATATGATGGGCCATTTCGAGAAAAACCGGGATGTGTTGTCAGGCGATGGTTGAGGTGTGCAGTGAAAAATCGAAAAAAGCGCGAATCAAATGCGGAAACGGCGTCACTGCGGCGGGTGTCCGGCGGTTTTGTCGCCGGTGCCTCGGCGGTTGCGGCCATTGAGCCCAAAGGCCGGGTGCGCGGGATGATGGCCGACCCGTTCGCTTCCGTTTCGATGAATCTCCCGCTTGTGCCGGCCCGTATCGGGCGATTGGCGATGAGCGGCGAATTTTGTGCCACGGGCGGCTTCGCGACAAATGCTCTTTCAGCCCGCCGACCAACCCCGTCGGAAATGACATGAACCAAAAGATGCAAGCACAAACGCGCCGAACGCCGGGAGTAGAGGGTTGAAATTTTCGATTCTCATCAATCTCGACCGCTTCGGTCCAAATGAGGATATGAGCACTGTGCTTCGACAGCGCCTCGAACTGGTGCAGATCGCGGACCGCGGCGGATTCGATATTGCCTGGACTGCCGAGCATCACACCCTTGAGGTGACCATTGCGCCCAATCCGCTTCTATTGCTTGCCTACTGGGGGCAGCACACCGAACGCATCCGCCTGGGTACAGCGGTTCTCTCTGCGCCGTATTGGCATCCGATTCGACTTGCCGGTGAAATTGCGATGACCGACCTGCTTCTTGAGGGCCGGCTGGAACTTGGTTTCGGCCGCGGGTCGTATCAGTATGAATTTGACCGCATGGCCGGCGGCATGAACCAGGGTGAGGGCGGCAAGTATCTCCGCGAGTTGATTCCGGTATTGAAGGAACTGTGGAAGGGGGACTATGCCCATAACGGTGAACTGTGGTCTTTCCCCGCCGCCACTTCGGTGCCCAAACCGTTGCAGTCTCCGCATCCGCGCATGTGGGTTGCGGCGCGTGACCCGCATACATTTGATTTCGCGGTGAAAAATCATTGCCACATTATGTCCACGCCGCTCCAGCGCCCGTATGGGGAAGTTGTTACGTTGTGTGAGCGCCTCGATGAATCTGCGCGGAACAACCCGCATATGCCTCGCCCCGAGCATATGATGCTGCGCCGCGCCTGTGTCTATGAGAATCCCGATGACTGGGAAATTCCGGTGCGCGCAACCGTCAATTTTGGTCGTTACTTCGAGAACGTTTTCCGCAATATTGGCACCGTTCGGAACGGTTTTCCTGAACCGGTCGATTATCGTGTAATCGAAAACAAAAACGATTACGCCTCCGACGCGCTGCACCGGAACATGATATTCGGCACGCCCGACCGGGTCGTCGAAAAGCTCGAGGCATATGAGAAAGCGGGCGTTGATCACTACCTGTACGGCGCATGTTTCGGCATGCCTCACGAGTTTACCGTCAAGTCCCTGCGGCTTTTCTGCGATGAAGTGATTCCGCATTTCAAAATCAAGCAAATGAATTGCCGCAAAAGAGCAACCTGAAGTCTTCGTTGATTTATTAACCCTTTAGTCATAGGAGAGCACAATGGTAAACAGCAAAGCGACACATGAAAAGAAGTTCATATCCAGGTCCGCGGAGAAGGAGTCAACACAATGCCCGAGTTTGCTTTCTCGCAGACAATTCGTTAAGGCTGGAGTGGCGGGAGTCGGGGGCATCGTTATTCCATCGCTTTCAGCGCCCGCTTTCGCCGCCGGGCGGGGCGGCACTCTTAAGGTGGCCTTGACCGCGGATCCGATTAGTTTTGACCCGCACTTGACCGGCAACCTGCAGGGCCGCGGCGCGGCGCAGTCGATACACGACACGTTGTTCGGGATCGACAACAAGGGTAATCTTTCACCCATGCTTGTCGATCGCTGGGAGCAGCCGGACAACAAAACTTATCTTCTTCATTTGCGCTCCGGCGTAAAATTCCACGACGGGACGGATTTCGATGCGGATGCCGTGGTCTATAACATCAATCGTATCCGAAATCCCGAAACCGGTTCTATCCGGAGCGGTGAGATCAAGGCCCTGGACCGAATTGAGGCCGTGGACAGGCTGACCGTGAAGATGACGCTCAAGTATCCTTTTGCCGCTTTCCTGTTTCCTTTCACGGACGTGTCCGGTTGCATAGGGTCGCCCGCCGCATTTGAAAAGTACGGAAAAGAGAGGGCCAATCTGAACCCGGTTGGCACCGGCCCCTTTAAGTTTGCCGGTTACTCGCAGGATACGGAAACCGTGCTTGAGCGCAACGGAAACTATTGGGATGCGGGGAAGCCCTATGTTGATCGTTTGATATTGCGGCCCATTCCCACCGGTAGTACGCGTCTGATAGAGTTGCAGACGGGTGGTGTCGATCTCTCCGAGGGCTTGCCGCTGCAGAATATCGCCGCGTTACGCACGCAACCCGATATTGTCGTATCAGAGCGTGTTGGTTTCAGGTGGGAATACATCGGCTTTAACGCCAAGGAAAAATTTCCCGGCAGCAATGCCCGATTCCGTCAGGCATTTCAATGGGCGATTGACAGGGAGGCTCTCCACCATGTCGCTTATTTCGGAACCGGCGCTGTCGGCTACAGTGGCATTCTGCCAAGCCACCCTTTTCATGAATCCGCTTACAAACCGTTCACATACAACAAGGATATGGCCGGGAAACTGCTTGACGAATCGGGCCTGGGCTCAGCAGAGATTACCGCTTATCTGCGTCCGGAGCCCGTTAAGCAGCGCGCCGCGCAATTGGTGCAGGCAATGGCTGCGGATGTTGGCGTCAAGATTAATCTTGAGCAGTTGGACTATGCAAGCCACCGGGCGAAGTTGCGAAGCGGGGAATTGCCGATGGACATGCACGGATGGTGGGGCTATCGGCCGGACCCGGACCAGTACTTGTCGGTGCTGCTGGGTTCCGACGGGTCTTATGCCAAACGTCACGGCTACAACAACCCGAAAATGGACGATCTGTTTCGTAAACAGCGGGCTGAAACTGACCGGGATAAGCGCCGCGCGCTGTTCCGCCGCATCACCGATCTGATGAATGAAGATGCGATCTATGTGCCCTGGCATTATAGTTCTGACTTCAAAGGGCTCAGTCCGAGAGTAAAGGGTTTTCACCACGCTGCAGATGCAATCATCGAGTACAAACACATATCGCTGGGCTGATTTTTGCGATAAAAAAAGCGGGCATTGTGGCGGGGATATCGGCGTAGTCCGATGTCCCCGTGGATGCCGGCTTTTCGGTAACACTCCATAAGTTATGCGGCCTTAAATGGCCGGCGACTAAAGGGGGCACGAAGAATGTTTGCGTTTGCTGTCCGCCGCACCGCAGCCGCCATACCGGTATTGGTTATGGTTTCCCTGATCGTATTCTTCCTCATGCGCCTCTTGCCGGGGGACATCATAGACTTGATTGTCAGCCAGGCTCAGGTTGATGTCAGCGAAGAAATGATTGCCGAGTTGCGCAGACAGTACGGGCTCGACAAACCGGTATATGTGCAGTATTACGTCTGGGTGCGTCAGATTCTGGCGGGGGATTTTGGCCTTTCTTTCCGCAGCCACCAACCGGTCATTGAAATTATCCTTCCCCGCCTCATGCCGACCTTCCAAATCGGCCTTGCCGCCCTCTTTTTCTCCTCGTTGGTGGCCATCCCGCTGGGAGCGATTAGCGCCGCACGACCAAACTCCATTTGGGACCGGATTGGTGCCTTCGGCACTTTCATCGGCGCTTCCATGCCCTACTTCCTGGTGGGCGGCCTGTTAATCTATTTTGTGTCCCTTCAGTTGGGTTTGCTGCCTCCATCGGGGTTTGTTTCCCCGACCGACGATTTGACTGACAGCATCAGGCACACGATCATGCCGGCGATTACCCTGGCCCTGAGCTTGACCGCCATTCTCATCCGCCAGGCCAGAGCCAGTTTTAGTGATGTCCTTCAACACCCTTATATACGAACAGCCTACGCCAAGGGTTTGTCTGAAACTCGCGTCGTCGTCCAGCACGCGATGAAAAACGCTTTGCTGCCCATCGTGACTATCCTGGGATTGCAGTTGGGGGTGATTCTCAGTGGCGCCGTGGTTACGGAAACCGTGTTCGCCGTGCCCGGCATTGGTCGCTTGCTGGTGGATTCCATCCTCGGGCGGGATTATCCGATAGTTCAGGCGCTGGTTTTGTTGATCGCTGCGGCGGTTGTACTGGCAACACTGCTGGTCGATATTGTTTACGGCGTCCTTGACCCCCGTTCATCGAGAATGTAGCGCATCTCAAAAGACCATAAACGCGACAATGCCAATACGCCCCAAAATGCGAGCCCAACGGATGTTTCCGACGCGATCTAAGCGCGTGCGGCGGTGGCTGGCTGCGGAGCCGCTGGGAATGGCCGGCGCCTTGATTGTCGGGTTGCTGTTGCTTGTTGCGCTGCTTGCTCCGGTGCTTTCTCCCTACCCGCCGGATGCCATCAATTACCGCCATCTTCTGAGCCCGCCGAGCACCGAGCATCTTCTGGGCACCGACGACCTCGGACGAGACATATTGAGTCGACTGCTGTACGGCGCTCAACTTTCGTTGTCGGCCGGGATATCGGCGGTGATTCTGTCGGTTCTCGTTGGCGTTCCCGTTGGTCTTGTGGCGGGCTATGCGGGGGGGATGACAGATGAACTGGTGATGCGCGTATTTGACAGCATTATCGCGCTTCCGCCGCTTGTTTTGGCTTTGACTATTTCAGCGGTTCTCGGTCCCGGCTTGGTTAATGCAACAATTGCCATAGCCATTGTCGCCGTACCGACTTATGCCCGGTTGATCCGGGGGCAAGTGTTGTCGATTAAGAACAACGATTACATACTGGCGGCGCGTTCCGTGGGCGTGTCATCGCGGGCCGTGCTGTTTCGCCATATTTTGCCCAACGTCATATCTCCGATCATTGTACAAGCGGCCCTCGGCGTGGGTTTTGCCATCATCCTCGAATCGAGTCTCAGCTTTATCGGCCTCGGGGCTCAGCCGCCAACATCCACCTGGGGCTCGATGGTTCAGACGAGCTTTCAGTATCTCGAACTGGCGCCCTGGTTCGTGATAGCGCCATCAGTGGCCATCTTTGTCGCGGTACTTGGAGCCAATCTTCTGGGGGAAGGGTTGCGGAATTTTCTGGATCCTAATCAAAAGAAGGCGGCGCAAAAGACATGACGGCCGCGGCACTCAAAATCCGGGGCCTGTGCGTGCAAATTGATGGCCGATTCGACGTCGTAAAGAACTTGTCATTCTCTGTTTGTCCGGGCGAGACCGTGTGTCTGGTGGGCGAGTCCGGATGCGGAAAGAGCATATCGGCTTTGTCGATATTGCGGTTGTTACCGCCGGTCGCCCGTTCCGTAGCCGGCGAAATATATTTCAACGGCCAAAATCTTCTCGGCTTGCCGGAAAGTGAACTGCGCCGTATCCGGGGTAACGATATTGCGATGATCTTTCAGGAGCCCATGAGCTCCCTCAATCCGCTGCGCACCATCGGTTTCCAAATCGCCGAAGTAATGATGCTGCACATGGGGTGGTCACGCGCGGCGGCTTGGGCCCGGGCCGCGGAACTTCTCGAAATTGTCCGTATTCCCGACGTGCCGCAGGTGCTTGACGGTTACCCTCACCAACTGTCGGGCGGCATGCGTCAACGGGTAATGCTCGCCATGGCGTTGGCGTGTAAACCGGCGGTCATTCTCGCCGACGAACCGACCACGGCACTCGATGTCACGATTCAGGCGCAAATCACCGGGCTGTTGGCCGAGATGCAGCAAAAATTTGGTACGGCGATAGTGCTTATTACTCATGACATGGGGCTGGTCGCCGAAAATGCGGATCGGGTTGTCGTTATGTACGCCGGGCGCAAAGTCGAAGAAGCGCCGGTTCAAGAATTCTTTCAGCATCCGGCGCACCCATATTCGCGCGGCTTGCTAAATTCATTGCCGCAACTGGGGGCAGCAAATTCCTGCGGGCAAGAACGGCTAAAGGAGATTCCGGGCATGGTTCCGGCATTGGGAGATTTGCCTTCCGGATGCCCGTTTTTCCCCAGGTGTGAACACTCGGACGGGATTTGTCGAGAGCAATTCCCGTCGTATGAAAGCGTTGGCATCGATCACATCGCGGCCTGTTGGCATCCGCGGGCAATGGAGGAGAATCAACAATGACCGTGGTGCGTGAATATAGCCGGGGAGTCGGGGAACGCGGGGAAAAACCGCTGGTGTTGCGCGTGCACGGCCTGAAGAAGCACTTCCCAATTCGTGGCGGCGTATTTTCCAGAATCACCGGCTATGTTCACGCGGTTGACGGTGTATCCTTTGACCTTCCCGTAGGTGAGACACTCGGTTTCGTTGGGGAGAGCGGCTGCGGCAAGTCCACGGTGGGGAAAACCGTTCTCCGGCTGCTGTTGCCGACAGCCGGCTCTGTTGAGATTGGAGGAAGGGATGTAACAACCCTGAGTGAACACGCATTAAGGCCGCTTCGCCGCAAGATGCAGATGGTGTTTCAGGATCCCTACTCATCCTTGAATCCGCGCATGACCGTCGGCTCCATCGTGGCTGAGCCGCTGGTCACTCACGGTATCGCCGGCGGCCGGGAATTGACCGACCGCGTTGCGACATTATTCGCGAAAGTCGGCCTGCGACCGGAGCAAATGACCGGGTATCCGCATCAGTTTTCCGGGGGGCAACGTCAGCGGGTTGCCATCGCTCGTGCGCTCGCAGTGGAACCCGACTTGATTGTCTGTGATGAACCGGTGTCAGCGCTTGACATATCGATTCAGGCGCAGATCATCAACCTGATGATGGACCTCCAGGATGACCTCGGACTGTCATATTTGTTCATCTCCCATGACCTTGCCGTGGTCGAACTCATCGCTGACCGTATTGCGGTAATGTACCTGGGGAGCATCGCCGAAATTGGCGCCAAAGAGGATGTTATGCGCAATCCGCGGCACCCTTACACCAAAGCGCTGCTTTCAGCGGTGCCGTTGCCCGACCCAAAACGGAAGAACCGGGCGCAGATCGTATTAAACGGGGATGTGCCGAGTCCTTCCAATCCGCCATCGGGGTGCAGATTCCATTCCCGGTGTCATCTCGCTCAAGAACGGTGCCGGGTTGAGGCGCCTGAATTGAAAAGCGGCGCCGGCGGTCACGCAGTGGCTTGTCACTTCCGCGATATTAATTGACGGATCTTTTGTCAACGGCATCATCCCGATCAGTACTCATATCCGGGGAATATCCATGCAAAACTGCGGCCAACGCCCCGCCTTTCGTTTTGTCGAGAACGACAGTCTTCAGTACCATTTCTTCGCCAATGATATGGCGTTTTCGGTGCGTCTGGTATATCGGTCAAATATATGCGTACATGCGGCGTGGGTATACGACAACGGAATCCGCGAGATCAACAAAAGCGACCAGGTGTGGACTCAAATGGGCGGCGATTGTCTGAACATTTGTTCGGATATCATGGAAATTCGCGATGAAGACGGGGAGATCATAGTTATATGCCGCGACAAAAGCGGCGGAAAAAGTTTTACCGCTCGCGTGCGCCCGATTCATGTGCTGGCATGGAAGGACACGTTTGATGAAGATGCCAATGATGAAGTACTGCACCTTCCCGATCTCAAAGGGACGCTGGAGTATAAGGGCGAAATTTTTCCCGCTTGCGGTTATTGTAAACACGTTGAATGGCGTCAAGCGCCCCGCTACACGGGCTATCGGTTCCTTCACGGGATTCTTGACGGTGGAGAGTGCGCGCTTTGGTCCGCGGACGCGGTGTTTGGGTATAAAAAATACGACTATTTTAAGATGATTCAACCTGACGGCGCCATTGCGGTTGCCGATGGCGAACTTTCTTCACACAAGCAGCATACGATCTATGCGAAGATTGGCTCCCGGGAGATCCAAGTGGAATTCGCGGAAATGGGGGCCTGGCAGCTGCCTTTGGTGGGGCCGGAAATCGATATGGTAATTCAACAACGCTACGGCAGAATCTCTTATCGTGAAGGCTCGATCAGCAAGTCCGGGGTTGCCGTCACCGAGTATGGCTTTGGGAAGTTTTCCAACGCCCCGTTACCTTAACTCCTCAGGCGAAGCGATGAAGCGCCCGAAGGGCGGGCAAGAGCGGCCTTCGTAACTTCCCCCGTTGCCATGCCGCCGCGCATGAGCCGGTTTTTTGCGGGGCGATTCCAATCCGGACCGAAAGTTAACCGCATAACGAGCACCGCACATGCAAATCAGCCACCTCGACCATCTCGTCCTGACCGTCGAAAACCTTGAACAAACCGTCGATTTCTACACCCGCGCGCTCGGCATGCGCAAGGAGGTGTTTGGCGGGGGGCGCGTGGCGCTGAGATTCGGCGCACAGAAAATCAACCTCCACTTGAAGGGGGAAGAATTCACCCCGCACGCGCAATCGCCGGCCCCGGGCAGCGCTGACCTCTGCTTCATCGCCGATTGCTCCATCGAGGACATCATCGGCAGCCTGGAACAAAAAGGCGTGCGCATTGAGTTGGGCCCGGTGGCGCGCACCGGCGCGGCCGGCGCCATGGAGTCGGTCTACACCCGCGACCCGGACATGAACCTCATCGAAATCGCCACTTACCGTGCGCCGGACGCCTGACCCCTCGGGGAAAGCCCCGGCCGCATCCGTGGCGTGCGGCGCTGCCGTCGATGGAGTCGCGTGCCCGGCTCGGGTTGGCTGTAATATCCTTTATTGATCAATAAGTTAGTTTCTATTCCGCTGAGTTTTCAGGGCGGCTATTGACAAAAGCCCAACAGCGTGTTAATTTTTTGGAACATTCCAATCATCGACTCGGAGGAATAGAACCGTGCAAAACAGAAAGAACCGTTTTTTAGGCGCTGTGTTAGCCGTTTCGCTGTTGGCTGTGCCGCCGCTGGCGCTGGCCAAAGAACTGGTGGCCGGACTGGTCGGCCCGGTCACCACGGCCCAGGGGCAGGGGCTTTCGAAATTCGCCGAACGCGTGTCGGCGCTGAGTAACGGCGAGTTGACCGTCAGGATTTTCCCCGACGGGCAACTGGGCGGCAACAGTGACGCCTTTGAACTCATCCAGGACGGGCAAATGGACCTTTTCCCGATGACCCCCGGCAACATGGCCGAATTCGTGCCGCAGATTCAGGCGCTGGTGGTGCCTTTCGTGTTCCGGGATTTTGACCATTGGAAGGCGGTGACCTCGGGCCCCGTCGCCAGGCAACTGTCCGACCAGGCGGCCGATAAAGCGGGGGTTATGATTCTCGGTTATTTCGGCGGCTCGGTCCGCAATCTGGTGAGCAGGAAGCCCGTCGCTTCGCTGGATGACCTGAAGTATCTGCGCATCCGCCTGCACCCGAGCGAGGTGCAGATTAAGGCCTGGAGCGCGCTCGGCATCCTGCCGACGGTGATTTCATACGGCGAAATCTACAACGCCCTCCAACTCGATGTCATCGACGGCCTTGAAAACGAGCCCGAGTGGGTGCTGCGCATGAAATTTTATGAGCAGGCTAAAACCTATGCGCTGACCGAGCACGAAATCGTCACGCGCCCGCTGATTTTCTCAAAGAAAACCTTCGATTCGCTGACCCCGGCGCAGCGCTCCGCGGTGCTCGAGGCGGGCGCCGAGGCCGCGGAATTCCAGCACAACCTCGAACACAAACTGGACGCCGAATCGCGCGCGCAACTGGCCGACTCGCACGGCGTGACGCTGGTCAACATCGACAAAAACAAAATGCGCTCGCTGGTTGACGAAGCCCTCAAGCCGGTGATTGAAAAGCAGGGCCTGCGCCAAATTGTCGAGCAAATCGCCTCCACCCGGTAACCGCCCGTCTGCGCTTTGCCGGCGCAACGCAAGGCGCGGTTATACCGGAGGCGGCGCACGACAACCGCATCCCCGGTTCGCCGATTTCAATAAAATGACCGCGGCACCAACACAGCGAACGCCCCTCATCGGGCGGTTGCGGCGGATGGTCGAGTGGGTTCTGGCGGGATTGCTGTCGGCGCTGTCGTTGCTGGTTTTTTACCAGGTGCTGGCGCGGTATATCCCGGCGATTCCCTCGCTGTTGTGGACCGAGGAAATTGCGCGGGGACTCCTGCTGTGGCTGGTGTTGCTCGGCGCCGGAGTGGGGGTCGTCGAACAGTCGCATTTTCAACTTTCAATCCTGCTGCGAAAAACCGGGCCCTGGTTGCATCGTTTAGTGTATTTTCTGATTCTGGTCAGCGGCGTCTATCTCACCGTTTCCGCGTTCGCCTTGTCGCAAAAGGGAACCGGGCGCGTGTCGCTGGTCACGGGTCTGCCGGCCGTCTGGGTTTATCTCGCGTTGTTGTGCGGCGGCGTGCTGATCGTTTGCGGGTCGGTCGCTGTGCTGACAAAAACCCCGCGGCCTCCCTCCAGTCAGCCGGCCCGCGGGGAAGGAGAACCGGGCGGCCGGCACCACCCGCGCAATCCGGCGAGGCATCCATGATTCCGGAGCCGGTTGCGTGGATGCTGCTGATGTTGATGGCGTGCATCGTCATGGGGGTGCCGATTGCGTTTTCCCTGATATTATCCACGCTCCCGCCGTTGCTCATGGAGCCGCGTTTCAATGAAATTCTGCTGGCGCAGCGAATCTACAAAGGGCTCGACAGTTTCGTGTTGTTGGCGGTGCCGTTTTTTCTGCTGGCCGGAAACCTCATGAACGCATGCGGAGTCACCGACCGGCTCATCCGCTTTGCGGATGCCTGCGTGGGCCACCTGCGCGGCGGTCTGGCGCATGTCAATGTGATGGTGAGCATGCTGTTCGCCGGCGTTTCCGGGTCCTCGACCGCCGACACCGCGGGGGTCGGCTCGGTTCTCATTCCGGCCATGAAGCAAAAGGGATTCCGCGCATCGTTTGCGGTTTCGGTCACCGCTTCCTCATCGGTGATGGGCGTCATCATTCCGCCGAGCATCATCCTGGTGGTGTGGGGCGCCGTGACCAATGTCTCGGTGGCGCGATTGTTCGCCGGCGGCATCCTCCCGGGAATCCTGATCGGGGTGTCGCAAATGGGATATGTGTCGTGGAAATCCCGGCGGGACGGCATGCAACCCCGGCCCAAAGCGGATTTCGGCGCCCGGAAAAGCGCGCTCTACTCGGCGTCTCCGGCGATGCTGATGCCGCTGATTATCCTCGGCGGCGTGACTTTCGGCATTGCCACCCCCACCGAAGCGTCGATTATCGCGGTTGCATATGCGCTGCTGTTGGGCGCCGTTGTTTACCGGAAATTGTCGTTTCGCATGCTGCTAACGGAGTTGGTCAGCAGTTCCAAACTGGTCGCGTTGTCGCTGTTCTGCTTGGGGTCGGCGGCGCTTTTTGGCTGGCTTCTCGCGTATTACGGCGTGCCCGGGGCGCTGACCGAGGCGGCGTCGCTTGCGCCAAACGCCACGACTTTGTTGTTTTCAATCGCCCTGGTGTGTTTAATTCTGGGGATGATTCTCGACGCGCTGGTTATCGCGGTGATCATCGGCCCGCTGTTCATGCCGGCGGTACTGGCCGCCGGAATCGACCCGGTGCACTACGGCATCGTCGCCTGCATTGCGCTGTCGCTGGGCCTGATAACGCCGCCTTACGGCCTGTGCCTGTTGCTCGCCTCGGCCATCGGCGGCATTGAAATGCACGACGCCCTCGGCGACACCATGCGAATTTTTCTGGTCACTTTGACGGTATTGATAGCGGCCATTTTAGCGCCCGGCCTGACCACCTTCCTCGCCGCGTTGGTCATTTAAGGGGCGAGATTCGGCGGTGGCGGTCAATACGGCAAAAAAGCGGGCCACGGTCATCGATGTCGCGCGCCTGGCGCGGGTGTCAAAATCCACCGTGTCGTTGGCCCTGAAAAACAGTGAACTGCTGCGCAAGGAAACGCGGTGGCGCGTGCACCAGGCGGCGGACCAACTCGGCTATGTCCGCAACCGCTCGGCCGCCCGTTTGCGCGGCGCATCGACCGACATCATCGGCATGGTCATCAACGATTTGGGCAACCCGTTTTTTGCCGAGATGGCGGTCGGCATCGAACGGGCGTGCCGCCGCGCCGATGTGACGCCGTTTATCGCCAATGTCACCGAGGACGTCGAGCGCCAGCGCAGCGCCATGCGCTCCATGGTGGAGCGCGGGGTGGCCGGGCTGATCATCTCGGCCGCGCGCGGCACGACCGCCGACGACTTGTCGACGGTCATGGGTTGGGGGGTGCCGGTCATCCTGGTGATGCGCGAAATTCCCGGCGCCGGCCTGCCGACCATCGTGCCGCAAAACAAAGCGGGCGCCGAACTCGCCGTCCATCATTTGATTTCCCTGGGACACCGCCGCATCGCGCTGGTCGGCGGAGTGCGCGGCGAACCGGCCTATCAGGCGCGACTCGCGGGCTGGAAAAACGCGCTTAAGCGCGCCGGCCTGCCAACCGGCAAAAACCTGATTTTCACCGGCCCGGTGACTCGCGAAGGCGGCGCCCGCGCGCTTGGCCGCGCCCTCGACTGCGCGTTGGCGCGGCCGAGTGCGGCGCTGTGCTTCAACGACATCGTGGCCATCGGCGGCGTCCAGGAATTGTGGAGGCGCGGCATGACCGCCGGGGAGCACTTCGCCATGGTTGGATTCGACGATGTCGCGCACGGCCGGATGACCACCCCCGAACTGACCACGGTGTCGGTCGACTCAGCGGCCATCGGGGAAAAAGCGGTGGAAACCCTGCTGCAAAACATCGGCGGCGGCAGGTTCACCGGCACCATTAGAACCCCCGTGGCGCTGGCGGTTCGGCAAACCTGCGCGCAGGCGCGCCCGGCGCCGTGACCGCCACATGACCGCCAGGTTGATTTCCGCACCGGAAGCCGCGCGCTTGATCAGCGACAACGCGGTGGTCACGGTGTCCTCGTCCAGCGGCCTGGGCTGCCCGGATGCGGTGCTGGAGGCGATTGGCGCGCGCTTTCGCGCCGAGGCATCGCCGGCCAACTTGACCACCCTGCACCCGATTGCCGCCGGCGACAGCAGCGGCATCAAGGGCATCGACCATTTGGCGCACCCCGGCCTGCTGGCAACCACCATTTGCGGCTCCTACCCGTCGGCGCCGTCCTCGGCGCCGGCGCCGCGCATCTGGGAAATGATCGAGAACGACCGCGTGGCCGCCTACAATGTGCCGTCCGGCGTGCTGTTTGACATGCACCGCGAGGCGGCGGCCAAACGCCCCGGCGTGCTTACCCGGGTCGGCGTCGACACCTTCGTCGACCCGGCGCGTGAGGGGTGCGCGATGAACCCTTCCGCGGCTGAAAAGCCCATCGTGCGCCGCGTGGAATTCGACGGCCGCGAGTGGCTGTATTTCCCGGCAATCGTGCCGGATGTCGCGATTATCCGCGCCACCAGCGCCGACGAGCGCGGCAACTTAAGTTATGAGCACGAAGGCGCGTATTTGGGCGCGCTGGAGCAGGCGCTGGCGGCGCGCAACAACGGCGGCACCGTCATCGCCCAGGTGAAGCGCGCGGTTGCATCCGGCCGGCCACCCTGTCAGGTGCACATCCCCGGCATCCTGGTCGACCACATCGTGGTGGCGCCGCAACAGATGCAGACCACCCAGACCGGCTACGATGCGGCGATTTCCGGGGAAATCCGCCGGCCGCTGGACGATTTCTCGCGAGTTGAATTCGGCCTGCCCAAGGTGATTGCGCGGCGCGTGGCCATGGAGTTGCGAGCCGGGACCGCGGTCAACATCGGCTTCGGGGTGTCCGCCAATGTGCCGCGCATCCTGCTCGAAGAGGGCCTGCACGGCGCCGTGACCTGGGTCATCGAACAGGGCGCGGTGGGCGGCATCCCGCTGCTGGGTTTCAAGTTTGGCTGCGCCTCCAACGCCGAGGCGTTCGTCCCTTCCCCGCAGCAGTTCTGTTATTTTCAGGGCGGCGGATTCGACGCCTCGCTGCTGTCGTTTCTGCAAATCGACCGCAGCGGCTCGGTCAATGTCTCGAAGTTGCGCGCGCGCCCGCATGTGACGGCCGGCGCCGGCGGCTTCGTCGATATCACCGTGCGCGCGCGCCGCATCGTTTTTTCCGGCTTGTTCAATGTCGGCGCCAGCATGGTCATCGACAACGGCCGATTAAGCATCGAGCGCGAAGGCAAAGCCGCCAAATTGGTCGAGGCGGTTGACCAGGTTTCGTTTTCCGGGCGCCGCGCCGTCGCCCGCGGCCAGCGGGTCACTTACATAACCGAAAGATGCGTGATGCAATTAACCCCGAACGGCCTTAAGGTCACCGAAATCGCCCCCGGAATCGACCTGCAGCGCGACATTCTTGCCCACATTCCCTTTGCGGTCGAGGTGGCCGGCGACTTGAGGACCATGGCGCGCCAGTTGTTCCTGCCCGAGTCGATGGGCCTGCGACTGGAAGGCCGCGATGGGTGAGGTGCGCGTCCAGTGCGGCGGGGCGCTGGCGGTCATTCGCCTGTGCCGCCCGGCCACCCTGAACGCCCTCGACCGCGGCATGCTGGACGGGCTGGATGCGGCGCTGCGCCAAGTCGAGGAATCCGACGCCGGGGTGGTCATCGTCACCGGCGAGGGCAAGTGTTTTTGTTCGGGCGGAGACATCGCGGCGTGGTCGAAGTTGGCGCCGGACGATTTTGCCCACCGCTGGATTCGACACGGCCACCGCATCTTCGACCGCCTCGCCCGGTTGCGCCCGGCGGCCATCGCCGCCATCAACGGGCACGCGATGGGCGGCGGGCTGGAATTGGCCGCAGCGTGCGACTTTCGGGTGATGGAAGAACAGGCGCGGTTGAGTCTCCCGGAAACTGCGTTAGGCATGGTGCCGGGCTGGTCGGGGACGCAGCGGCTGGTGCGGCGTTTCGGCGCGCAGGCGGTGCGGCGCATGGCCCTGGCCGGAGAATCATTCGGCGCCCGAGACGCCCTCGAGCGCGGCCTGGTTGACCGCGTGGCGCCCGGCGGCGGCGGCCTGAAAGCCGCCGAGGCATTGGCCCGCGACATCCTCGCCCGCGGCCCGGTTGCGGTGCAGACCGCCAAGTTGATGTTGGCCGTGGCCGAAGGCGAATCGGCGGCCAGCGCGACCGAGGCCCTGGCCGGTGCGGCCATCGCCGCCACCGCGGATGTGCGCGAAGGGGTCGCCGCTTTCGCCGGCAAGCGCGCGCCCCGGTTCAAGGGAAAATAACCGTGACCGGCCCGGTCGCCATCGTCACCGGCGCCGCGCGCGGCATCGGCTGCGCCATCGCCGGGGCGCTGGCGGCGCGCGGGTTTGCGGTGGCCGCCTGCGACATTGACCCGGCGGCGGGGGCGGCGGGGATTCGCCCGTTTGCGTTCGACCTGGCCGACCTCGATTCGCACCGCCGGATGGTCGAGCGCATCGCCGGCCGCTTTGGCCGCATCGACTGCGTGGTTCACAACGCCGGGGTTGGCGCGCGGGCGCGCGGCGATTTGCTCGACTTAAGCGCCGAGAATTTCGACTCCCTGATGCGCGTCAACCTGCGCGGGACGATATTTTTCAGCCAGGCCACGGCCAGATGGATGCGCGCGCACCCGCCGCGCCACGACGAACCGCCCGGCCGGCCCGCCCCGCGCTGCCAGATTTTCATCACTTCGGTCAGCGCCACGATGGCCTCCCCGGAGCGCGCCGACTACTGCGTGTCCAAATCCGGCCTGTCGATGTGGGCCAAAGCCCTCGCCCTGCGCCTGGCCGGGGACGCCATCGCGGTTTTCGAGGTGCGCCCCGGCATCATTCGCACCGCCATGACCGAAGCGGCGGCCGACACGCATGCCGCCCGCATCGCGGCCGGGCGGGTGCCGGCCGGGCGGTGGGGCGAGCCCGAGGATGTGGCGCGCATTGTCGCGCAACTGGCCGGCGCCGATTTTGCCTTCGCCACCGGCTCGGTCATCCACGCGGACGGCGCGCTGTCGGTGGCGCGCTTGTAATCGCGCATGCCGCCGCTTTGCATCCGCTTGCCCGACCGCGCGGGCAACATCACCGAATACCCGCTCAGGGCGCAACCGGTGGCGGCCCCGCCGTCGTTGCCGCCGCACCGCTTCAACCGCGCTGCGTTGGCCGCCGCGCATGTGGTTGCCGACCCGCTGTCGGCGAACGAAATTGACCGGCCGGCCATCGACTGGGAGGCGACCCTGGCGTTTCGCCGCCACCTGCTGGATTGCGGGCTGATGATTGCCGAGGCGATGGACACCGCGCAGCGCGGCATGGGGCTGCCGTGGCCGGCGGCGCGCGAATTGATACGCCGCTCGCTGGATGCGGTGACCGCGCAGCAGCGCCCGCGCATTTTCTGCGGCGTGGGCACCGACCACCTGGCCCCGGGGGAAGCGCGCGGCCTCGACTCCATCGCGCGCGCCTACCACATGCAACTGCGCGAGGTGCAGGCCGCGGGCGGGCGGGTCATCGTCATGGCCAGCCGCGAACTGGCGCGCATCGCCGCGAACGCGGACGCCTACCAGAGCGTCTATCGCCGCGTGCTGGCGGAGGCCGACCGGCCGGTAATCGTGCATTGGCTGGGCGGCATGTTCGACCCGGCCCTGGCCCGCTACTGGGGCAGCGGCGACCTCGACGCCGCCGCCGACACGCTGCTGCAAATCATCGCCGACAACCGCGTCAAGGTGGACGGTGTCAAGGTGTCGCTGCTGGATGCCGGCCGGGAAATCGCCATGCGCCGGCGGCTGCCGGACGGCGTGAAGATGTATACCGGCGACGACTTCAACTACCCGGAACTCATCAAAGGCGATGCGCGCGGCCATTCGCATGCGCTGCTGGGCATCTTCGACCCGATTGCGCCCATCGCCGGCGCCGCGCTGGAGGCGTTGGGCGCCGGCCGGACCGCGCGCTACGATGAACTGATGGCGCCCACGGCCGACCTGGCGCGGGTGATTTTCCGCTCGCCCACCTGCCATTACAAAACCGGCGTCGTGTTTTTGGCGTGGCTGAACGGATTTCAGCGCCACTTCATCATGTTAGGCGGCGCCCAGGCGCTGCGCCCGTTGCCGTATTTCACCGAGGTCTTTTTGTCGGCCGACCGCGCCGGGGCTTTGCTCGACCCGCCGCTGGCCTGCGCGCGCATGCGGCGACTGTTGGCGGTCTATGGAATCGACGCATAGCGCCGCCGGCTTATTCGCGAATCCCGTGGCCTTTATTCAGCAACTTCAGGTTGACGGCAAACAGCCCGACGGTGAACAGCGTGATGAGGGCGTAAGAGACGCCGAGGCGGATGTCGGTGATGCCTAAAAACCCGTAGCGGAAGGCGTTGATCATATACAGGATGGGGTTGATGTGGGAGACAACCTGCCAGAATTCCGGCAGCAGTTTAATGGAGTAGAAAATCCCGCCGAGGTAGGTCAGCGGCGTGAGGATGAAGTTGGGGACGATGGAAACATCGTCGAAAGTCCGGGCGAACACGCCGTTCAGGAACCCGCCCAGTGAAAACAGCACGGCGGTCAGCACGATGACGCTGGCCATCACCGGGTAACTGTGCACCGACAACTGGCCGAACAACAACGACACCGCGGCCACGATCAGCCCGACCAGCACGCCGCGCACCACGCCGCCGCTGACATAGCCGAGCAGGATGACGCTGTTGGGGGTCGGCGACACCTGCAACTCCTCGATGGAGCGCTGGAACTTGGCGCTGAAAAACGACGACGACACATTGGCGTAGGCGTTGGTGATCACCGACATCAATATCAGCCCCGGCACGATGAAGTCGATATAGCGGTGGCCGTCCATGGAGCCGATGCGCGGCCCGATGAGGTTGCCGAAGATGACGAAATACAGCGAAGTGGTCATCACCGGCGGCAGCAGGGTCTGCTGCCAGATGCGCATGAAGCGGTGCACCTCCTTGCGCAGGATGGTGGCGTAGGCGGTGCGGATGCCGGCCCAGTTCACGGCCCGTCCTGGTCCATCATGTCCAGGAACAGGCGCTCCAGGCGGTTGGTCTTGTTGCGCATGCCGCGCACCACGATGCCGCGCCGGGCGAGCTCCGCGAAGGCCCGGTTGACATTGCTGCCCCGCGGCATGTCCACCTCCAAAGTGGCGGGGTCTTTCAGGCGCCAGCCGGGCGGCCGGTCGGCGGGCAATTCGGCCAGCGGCGCGGCCAGGTCGAGGATATAGGTTTCCTGCTGGAGTTTTTCCAGCAACGCCCCGGTGCTGGTGTTTTCAACCAGTTGCCCGCGGTCGATGATGGCCACATGCCGGCACAGACTCTCGGCCTCTTCCAGGTAGTGAGTGGTCAGAATAATGGTGGTGCCGCTTTGGTTGATGCGGGTCAGGTATTGCCACATCGAGCGGCGGATTTCGATATCGACGCCGGCGGTCGGCTCGTCGAGAATCAGCAGGCGCGGCTGGTGCATCAGCGCGCGGGCGATCATCAGCCGGCGCTTCATGCCGCCCGACAACTCCCGGGTGATGTGGTCGCGCTTGTCCCACAGCCCCAGTTGGCTTAAGTATTGCCGCGCTCTGTCGCGCGCCTGTTTCCTGCCGATGCCGTAGTAGCCGGCCTGGTTGCAGACGATCTGCCACGGCGTCTCGAAGATGCTGAAATTGAATTCCTGCGGCACCACGCCGAGGTAGGATTTGGCCTGGGCGAAATCGCGGTCGATGTCGGCGTCAAACACCCTGACCATGCCGGCGCTTTTGTTGACCAACGAGCAGATGATGCCGATGACGGTGGATTTGCCCGCGCCGTTCCTGCCCAGCAATCCGAAAAAATCCCCCTGCCCGACTTCCAGGTCGATGCCCTTGAGCGCCACCGCGCCGTTGCCGTAAGTCTTGCGCAGGCCGGAAATGGCGAGGGCCACGGTCATGGCCGGTTCACCGCAACGCCCGGGTCATGGCGATGTGCTCGATGCCCGCTTCCATGAACACCCCGCCGCGTTCGACAAAACCGCGCCCGGCGTAGAACGCCCTGGCGTGCACCTGGGCGTTGAGCGCAACGGCCTTTAAGCCGCGCGACCGGGCGGCGTCGAGCAGGCATTGCAAAATGGCCCCGCCGACGCCCCGCTTGCGCCACGCCTCCAGCACCGCCATCCGCCCGATGCGCCCGTCGGCCAGCAGCCGGCCGGTGGCGATGCCGTTGCGGTCGGCATCGAAGGCCAGCGCATGGGTGTGCCGGCAATCGCTCGGGTCGATCTCGAGGTCTTCGCTGACGCCCTGTTCCAGTACAAACACGCGGTGGCGAATGGCGCGGATGACGGATTGATGGCGGTGCCAGTCGACAATGGCGGTGCAATAAGAAGGGGGGCGGGCGGGGGTTTTCGTCATGTCCCGGTCCCGGTCAGCAGCAAGGTGCCGGTCCGGCCTTTTCTGGTGGCTGCGATCTTAAGCGGTATGGGGTTGTCCCCCTGTTTAAGCCACACGGTCACGCTGTCGGCCGGCCGCGAGGCGCGGCGGCGGGTGATTTTCCAACTGGAAAACCCGCCGGCCGGGGTTTCGACGATTTCCTCGACCGGTTGCTGGTAGATGTATTCGCGGGCGCGCCAGGCGCTCACTTCGCGCACCCGCGCCCCTTCCAGGGTCTCCACCGGGCGCAGCATCAGCAACAGCGGAAAGGCGGCCGCCTCGAACCGCTCGCCGGGCGCAATGGCGCTGTGTTCGCCGTCGCTGAATTCAATTCGGTCGTGGGTGCGGTTGAAGCGAAACGACCGGGTGAATTCATCGCCACGGGCCCGGCCCACGGTGGTGCCGCTGTCGAGCGCCACTTCCCCGCGGTGGCGGACAAACCGGGTGGTGGTGGTGTATTTGTTGAACCTGAACAGGCGGGCCAGCGCGCTCGGCTTGCCGGTGGAAACAACCCGGTAGCCGGCCTCTTCGCGGTGGATGCTGACCTCCAGCCTGCCGGCGTTGATGTTTCCATACAACGCCTTGTAGCGCAGGACCTGGTCTTCGATGGCGGCGGCGCGCTCAGCCGGCGCCCACAGCAGCAACGCCAACAAGGCCGCACCCACCGGCTTGCTCCACGAAAGCAAAGAACGAGCCCCGGTCACGACGCCTGCGCTCGCTCGGCAAGCGGCTGCCCGCGCCCGGCCAGTTGGCGGTTTTCCGCAATCCACTGAATCGCCCGGGCATAGATTTGATGCTCCTTGCATAGCACGCGCGCACCCAGGGTCTCGGCGTTGTCGCCGGGTGCGACCTCCACTTCGGCCTGCAGAATGACCGGGCCGGCGTCCAGTTCGGCGGTGACCCAGTGCACGCTGGCGCCGTGGCGGCGTTCGCCGGCGTCGAGGACGCGCTGATGGGTGTTCAGCCCCTTGAAGCGCGGCAGCAAGGACGGGTGAATGTTGACCATGCGGTGGGCAAAGCGCCCGACAAAGCGCTCTGGCAGCACGCGCATGAATCCGGCCAGCACCACCAGGTCGGGTGCAAACGCTTCGACGCGCCGCAACAGGGCGGCGTAAAAAGCCGCGGCGTCGCGGTAATCGCCGCGCGCCACCACCTCCGCCGGCACCCCGGCGCGGCGCGCCCTCACCAGCCCGAAGGCGTCGGCCCGGTCGCTGATCACCGCGGCCACGGTGGCCGACAACCGGCCCGCGGCGATGTGCCCGAGAATGGCCTGCAGGTTGCTGCCGTTGCCGGAAATCAGCACCACCAGGTTAAGGGGGTTAAGGGCGCGGATGGAGGATGGGTCTGCCATCATCGGCGGGCGCGGGCGGCCGTTAATCCCGCACCACCACCTGCGGCGGCCCGCAAGCGGCGCGGATGTGCCCCAGGGAAAACACCGTCTCGCCCTGTTCTTCGAGAATCGCCACGGCCCGCCGGTGGTCGCGCGCCGGCACCACTACCACCAGGCCGATTCCGCAGTTGAAGGTTCTCAGCATTTCCCCATCGTCGATGCGGCCGCTCTCCTGCAGCCACCGGAACACCGGCGGCAACTCCCAGTTTGAGCGGTGAATTTCCGCGGCCACGCCGGGCGGCAACACCCGCGGCGGGTTCTCAATCAGGCCGCCGCCGGTGATGTGGGAAACCGCCGCCACCTGGACTTCGGCGAACAGGCGCAGCAGCGCTTTGACATAGATGCGGGTCGGCTCGAGCAGGGTTTCCCCTAAACTGGAGGGCGAATCGCCCCCGGCAAGCGGCCGGGACAAATCGTCACCGCTGATTTTCACAATGTCCAGGATTTTGCGAATCAGCGAAAAACCGTTGGAATGGGGCCCGGAAGACCCTAATCCCAGCACGATGTCGCCGACCTCGACCCGAGACGGCGTAAGGATGTCGCGCTTTTCCACGATGCCGACCGCAAAGCCGGCCAGGTCGTATTCCCCCGGCGCATACATGCCCGGCATTTCCGCGGTTTCCCCGCCGACCAACGCGCAGCCGGCCATCTCACAGCCGCGCGCCACGCCCTCGACCACCGCTTCGGCGTGCTCGACCCGCAACGCGCCGGTGGCTAAATAGTCGAGGAAATACAACGGCTCGGCGCCGCAGGCGATGAGGTCGTTGACGCACATCGCCACCGCGTCGATGCCGACCGTGTGGTGGCGGCCCAGTTGCGCCGCTAATTTGAGTTTGGTGCCGACGCCATCGGCGGCCGACACTAACACCGGGTTTTGGTATTTAGCGACCGGCAACTCATACAGCGCGCCAAAACCGCCTACCCCGCCCAACACGCCGGGGCCGTGGGTGCGCGCGGCGAGCGCCCTGATGCGCGCCACCAAGCGGTTGCCGGCGTCGATGTTGACGCCGCTGTCGCTGTATCGCAACCGGGAAGTGTCTGGCGGAATGCTCAAATGGATACTGAAACGCTGACCGGCGGGAAAAAGAATCTGGCGAGGGGCGAATTGCGGATTGGCGGATGGACTGCGGGCGGCTTTTAAGGGCGCTATTATGCCCCACGCCGCCGCTTTTGGGGCCGTCATCGGCGCCGATTGCCCGAATAATTGCTTGAATGACGGCACCCCAACCCCACTTATCCACTTAACTTCATTCAACCTCATCCCAACGAATCGTTCATGCGCCCCGACAAATTAACCGCCAAGTTCCAGATGGCGCTGGCCGACGCGCAGAGTTTGGCGGTCGGCCGCAGCCACCAGTTCATCGAGCCGCTGCACCTGATGCTTGCCATGCTCGACCAGGAGGGCGGCAGCGTGCGCCACCTGCTGGCGCGCGGCGATGCCAACATCAACCGCCTGCGCTCCGCCCTGTTCGATGCGCTGGACAAACTGCCGCGCGTGGAGGGCGGTCACGGCGAGGTGCACCTGTCCAACGACCTCGGCAAACTTCTCAATGTCGCCGACAAGTTGGCCCAGGAGCGCGGCGACCGGTATATCGCCAGCGAGTTGTTCGTGCTGGCGGCGCTGGACGACAAGGGCCGGTTAGGCGCCATGCTGCGCGACGCCGGCGCCTCCAAAAACGGCGTCGAGGCGGCCGTCGAGGCCATGCGCGGCGGCCAAAGCGTGGACGACCCCCATGTCGAAGAGCAGCGCCAGGCGCTGGAGAAATACACCATCGACATTACCGAGCGCGCTGAACAGGGCAAACTCGACCCGGTCATCGGCCGCGACGACGAAATCCGCCGCGCCATCCAGGTGCTGCAGCGGCGCACCAAGAACAACCCGGTGCTCATCGGCCAGCCCGGCGTCGGCAAAACCGCCATCATCGAGGGCCTGGCGCAGCGCATCGTCAACGGCGAGGTGCCGGACGGCATCAAGGGCAAGCGGGTGCTGTCGCTGGACTTGGGCGCGCTGTTGGCCGGCGCCAAATACCGCGGCGAATTCGAGGAGCGTCTGAAAGCGGTGCTGAGCGATTTGGCCAAGCAGGAAGGGCGCATCATCCTGTTCATCGACGAGTTGCACACCGTAGCCGGGGCCGGTGCGGCCGAGGGGGCGATGGACGCCGGCAATATGCTGAAACCGGCGCTGGCGCGCGGCGAACTGCACTGCGTCGGCGCCACCACATTGGATGAATACCGCAAACACATCGAGAAGGACGCGGCGCTGGAGCGGCGTTTCCAGAAAGTGTTGGTCGATGAGCCGAATGTCGAGGACGCCATCGCCATCCTGCGCGGCTTGAAGGAGCGCTACGAAGTGCATCACGGCGTCGACATCACCGACCCGGCCATTGTCGCAGCCGCCACCCTGTCGCACAGATACATCACCGACCGCAACCTGCCCGACAAAGCCATCGATTTGGTCGATGAAGCGGCCAGCCGCATTCGCATGGAAATCGACTCCAAGCCGGAGGCGATGGACCGGCTGGAGCGGCGTTTGATTCAACTCAAAATCGAACGCGAAGCGCTCAACAAGGAAAGCGACGACGCCTCGCGCAAACGCCTCGAAGATTTGCAAAGCGAAATCGACAAACTGGAGCGCGAATACGCCGACCTGGAGGAAGTGTGGAACGCCGAGAAGTCGGCGGTGCAGGGCAGCCAGCATGTCAAGGAGGAACTCGACCGGGTGCGCACCGAACTGGAAACCGCGCGGCGCGCCGGTGACCTGGCGCGCATGTCGGAGTTGCAATACGGGCGCATCCCCGAACTGGAAAAGCAACTGGAAGCGGCAAGCCAGGCCGAGAACCGCGAAATGACCCTGCTTAGAAACCGCGTCAACGAGGATGAAATCGCCGAGGTGGTGTCCAGTTGGACCGGCATTCCGGTGTCCAAAATGCTCGAAGGCGAGCGCGACAAACTCCTTCGCATGGAAGGCAACCTGCACCGCCGCGTGGTCGGCCAGGACGAAGCCGTGACCGCGGTCGCCAACGCCATCCGAAGGTCGCGCGCCGGGCTGTCCGACCCCAACCGGCCGTACGGCTCGTTCCTGTTCCTCGGCCCGACCGGCGTCGGCAAAACCGAACTCACCAGAGCGGTGGCCGAGTTTTTGTTCGACTCCGAGCAAGCGATGGTGCGCATCGACATGTCGGAGTTCATGGAAAAACACTCGGTGTCACGGCTCATCGGCGCACCGCCCGGCTATGTCGGCTACGAGGAAGGCGGTTATCTCACCGAAGCGGTGCGGCGGCGGCCGTATGCGGTGATTTTGCTGGACGAAGTCGAGAAGGCGCACGCCGATGTGTTCAATGTGCTGCTGCAGGTGCTGGACGACGGGCGCCTGACCGACGGCCACGGCCGCACCGTGGATTTTCGCAACACGGTGATTATCATGACCTCGAACTTGGGTTCGCAGATGATTCGCGAACGCCATGGCGGGCGCGATGGCCGCGGCAACGAAAGTGACTACGATGACATGAAACGCCAAGTGCTGGAAGTGGTCAGCGCGCATTTCCGCCCCGAGTTCATCAACCGCATCGACGACCTGGTGGTATTCCGGCCGCTGGACAAAACGCAACTGGCGCAAATCGCGCGCATTCAGTTGGACTACTTGCGCGCGCGCCTCGCGCAGCGCGACATGCAACTGGACATCACCGCCGCCGCGCTCGACAAAATCGCCGTCGCCGGATTCGACCCGGTGTTCGGCGCGCGCCCGTTGAAGCGCGCCATCCAAACCGCCATCGAAAACCCGTTAGCGCGCCGCATCCTCGAAGGCGACTTCCCGCCCGGCAGCGTCATCAAAGTGTCGCACAAGGGCGGAGAGTTTGTGTTTTCATAGCCACGAAAAACACGCTGACTTCCGGGTCAATGGAAAACAGTGTCGTTGCGCTTCCTTGCCCCGAGTCGTGGCCCGGAATTGCGGCGAGGATGATTTTGCGGACTTCCGAGCAGGTGCGTAGATTGCCATCCGTGGCATCTGTGGATTCCGGCGTCCAAGCCGGAATGACGGCAGGGGCCGGCGGCGGGAATCAGAACCGCAAACGGCCTTCGAGGGTGA
>JAPPQJ010000204.1 GCA_028817015.1 Gammaproteobacteria bacterium
GTCGTTTGCGGCGATGGAGCAGTATTACCAATCGCACGGCCGCGACTGGGAAAGGTATGCGCTCATCAAAGCGCGCGCAGTCGGCGGCGACCGCGATGCCGGCGCGCGGCTGCAGGCGCAACTCACGCCGTTCGTCTATCGCAAATATCTCGACTTCACCGCCTTCGATTCTATCCGCGAGATGAAGCAGCTCATCGAGCGCGAGGTGAAAAAGAAGGGCATGCAGGACGATGTCAAACTCGGGCCCGGCGGCATCCGCGAAATCGAATTCCTGGTGCAGAGCCACCAGTTAATCCGCGGCGGGCGCAACCGCAACTTGCGCACCCAGTCGTTGCACCGGGCGTTGCGGGTGCTGGCCGACGAAGGCGTGGTCGAGCCGTCAGCGCGCGCGCGGTTGCTGGAGGACTACCGCTTCCTGCGCAACACCGAGCACTGCGTGCAGATGGTCGCCGACCGCCAGACGCAGCGCTTGCCGGATGCGCCGTTCGCGCGCTTGCGCTTGGCGTGGAGCATGGGGTTTGAGTCGTGGGAGGCATACCGAAACCAACTCGACCGCCACCGTGCGCATGTGGAGCGCGCGTTCGGCGACATTCTCGGCGCGCCGGCGGCCGGCGGCGCGGGTAATGCCGGCGATGCCAACGCCGCCGATGCCGGCGCCGTGTTGGCCGATGTGTGGCGCAGCGCTGCGGATGCCGCGGACCCCGCGGGACAGCCGGTCGATGAAACGCTACTCTCGGCCGGCTTCACCGACCCGGCGCGCGTCGCCCGGCTGTTGAAAGACTTCCGCGGCGGCCGCCTGTATCAACTGTTCTCCGGCGTCGAGCGCGACCGCATCGACCGCCTGATTCCGCTGGCGCTGCGCCAGGCCGGCGCCCGCGACCACCCCGAACGGGCCATGGCCGCGTTCATTTCGGTGCTGGAATCCATCGGCCGCCGCTCGGTGTATTTAAGTCTCCTCATCGAAAACCCGCTGGCACTGGCGCAACTCCTCTCGCTGTGCGCGGCCAGCGCGTGGATTTCGCGGCACATCGGCGCGCACCCGGTCATCATGGATGAGTTGCTCAGCCCGCTGGTGGATGTGCGCGCCTGCGGCGGCGCCGACATCCGCCGCGAACTGGAGCGCCGCCTGGCGCAGGCCGACGCCGCCGACCCCGCCGGCGATGTGGAAGCGCACATGAACGCGCTGCGGGAATTCAATCACGCGCAAATCCTGCGCGTGGCCGCCGCCGATGTGCTCGGCGTGCTGGAGGCCGGCGAGGTGTGCCGGGTGCTGAGCCAACTGGCGCGGGTGGTGTTGCAACAAGTGTTCGACGACGCGCTGCAATGGGTCGGCGCCAAACACGGCGGCGGCGAAAGCGGCGTGGCGCGGCGGGGCCGGGCCGGAATCATCGCCTACGGCAAATTCGCGGCCGGGGAACTCGGCTACCATTCCGACCTCGACATCGTGGTTTGTTATGACGACGATGCCGCGGATGCCGGCGATGACTCCTCCGCCCCCGGCAACCGCGGCGCCGAGACCGGCTACTACTACGCCCGCGTCGGCCAGCGCCTCATTCACCTCCTCACCGCGCGCACCCACGCCGGGCCGCTGTATGAACTGGACATGCGCCTGCGGCCCAGCGGCCACAGCGGCACCCTGGTCACCTCGTTAGCCGGCTTCGCCAAGTATCAGTTGGCGGACGCCTGGACCTGGGAGCATCAGGCGCTGGTGCGTGCGCGGGCGGTGGCCGGCGGTGACGCTTTCGCGCGGCGTTTCGAGCGGGTTCGCAACCGGGTATTGTGCCGGGCGCGCGACCCTGCCAGGTTGCGCGCCGACATCGCGTTGATGAAAGAGAAGATGGCGCGCGCCAACAGCGTCTCCGATGCAAACTGGTGCGACTTGAAATTAGGGCGCGGCGGCATCGTTGACATTGAGTTCATCGTGCAGTATTGGGTGCTGCGCGCCGCGCGCGACCACCCCGCCGTTGTGCGCCCGCGCACTACCGCCGACACCATCGCCGCGCTGCAGGGCGCCGGCGTGATTGCCGATGACGCGGCCCGGCAACTGCGGCGCATCTACCGACTATATTTGCGCAAATCGCTGGACCTGAAACTCATGGACCAACCGCTGCGGGTCGCCTGGGATGAGTTCGCCGGGGAGCGCGCGTGCATCGAGGCGCTGTGGGCGGAGACTTTCGGCCGAGGGTAATCGCCGGGCAGGGGCGGGCGCATAAATGCCGGCCATCCACACCCGCCGGCCGGCGCAACTTTTGCTACAATGGCCGCCGCGTTATCTTTATCCGCGCATTTTCTTTAATTCTGTTAACTCAACCCAGTAGCGAGAACAGCAACATCATGTCATTCAGCGACCGCGACGGCGTCATTTGGCTGGACGGGGAACTGGTTCCCTGGCGGGAGGCGAAGGTGCATGTATTGACCCATACCCTGCACTACGGTCTGGGCGTATTCGAGGGCGTGCGCGCCTACCAGACCGAGCGCGGCACGGCGATTTTCCGCCTGGCCGAGCACACCGACCGCCTGCTGCGCTCGGCGCATATCCTCAATATGAAAATCCCCTGGGACGCCGCCACCTTGGACGAAGCGCAGCGGCAAGTGGTCAGGGACAACAACCTGACCTCGGCGTATCTTCGGCCGATGGCGTTCTACGGCGCCGAGGGCATGGGCATCCGCGCCGATGCGCTGAGCGTGCATGTGGCCATCGCCGCCTGGGAATGGGGCTCGTATCTCGGCGAGGAGAACATGGAGCGCGGCATTCGCGTGCGCGTCTCATCCTACGCGCGCCACCATGTCAATGTCAGCATGTGCCGGGCCAAGGCCAACGGCCACTACATCAACTCCATCCTGGCCCTGCAAGAGGCGGTGGACACCGGCTACGATGAGGCGCTGCTGTTGGACACCGACGGTTTCGTCATGGAAGGCTCCGGCGAGAACCTGTTTATCGTCCGCGACGGCGTGGTCTATACGCCGGATTTGACCTCGGCGCTGGACGGCATCACCCGCAACACGGTGGTTCAACTCATCGAAGATGAGGGCCTGAAACTGGTGGAGAAGCGCATCACCCGCGACGAGGTGTATATCTGCGACGAGGCGTTTTTCACCGGTACCGCCGCCGAGGTGACGCCGATTCGCGAACTGGACAACCGTATCCTCGGCGCCGGCGGCCGCGGCCCGGTCACCGAAACCATCCAGCGCCGCTTCTTCGATGCGGTGTATGGTCGCATCCCCGAGCGCAGCGGCTGGTTGACTTATGTCTGATTTGCCCCATCCGCCCGAGGCCGGCCAGCCCAACGCCCAGCGGCGCGTGGACATCAGCGCCGCCGATTTGCCGCTGCATTGCCCGATGCCGGGCAAACGCCTGTGGGATTCGCACCCCAGGGTGTATCTGCCGATTGAACCGGGCGGTGAACAAATCTGCCCGTATTGCGGCACCCGCTATGTGTTTGCCGGCGTTGCGGATTCGCCCGGCTGACTGCGCCGCTTCCGGCCGGCCCGAGTCGGGTGGTGGCTAAAATCCTGGTGGTGGGCCCGTCCTGGGTCGGCGACATGGTGATGGCGCAGTGCCTGTTCAAGGTCATCCGCTGCGCCGACCCCGATGCCGCCATCAGCGTGCTGGCGCCGCCGTGGAGCGCCCCGCTGGTGGCGCGCATGCCGGAAGTCGCCGCCATGCTCGATATGCCGCTCGGTCACGGCCAACTGCAACTGCGCGCCCGCCGCCGACTGGGCCGCGAACTGAAAGAAGCGCGTTTCGACCAGGCCATCGTGCTGCCGGGCTCGTTCAAATCGGCGCTGGTGCCGTGGTTCGCCAAAATTCCGCGGCGCACCGGCTATGTCGGCGAGCAAAGGTGGGGCCTGCTGAACGACATTCGCCGCCCCGGCCCGGCAACGCCGCCGGTAACCGCGCGGCGATTCATAGCCCTCGGCCGGCCTAAGGATGCCGAGGCGGCGGGGACGGCCGGCATGCCCCGCCCGGCGTTGGCGGTGAACTCTCAGTCGGTGGCGGAAAGCGTCTCGCGCTTCGGCCTCGACACCTCCGCCCCCGTCATCGCCTTGTGCCCCGGTGCCGAGTATGGGCCGGCCAAGCAATGGCCGGCCGGGCATTTCGCCGAGGTCGCCAACGCGCAGTTGCAACAGGGCCGGCGGGTGTGGCTGTTCGGCTCGGCAAACGACCGCCCGGTCGCCGCGCGCATTAACCGGATGTGCGCCGGGCGTTGCGCCGACTTGAGCGGGCGCACTTCGTTGGGCGAAGCGGTTGATTTAATGTCGTTAGCCCGCTATGCGGTCACCAACGACTCCGGGCTGATGCACATTGCCGCCGCGGTCGGCTGCCATGTCATCGCTCTGTACGGCTCGTCCAGCGACACCGTCACTCCGCCGCTGACCGAGCGCTGCGAGCGCCTCAGCCTGCGCCTTGAATGCAGCCCCTGCTTCAAGCGCGTCTGCCCGCTCGGTCACCTGGACTGCCTTAATCGGTTAGGCCCTGAGCGGGTGCTGGGGGTTATGGAGTGAGGTTGGGGTGTGTGCGGGGGGCAGTGACTGTTTTTTCGTGGTTTTATTGGTGTTTTTGACCCTCTCCCCGGCCCTCTCCCAAAGGGAGAGGGAGTGTGAAGCGGAGCGGTTGTATTATACTGCCGCATTGTTATCGGGAACCTTAACCTTAAACTAATGGCCAAAAGACGCAACGCCAGGAAACGAATCAAAAAGGCGGCATTGGAGCCGCCCGCTCCAGGGTTGCCCGGTCAAGAAGACGCCCCCGCTTCACCGTCCTTGGGGGCTGACGGCTTTCCCTCCGCCTATTTATCCGCCGCTTCTCCCCACGCCGGCGCGCTGGCTGCGCTGGCGCTCGGCTTGCTGGTGGCGGTTTGTTTCTTCCCCGCAACCGAGGCCGGGTTTGTGTGGGACGACGAGATATTCAAGGAAGCCAAACCGGTCCAAGACCCTTTCGGCCTGTGGCAAATCTGGTTTTCGCCTAACGTCATTGAAAGAGAGGCGCACTACTGGCCGGTTCTGTATACCACCTTCTGGCTGGAGCATAAACTGTGGGCATTCCAGCCGCTTGGCTATCACCTGGTCAGTTTGTTGCTGCACCTGGCGGTCACGCTGCTGCTGTGGCGCCTTTTGCGCCGCATTGAAGTGCCCGGGGCGTGGCTGGCGGCGGCGGTGTTCGCCGTGCATCCGGTGCATGTCGAATCCGCGGTCTGGGTGATCGGGCGCAAGGATTTGCTGGCCAGCCTGTTCTACTTGGGATGCGTGATGGCCTATCTGCGCTTCATAGAACACGGGCGGTGGGGGCGCTATGCCCTGGCGTTGGGGTTGTTTGCATTGAGCCTGCTCAGCAAGGCCATCGCCATGACCCTGCCGGTCACGCTGTTCATCTATCATTGGTGGAAGCGCGGGCGCGTGACCGCCAGGGATGGGCTGTGCATAGCGCCGTTCGCGCTGTTGGGGCTGGGCATCGTCACCGCCGACTGGTTTTACAGCAAGTTAAAGGATGTCACGATTATCGCCGGCTATTCGTTATGGGAGCGCCTGCTGATGGCGGCGCAGTCGCTGTGGTTCTACGCCGGCAAACTGGTGTGGCCGACCGACTTGGCGGTCATCTACCCGCACTGGGACCTGAGCCCGGGCAACCTGCTCGGCTGGGCGGCGGTGGGGGCCGGCGTGGCCGTGGTTGCGGGGTTGTGGTTTGCCCGCCACCGGGTCGGCCGGGGGCCGCTGGCCGGCGTGTTGTTCTTCGCCGTCACGCTGTCGCCGGTGCTGGGCTTCGTCAGTTTTGGCTACATGCGCTATTCCTTCGTCGCCGACCGCTACCAGTATTTGGCCAGCGCCGGGATCATCGCCGTGCTGGTCGGCGCCATGGCCTGCGGTGCACGCCACCTGCCGGGCAAGTGGCGGCCGGGCGCTCCGGTGGCGGCGGCCGTGTTGTTAGCCACCTTAGGCGTCCTCGCCTGGCAGCAAGCGGGCATCTACCGGGACAACATCACCTTCTACCGTCACATCGTCTCGGTCAACCCGAATGCGGGACACGCCTACTCCAACCTGGGGCTGGCGTATCAACAAGAGGAGCGGCACGAAGAAGCCCTGGCCGCCTGCCGCATCGCTCACCGGCAAGCGCAGGAACACCCCACCGACAAGTCGTGGAACAGTTGGATACACCTGTGCCTTGGCCGGTCTTCGGTATGGCAGGGCCGCCTCAAAGAGGCCGAGGAGCACTATCGCCGCGCGGTCGAACTGCAGCCGGTGGCGGTCAACCTGGCTTTTCTGGCGGCGTTTCTGGTCAATGAGCAGGGGCGCTCCGGCGATGCGCTCGAGATTTTTCAGCGCCTGGTGCGGATGAAGCCGAGGAATCCCGATTACCACTCCGGCAAAGCCGCCGCGCTGGCCAACCTGGGCCGGTTGGATGAAGCGCTGTCCAGTTACGACCGGTCGCTTGAATTGGCCCCGCAACAGGAACACGTCGAGATCAATCGTGCGCGCGTGTTGCGCGACCTGGAAAACCGGCGCCAATAGCGCCCGCCTGCGCCGGCGTTATCCGCCGTTGCGCTGCATGAACTTCAGCAGGCTGGTGCGGTTGGTGCGCGCCTGTTCCAAAGACGGGTCAAGCGCCAGCGCCCGCTCGTAACTTTGCAGTGCCTCGTGTGGGCGGTTCAAGCCCGCCAACGCCACCCCTTCACCGACATGGAAGCGGGCCAGCCCGGGGCTGATCTTAAGCAACTCGCGGAACAAGTCGAGCGCCTCGGCGTAGCGTTTCTGGCGGATGCGCAGCGCCCCCAGGTATTCCGAAGCCGGGGTAAAACGCGGGGAGATTTGCAGCGCGCGCTGATAGTGCTCGGCCGCCTCGTCGAGCCGCCCCAGCGCTTCGACCGCCTGGCCGACGCCCAAATGCGCCCTGCTGTTGCGTATCGGGTCGGCGGGATGGTTCCGCGCCAGGCGCTGCTCGGTGCGGTAGGCCGCCAGCGCATCTTCATAGCGCCCGGCCCTGTAATGCTCCAGGCCGAGGTTGTGATGGGCCAGCCGCGCCTGCGGGTTGATGGCGGTGATGTGCGTGTAGAAGGTGATGTTGTCGCGGTAGATGCCGGCTTGCTGCCAGGTGAGCGCGCCGAGTATCAGCAGCGGGATGGCCGCCAGCGCCCGCAGGAGGGTTTGCCAGCGACCGGGCAGATGGCGCACGCCGTGCGCGGCGGCGCCGACCAGTACGGCGATGAGGCCGGCGCCGGCCAGGTATTGATAGCGGTCGGCGACGAACGAGAACAGCATGTAGCCATAGTCCACAAAGCCGAGCGTGGGCGACAGCGTGACCACGAACAACAGCACCCCGGCCAACGCGCCCCGGCCGATGCGGCGGCGCGCGGCCCACAGCCCGGTGATTACGGCGATGGCGCCGAGCAAGCATGCCCAGGCCGGCGCATTGCCGGCGCCAACTTCCCACCGCGGATAAATCACCGACAGCCCCGCCGGCCACACCAGTTTGCCGGCGTGAAACCACAGCGCCTGGCCCGCGATCAGCGCCCGCTCAAGCGGCGAGTAGTCGAAGGCGGTGGGGTCGCGGTCCTTGTAGAAGGCGAGGTCGGCGGCGATTAGGCACAGCCCCACCAGCAGCAAAGGCGCCACCCGCGCCAGATCAGCGCCGGTCACGCGGCCCCGTTTCCCCCAATGCCAGATCAGCAACGCCACGGGCAAGGAGACGATGATGGATTTACACAGCAACCCCAGCGTGAACAGCGCCAGCGCATAGCCGTAGTGGCGCCGCCGTTGCCGCTCCACAAAGCGCAGGTAGTTGAGCGCGGCGGCTAAATAGAAGACCGCCGCCAGCAGGTCTTTGCGCCCAATCACCCACACCACCGGCTCGACATGCAGCGGATGCACCGCGAACACCGCCGCCGCCAGCCACGCACCGGGCACCGCCAGGCGCTTCAGCAGGCGCCACAGCAGCAGCGTGACGCCTGTGTGCAACAGCAGGTTGACCAGGTGGTAGCCGAGCGGGTCGGTGCCCCAGAGGCGGTTTTCCAGCCAGAAGGTGGTGTAGAGGATCGGCCAGTAATGGCCTTCGTAATCGCTTAAGGAGCGCGGCTCGAACCAGATCTGCCACAGCCCCGATGCGCTTTGCAGCGGCTTGGCCCCGGTCAGCACCACATCGTCCCAGACGAAACCCGCCAGGGTCGCGGGGAAATAACTGGCCGCCACCAGCACGCCTAACGCCAGCGCCGCCAGCACAACGGGGGAGGCTCCCGTGGCGGATGCGAGCGCTTTTACGCCCTCGGGCACCGCTTCCCGGCCCGGCGAAGGGGGTGCGTATTCTAAAGCCGTGTGTGCGCGTCGCGGCCGTTTTTGGTTTTTCCTGCGTGCCATGCCGGTCCGTAAATGCAGTGGCTCATGGCGTCACTCACCCGGCCGGTGCCGGACTGCCGATGTATGGTGGCGGGCATGATAGGAAAATCATGCGGCGAGGTCAACAGCCCGCGCCACAGCCGTATTCCCGCAAAGCGGTTGCGGCTGATTTGCCGGCTGTGCTTTAATTCGCGTTTCGATTATTGCTGTCGCAGGGCATTCGGGGCGTTGCAATCGGGCCGTATCAGCCACCGTGAACGGGCCTCGGGGAGCGCGCCGCCGGTTGCCGGTGAATGCGCCGGCTGCTTCGGATTTAAGCGGCGAAAGCGCGCACCCCGCCGCCTCGCAAACCTGACAAACTCAGCGACCACCATCACGGGCAACGCCAGTGAACACCGAATCCCCCCGGGTGTGCTTCGTCATTCCCACCTACAACGAAGCGCTCAACATAACGCCGCTGTTGCAGCGCCTGTGCGAGTTGTATGGTGACGACAACACCGCGTTCTTAATAGTCGATGACAACAGCCCGGATGGCACCGCGGAGCGGGTGCGTGAATTTGCCGGCAGCGAGCGCCGCGTGCACCTGCTGGAAGGGCGGCGGCGCGGGCTGGGGCAGGCCTATGTGCGCGGCATCACGCACGCCATGGACGCCCTCGGCGCACAGATAGTGGTGCAGATGGATGCTGATTTCTCACACGACCCCGCGGATGTGCGAAAACTGCTCGGTCACCTCGCCGGCGGCGCCGATGTCGCCATCGGCAGCCGTTATGTCTCCGGCGGCTGCCTGGACGAGAAATGGTCGGCCTGGCGCCGGTTTCTGTCGCACTGGGGCAACCGCCTGGCGCGGTGGATTGCCGGGTTGGGGTCGGTGCGCGATTGCACATCAGGCTTCAAGGCGATTCGCGCCGAGGCGCTGCGCGATATCAAAATCGAGAACATCCGCGTGCAGGGCTATGCGTTTCAAGTCGCCTTGCTGCACCGCTTACTGCAGGCCAACGCGCGCATCGTGGAAGAGCCGATTTACTTCCGGGAACGCAGAATCGGGCAGACCAAACTGGGCTTCAGAGACCTGGTGGAATTTTTCTACAACGTCTGGTGGCTGCGCCTCATGAGTCACCGCACCTTCATCAAGTTCGCGGTGACCGGACTCATCGGCGCGGTCGTGAACCTCGGCTTCTTCCAGATTTTGCTTGAATTCGGCGTGCACGCATTGTTGGCCTCGCCAATCGCCATTGAAGTGTCGATCATCTCCAACTTCCTGATCAACAACTACTGGACCTTCGCCGACCGCGTCATGGTCGGGCACTATTATATCCGCGGCTTGAAATTCAACCTGGTGTCGCTGGGCACGCTCACCGTGAGTTACGCCACCTTCGTGCTGCTGTTGGTGCTGTTTCCGAACGTCCCACCGGTGTGGTTGCAGGGCTGCGGCATTCTGCCGGCGGCGCTGCTCAACTATTTCGTGAATTCCTACTACACCTTCCGCGACGCGAGGGCCGAGGCGCGGCGCCGGCACTAATCACCGCGCGCCGGGGCACGACATGGCCCCCGGCGGATTTACCGGAAGATTCGCTGTGCCAGCAGGCGAAGCGCGCTGTGCAGGCGGATTTCCCGGCCGAGACTGGCCCAGGGAAAATCCGGGCCGCTCAGCAGGTAGAGGGAAATGAAAGTATTGCCTTCCCAAGTGGGTCGGCCACCCTTGGCGGAAGGCTTGACCCGGCGCGGGCGGCTGCCTTGGCCGGCGCCGGCCAGCGGCCGCCCGATTCGCCTGAGAGATTTTATCCATCCCGGCCAGCGAAGCGCATCCCTGGTCACGATGCGCATGTTGAAAGAGCCGGCTTCGGCCATGGCACGAAACAGTATTTCCTCGGTCCCGTATTCGCAGTCGAGTGGCGCCGGAGCGCCCCCCGGGACTGCGCAATGGTCGGTGATGCGTTGTTCGAGGAGGCGGTAATAGTCGTCGCAGAAGCGGCGTGTCGGCTCACCTGAACCGCCCCAGAACTGCCCTGAAACCCAGGGAGTCGTCGCCGGCGAGGTGGGGGGGGGGGGGGGGCGATATGGCGGCCAAAAAACGCCACTTGATTTCCCAGTGCGGCGCGGCACACCTGGAAGTTCGGCCATTGGCTTCGCGCGCAGGGGCGGAATACGCCTCCGCGCAAAAGGCCGATGTCGCACCAGAAAAACATCTCCGAATCGAAGGCGTTCATATCAATGGCGCGGCGCACGAAGTGGGGCTTCTCGTGCCAAACCAGCGCGGCATCGAAGCCGGTGGTCTGCTCCGCGGGCCGCCCCAGGCGTTGGGCGACGTGCGCGTGAAGGGGGTCGCGATACCGATAGACTGAAAAATCTTCCAGGCGGGTGAGGCAATAGACGGCCGGCTTTTGCCCGCGCAGGCGCTTGATGATGTCAAGCGACGCCTCGTCGCAGAATATGACCATCGGCCATTCCACGAAAGGCAGCAGGTTGGCCATCCAGTGGTGGTAGTCGTGAATCGTGCGCGAGCGGCGTGGCAACGCAAAATACGCGGTAACCAGCGTAATCGGCGCGCGGCTGTTTGCGTGCTGGCCCGCTTGCGGTTTCGGTTGCATCGCAGCGGCCCCGTCAGCCCAATTCCCCGCGCACCGCGCGGGCGGCGATTTCGGCGTAGGCGGCGGCATCGAACGCAATCGGATTGGTCGCCGCCGACGGGTCGGTGACCGCCATGCCGCCGATTTCATCGGCGCGCGCGGCGTCGATGCCGATTTCCGACAGGGTGTGCGGAATGCCGATTCGCGCCCGCAACTTCAGCACCCAGTCCAAAAAGGCGTCGAAGTCCGGCGCCAGGCCCAGGCAGCGGGCCAGACGGGCGATGCGCGCATCGATGGCGGCGCGGTTGGCGGCCAACACATACGGCATCAGGATGGCGTTCAAGGTGCCGTGGTGGGCGTCATACAATGCGCCCAGCGGATGGGCCAGGGCGTGCATGGCGCCCAGGCCGCGTTGAAACGCGGTGGCCCCCATGGTCGAGGCGGTGAGCATGGCGCGGCGCGCGTCCAGGTCGGCGGGAGCCTCGACCGCGGTGGCCAGGTGTCCGGCAATCAACCGCATGCCCTCGACGGCGATGCCCTCGGCCATCGGATGAAACAGCGGCGAGCAATACGCTTCCAAATTGTGCGACAGCGCGTCCATGCCGGTGGCGGCGGTCATGGGCGGCGGCAGGCCGACGGTCAGTTCGGGGTCGAGAATCACGCAGGCCGGCAGCATGCGCGGGTGAAAGATGATGACCTTGCGCTGCTCGGAGCGGTTGACGATGAGCGCCGCGCGCCCGACCTCGGAGCCGGTGCCGGCGGTGGTCGGCACGGCGATGACCGGGGCGATGCGCGCAGCCTCAGCCCGCCGCCAGTTGTCGCCGGCGTCTTCCAAATCCCACAATGGGCAGGTCTGGCCGGCCAGCACGGCCACGCTTTTGCCGACATCCAGGCCGCTGCCGCCGCCGAAGGCGATGACGCCGTCGTGCGCGCCGCGCCTGAAGGCGTCGATGCCGTCCCGCACATTGTCGCCGGTCGGATTGGGTTTGATGTCGCTGAACACGGCGATGTTCAGCCCCGCGGCCTCGCAGTCGGCCACCCGCCCGGCGACCAGCGGCAGGCGCGCCAGTCCGGGGTCGGTGACCAATAGCGGCGCGGCCATGCCGAACTCCCGGCAAATCGCCGGCAACTCGCCGATGCGCCGGTCGCCGATGCGAATCGCGGTGGGGTAGTTCCAGTCGGCGTTCATGGGGAGGGGCGCGATAGGATGGTCAACCGCCGCGAAAGGCGATTTCCGCGCGCGAATAAAAGCACGGCCTGCCGTTGGCCCGGCGGCCGTCGCCGCTGCCGAAAGCCGGCTTGCAGTGGCCGGCCGGCAGGGTCGCGCCGGGGTCGGACAGGCCGGACACGCGGCCGTTCCGGTCGCTGACTGCGCCGCCGGTCAAGCGTGAACAGGTTCAGACACATATGAGACATTTTGAGATGAAAAAGGCCGGGTAGCCTCACGGTTTTTCCTGCTACAGAAAACGGGAAACCCCCGATGAGATAGAGAGTCTGCGGGTCCGATCATACCGCATTTGGAAAGTCGGTGAAGTGTCGGGGCGGTGGTGCGGAAGCGGCTTGAGTGTTTGGAGTTACAGGATGAGTTGCGCGCCGCGGGGTGCGGGCAGGCGTTGTGTTTGGAGAATATTGGCTGGTCGCGGGCGCTATCAGCAGCGGGGGGTGCGGGGGTTGGAGAAGGGCTCCCGGCGGCCGCATCGCGTTCGCCGGCGTTGCTGGACGGTGGCGGCAGTTTTTCGCTGCTGCGCGTCATCAACGAAGCGTACAAAGTCGAGCAGTTGCA
>JAPPQJ010000096.1:0-1299 GCA_028817015.1 Gammaproteobacteria bacterium
AATCGGCCCGACAAATTTCGAGCGAATGGCTTTACGCCATGCGCTTACGGGGACAAGGAGGCAGAGGAGTTTGATTAGAAAACTAATCATTTTTCTTGCCTGATGACATCTTGATGATGTTCGGCAGTTCTCGTCTTGCCCATCGGACATCTTTCTCTGGATACATATCGTCGAATTCGCTTTTTAACTTGAAGTTGCACCAAAAAAGCACTGCGACCAGCACAAGAGGCCAGAACAGAAAAGCCGACCATCCTTCGCCAAGAAAATTTAAAACGAAATTCTCGACAAACCATTTGATTGGCCACCACAAAGCAATTAATAGCGGTATTGATGGGTCGGTTGACTCCCACAGAAAAATGAAGAGCAATCCTGACCAGGATGTGCAAAACATAACACTTATCCAGATATTTACTCGCGAAACAGAGTAAGGTTTCGTCTTGGCATCGAGCAATTTTTTGTCTTTAATATTTGAACATTGAGAACCATCGCCATCGTAAAGTACGGTCTTATGCAATTTACCCTCAAATTCATCCTCCAGGAAATCGATATGATGCGTCCAGTTTTCGTGCCAGAATTTAGAGCCTTTGTTAATCAAATACCAAAAGAACGAAGAGAATATCCCGGCGATGCAGGTGACAATTTGAAATAAATCGACCAAATTTCCATTACCAGTGTCACCAGCGTCGGCGCGAAATGACAGCCCCAATGCTGCGAACAGCAAGGTCTGGAAAGTCGCCACATACGCGGCGCGTTTCCATAACAGTTCTATTTCAAATTTCCTAATGTCGTGCGCACGGTCTAATGCGGCCTTGGCCTTTTTGTAATAGCAGGCGTTGCCTCTCACGCATTTCCCTTGGTTGTTGCATTCGCAACGTCCCCTTTCGCCAAACATGCGTTCCCTGTACTGCCAAGGTGACAGCGGGTTGAATATACTCAGTTGTCTGATTGCTCCGTTCGTCATCTTTCAATCTCAGCCCCGCCTACGCGCGGCTTTTTCGCCCCCGTTCTGTTGCGTTAGTGAATTGCAGGCGCACCAACCGCGCCCGCGTTTTCAGGTTTGCCCCGCCGAGTTGTTTCAGTCGGCGGTATTCGCGCTGTGCATTATGCCACTGTTTGTTGCGGTAGTTGGTGTTTGCCAGCGCTTTATGGTAGCGGATTTTGCCGGCGCGGGTGAGGCGCGGGTAGTATCGCTCGATGCCGTGTTGCTTGATTTCCGCGAGCGCTGATTCGTCGACTTCGCCTTTTGCCCGGTTCACCGCCAAGTGCTGGAATAGTAGCGCATCGGCGGCGTTCTTTTTG
>JAPPQJ010000096.1:1375-12613 GCA_028817015.1 Gammaproteobacteria bacterium
AGAGGTCGTAGTCTTCGTATAGCGCAAAGGCTTCGTCATAGCCGCCGACTTCGTAGAATACGCTTTTGCGCATCATCACCGAGCCGTGCACGAAGTGGTTGGCGTGCAGCAGGTCGTCAAAGGCGGGGCGGACGCTTTTGCCGTCGGCGGAGGCGGCGACTGGGCGGGTGCTGAGTAACCGGCCGGATGCGTGGTCGATGTCGCCGTTGGTGTTCATGCGCAGGCGGGCGGTGCCGAGCAGGGCGATGTCGGGGTTTGCTTGCATGTAGGCGACTTGCTCGGCGAGGCGGGTGGGAAGGCTGAAGTCGTCGCCGTCTTGCACCGCGATGTATTTGCCGCGGGCTTCGGCTGTGCCGATGTTGCGGGTTTTGGGGATGCCGAGATTGCCCGCGTTGGTGATGATTTTGACTTGCGGCGCGTCGAGGGCGCGCAGTTTGTTCGGCGTGCGGTCGGTGGAGGCGTCGTTGACGATGATGAGTTCCAAGTCGGTGAAGGTTTGCGCGAGAATGCTGTGCACCGCCTCGTCGATGTAATCCTCGACATTGTAGGCGGGCAGGACAACGCTGACCGCGGGAGTTTGGGGGTTCGTGCGCATGGTTCCCGCTCAAAGCGCGGGGATTATAGCGCGGGGCGGGGCGGGCGCCCACCGCCGTTTTCATCTTTCCACAGGGGGAATGTGGGGGCAACATATCAATGGCGGGCTGTTTGTCCGCCGTGTAATAGCCGCAAACACACCTTGACAGCGCGCATTTTGCGCCGATAATCCATGGCATTGTGATCCCGCCGGCTGCCCCAAATAGGAGGAGACGATGAGAGCCACCCTGCCTTTTCCCGATCACAAACCGGCCGCGTATATTCGCTTGCGGGACGAACCGCCGTTCGACCCCGGCCGGCATCTTGCGCTCGAGGCGCCGGCGCATACCGTGTCCCTCGCCGACCTCGGTTACGACCGGGAGACCATCGCCCGGAGTCCGTCGCCGCTGGGGCTGACTTCGGCGTTTCGGATTTTCTCGGACGAGGGGCTGGCGGTCATGCGCGAACTGGCGCAACTCATGAAATGCAACCGCAACGACAGCGCCGCCACCGGCGAAAACCGGCTGGGCTCGTATCTTCGCGGCGCCGGTTACCGCTCGCGCTTCGTGCGCGATTTCTGCGAATGCCGGCAACTGCTCGACCATCTGTCCGGGCTGGCCGGCGTGTCCCTGGCGCGGCATTCGGTGCCGGCGGTGGCGTGCGGCATCAACTACGCGCCGGAGGATGTGACCCGCGCCATCGACACCTGGCACGTCGATTCGGTGTCCTTCGATGCGGTGATTTTGCTGACCGACCCGGGCGCCTTTCGCGGCGGCCAGTTCCAGTATTTTCAGGGCACGCAAGCCGAGGGCGAGGCCATCCTCGGGGTCAGCGGCGTGCGCGGGACGCAGCGCGAGTTGCCGCCTGAGCGAGTCAAAACCATGACCTTTCCGGCGGCCGGATACGGCTTCCTGCAACAGGGCAACCTGGTGTTTCACCGCGCCTGCCGGTTGCGGGAAAAAGCCGAGCGCACCACGCTGTTGCCGTCTTTTGTGGCGCTCGGCGAACACCGGCCCGACCGCACCAACGTCGACTCGCTGCGCAATTGGGGCGACCCCGGAATGCTGACCGAACTGGCGCGCCACGAAGCGCATCTGGCGCGCGACAACCTGCGGCGTTTAATCGACGATCTGCCGCTCGGCGCATCCCCGGTGCAGGTCGCCGACGCCATCGATGGCTCGGTGTCGGATTTGACCCGCTACGCCTCCCGGGTGCGCGCCGCCGCCGGGGGGCACTGAGGCGATGGCGTCACCGGGCCCCGTATTGGTCACCGGCGCCGGCGGCTGCATCGGCGCGTGGACGGTCAAGCAATTGCAAGAATCCGGCGCCGGGGTCGTGGCCTTCGACTTGTCCGCCGAGCGCCGCCGGCTGGCGTTGTTGTGCGACGACCCGGCACAGGCCGAAGCGGTGCACTGGGAAGTCGGCGACATCGCCGATTTTGACCGCGTGCACGAGGTGTTCACCCGCCACCGGCCGCGCGCGGTGATTCACCTGGCGGCGTTGCAGGTGCCGTTCTGCAAGGCCGACCCGGTGCTCGGTGCGCGGGTCAACGGAGTCGGCAGCGTCAACGTGTTCGAGGCGGCGCGAAGATGCGGCACCGGGCGCATCGCCTACGCCAGTTCGGTGGCCGCCACGGCCATGGACGACAGCGGCGAGAGCCCGTGGCTGGAAACCCTGTATGGCGCCAGCAAGGTATACAACGAGCAGAACGCGCGCGTCTATTGGCAGGACTGGCGGGTGCCCAGCATCGGCATTCGCCCGAGCGTGGTATACGGCCCGGCGCGCGACCAGGGCATGAGTTCGACGCCGACCGTGGCCATGTTGGCCGCGGTGCTGCGGCGGCCGTTCGTGATCCCGTTCACCGGCCCGGTCGGGTTCGTGCATGCCGCCGAAGCCGCCGCGGCCTTCATCCAGGCGGTGTCGATGGAGCAAAGCGGCGCGCGGGTGTTCGCGTTGAACGGCGCGGTCAAGACCGTGGAAGAAGTGGTGGAGATGATCGGCGCCCGATACCCGCAGGCCCGCTCGGAATTGCGCTGCGAGGGCGCGCCGCTGCCGTTCCCGGCCGCGGACTTAAGCGACCAGCCGCTGCGCGAGCACATCGGCGACTATCACCGACCGTCTTTTGAAGACGGCCTGGAGCAGACCCTGGCGTTGTTTGCGCGGCGCGTGGAGCAGGGCCGGCTGGGGCCGTCCGACCTCGGGCCGGGGGGCCCATGAAACCGTGAAACTAATTCGCTTCGGCCCGAAAGGGCGTGAAAAACCCGGCGTTATCGACAGCGGCGGCAACCTGCGAGACGCCTCCGGGGTGGTGGCCGACTGGAGCGGCGCCACGCTCACCGACCAGTCGCTGGCGCAAATTAGCGCGGATGAGTTGCCGCGCATCGACACCAAAGCGCGCCTGGGCTCGCCGCTCACCGGCGTCGGCAAAATTGTCGGCATCGGCTTGAACTACCGCGCCCACGCCGCCGAAGCGGGACTCGAGGCGCCCACCGAGCCGGTCATTTTCCTGAAGGCGACCAGCGCGCTCAGCGGCCCCTGTGATGACATCGTGCTGCCGCGCGGCAGCGTGCAAACCGACTGGGAGGTTGAGTTGGCGGTGGTCATCGGCACCGGCGGGAGTTATATCCCGCAGGCGCAGGCGCTGTCGCATGTCGCCGGCTACTGCATCGCCAACGATGTCTCCGAGCGCGACTACCAGTTGCAGCGCGGCACGCAGTGGAGCAGGGGCAAAAGCGCCGACACCTTCGCCCCGCTCGGCCCGTGGCTGGTAACCCGCGATGAAGTGCCCGACCCGCAGAACCTCGACCTGAAATTGTCGCTGAACGGCGAGGTCATGCAATCCGGCAATTCCGCCGATATGATTTTCACCGTCGCCGAACTAATCGCCAGCGTATCGACCTATATGTCCCTGCAGGCCGGCGATGTGATGATCACCGGCACGCCGCCGGGCGTCGGCCTGGGAATGAAACCGCCGCGCTACCTGCGCCCCGGCGATTCGCTTTGTCTCGAAGTGGCCGGGCTGGGTGAGCAAAACGCGCGGGTCGTGGTCGGCTGAGGCGCCGCCGGCACCGGCATCACCATGGCACAAGGCCGGACGGCGCGGGATTCTGAACCCACCGGCGGCGCCGACACCCGTCTCGCCGGCAAAATCAGCGTGGTGACCGGCGCTGCACAGGGCATCGGGCTGGCTATCGCGCGCCGTTTTGCGGCGGCCGGCGCGCGCGTCATCGTCGCCGATGTCAACCCGCCGCCGCACCGCGAGATGGTGTTTCGGCGCACCGATGTCAGTTGCGAGGAGGAGGTGCGCGCCCTGGTGGATTTCGCGGTGCGGGAATACGGCGGCATCGATGTTTTGGTCAACAACGCCGGCATCGCTTTGGAAAAACCCATCGAGCACACCGAAGTGGCGGAATGGGAGCGGGTGATGGCGGTCAATGTGCGCGGGGTTTTTCTGTGCGCCAAGCACGCGCTGGGGGCGATGCGCGGGCGCGGCGGGGCCATCGTCAACATCGGCTCGATTGAAGCGCACGGCGCCAACCCGCTGCACGCCGCCTACGCCGCCTCCAAGGGCGCGGTGCACAGCCTGACCCGCAACATCGCGCTCGAATACGGCGCCGACAACATCCGCTGCAACGCCGTGGCGCCGGGCTGGATCGACACCCCGTTCAACGAAAACTTCATCGCCCAACATCCCGACCCGGAACAAATGCGCGCCGCGGTGCGCGCCCTGCACCCGCTGGGGCGCATCGGCGCGCCGCAGGACATCGCCGAGGTGGTGCTGTGGTTAGCCTCGGATGCGGCGCGATTCGCCAGCGGCCAGGTCTATGTTCACGACGGCGGGCGCACCGCATGCCTGCCGCTACCGGCGTTGCCGGGGCAGTGATGGGCGCGCCGCACCAGAGACGCGATTGGCGGGATGCGGTGGCGGTGGTCACCGGCGCCGGTTCGGGGCTGGGCGAGGCGGTCTGTGAGGCGCTGGCGGCGGCGGGCGCGCGACTGTGTCTGGTCGGCCGGGATGAACAAAAACTGCGGCGCGTCGGTGAAAAAGTCGGCAAAGCGGGCCGGGCGGCCGAATTCGTGGCCGGCGATGTCGGCGATGCGCGCTTCTGCGCCCGCGCGCTAACTGCGGCGCATGAGCGCTTCGGGCGCCTGGATGTGCTCATCAACAACGCCGGCACGATCCACCGCGCACCCGCCGGGCGGACCTCCGAAGACGCCTGGTCGCGCACGCTGCGCACCAATTTAGACGGCGTTTTCTGGATGAGCCGCCACGCCATCGCACAGATGCGGGCGCAACAAGGCGGGGGCGGCGGCGCGATTGTCAACATCGCCTCCACGGTCGGCCTGGTCGGCGCATCCGGTCTGGCCGCGTATTGCGCCAGCAAGGGCGGGGTGGTGCAACTGACCCGTGCGCTGGCGTTGGAATGCGCCCCGGACGGAATCACCGTCAACGCCGTGTGCCCCGGCGCCATCGACACGCCGATGCTGTTCTCCGCGCACCCGGCGGGGGTCACCGAGGCCGAGGTGCGGGCCCGCAATATCGCCATGATCCCGCAAGGCCGCCTGGCCACTCCGGCGGAAGTGGCGCGGGCGGTCATGTTCCTGGCCACTGAGCCGCATATCACCGGCGTCCTGCTGCCGGTGGACGGCGGCTATACCGCGCAGTAACGCCGGCCGGCCCTCAGCCCATGCCGGAAGTCCTCCTGATTAAAGATTACCTCGAGCAGCAAGCCGAGTGGGCCGCCGCCTTTCAAGGTTTCGACATCGAGGTGCGCGACTGGAAGGCGCATGGGATGAGGGAGGCCGCTGCTGAGATCGACTATGCGCTGGTGTGGCACCCGGAACCGGGCGCGCTGGCCCGCCTGCCCAACCTTAAATTGATCTTCTCGTTAGGCGCCGGGATTGACCACCTGACCGGCGACGGCCGGGTGCCGCCCGGGGTGCCGGTGATTCGCATGGTGGAGGAAACGCTGACCGCCGGCATGACCGAGTATGTGCTGTATCAGGTGCTGCGTTTTCACCGCGCTATGCCGGAATATGAGCACAACCAGCGCCGCCGGCTGTGGCGCGAACTGCCGCAAATCCCCGCCCGCCGGCGGCGCGTTGGCATCCTCGGCCTCGGCGTGCTGGGCGGTGCCGCCGCCACTGCGCTGGTGTCGTTGGGCTTCGATGTGGCCGGCTGGAGCCGCACCGAAAAACGCTTAGCCGGCGTAACCTCCTGCGCCGGCAACCGCCAACTGCCCGCCTTCCTGGCGCGCACCGACATCCTGGTCTGCCTGCTGCCGCTGACCCCCGAAACCGCCTGCATCATCAACGCCGCCAACCTGGCCCAACTGCCCCAGGGGGCGTTCGTCATCAACGCCGGGCGCGGCGGCCACTGCGTTGAGGCCGACCTGCTGGCCGCCCTCGACAGCGGCCATCTGGCCGGCGCCGCCCTCGATGTGTTCCCAAGCGAGCCGCTGCCGCAACACAGCCCGCTGTGGCGCCACCCGCGCGTCTCCATCACCCCCCACGCCGCCAGCAAAACCCTGCCGGCCTCGAGCGCCCGGCATGTCATCGACAACATCACCCGCTTCCGCGCCGGGCGGGCGGTGGGGCCGTTGGCCGACTTTGCGCGCGGTTATTAGGGCGCGGGATTAAAGCGGTTGCAATCGGCGCGCTATGCGGTTATTGTTTCCCTGTTCTGACGCTCGGAGTATCCCGATGAATAATCCTTTGAAAACCATCCCGGGAACGATTATTTCCGGATTCGTGCTGGCGATTATCATCGCCATTTTCCTGAACCCCATAAAGACCTTCGGCTGGTCGCTGGCGGTGTGGTTGCATGTGCTGGCCGGCATCACCTGGATCGGCCTGCTGTATTACTTTAATTTCGTGCAGGTGCCGGCGGTCGCCGAGGCCACCGAAGACAGCGACGGGCCGGGGCCGGCGGCGATTTCCAAATATGTCGCGCCGCGCGCGCTGTGGTGGTTTCGCTGGGGTGCGCTGGCGACTTGGCTGACCGGCGCCTGGGCGCTTCAGTATGTCGGCGGCTTCGTCACCAACTTCTTCGCCACCAACGGGGTCACCGTGATCGGCGTCGGCGCGTGGCTCGGCACCATCATGCTGATCAACGTCTGGGGGTTGATCTGGCCCAACCAGAAAAAACTCCTGGGGCTGGTCGAGGCCACGGACGAGGAAAAGGCCAGGGCCAAGGTCATCGCCTTCACCGCCTCGAGAACCAATACGCTGCTGTCCATTCCGATGCTGATGTGCATGATCGGATTGGGCCACGGTCTTTCGTTTTAGGCGCCTTGCCAATCAAAAAGCCGCGGCAGGGGTGTCGGGGCCGGCACTTGGCCGCCATTTCCATGGATCTTTCGGTGATCTTTGCGCAACTCCGAGCCCGAGTTAATGCCGGGGCGGTCGATGCTGTTTAGCCGACTTTCACCGGTTACCGAAGCGCCGCCCGGCCGGGACACCGAAATGCCTGTGACCAACCGGCATTTCGTCAACGGCAACCCGTTGCGCGGCCCGTTTCCCGGCGGCCTGACCCGCGCGGCGTTCGCGTTAGGCTGTTTCTGGGGGGCGGAGCGCATTTACTGGCAACTGCCGGGGGTTTTCACCACCGCCGTCGGCTACACTGGCGGGCAGACCCCCAACGCCACCTACGCGGAAGTCTGCACCGGCGCGACCGGGCACGCCGAGGCGGTGTTAGTGGTCTATGACCCGGCGCAAATCGACTACCGCGAATTGCTGCGCGTGTTCTGGGAATCGCACGACCCGACCCAGGGCATGCGCCAGGGCAACGACCACGGCACCCAGTATCGCTCCGCGATTCACGCTTATAACGATGAGCAACTGACCCTGGCCGAACAGTCCAAAGTCGCGTATCAGGACAGACTCCGCCAGGCTGGCTACGGCGCGGTCACCACCGAAATCCTGCCGGCGCCGCCTTTTTACTACGCCGAGGACGCCCACCAGCAATACCTGGCGAAGAACCCCGGCGGCTATTGCGGACTGGGCGGCACCGGGGTTGGTTTCGACTGAGTGGTGGGGGAGAAAAAGCGCTGTTATCATGTCAAATCCGCCGATGCGGCAAGCCTGCGGTTCTAATCCCCGCCCGGCGGGTTGATTTCCCTCTCCCTTGATCCCTCTCCCAAAGGGAGGGAAACGCTCCGGTCACTCCCCTCCCCTTCTGGGAGAGGGCGGCGCCGGAAAGAACGCCGGATTCCCGCACTACGGCGGGAGTGGCGGCAAAGAGGAATTGGCGGCGGATAATGTCCCGGGCGGGGATAGCCGGGGGCGATGTCAGTCGCGTTTCGGTTGCGGCTGCGGCGGCGGCATCGGGAACGGCGCGATCTTGTCATCGCTCTTCCCGGCCGCGGGTTTGTCGATGATCTTGCCGACCCCTTCCTTCTCCACCTCGTCTATGCGCACCACCGAGTGCAGCGGGATATAGGTGCGGTTGACCTGGCCGAATTCCGCTTTCAGCCGCTCCTCGGACGGGTCGACCACCCACTTGGACCTCTCCCCGAACAGGATGCCCGCCACTTCGATGAACGCATACATGTTGCTCTGCGACACCTCGCGGGCATACAACTCGTAGCGCTCGCCCTGGCTCTGAAACTGGATTTTGTAGATGCGCGCTGCGGGGCGTTTTCCTTTGGCCATGGAAGATACCGGTTGAATTGATTGAGACGACTAAATGACGGCGCCGGGCTCGGCGGCCGGCGGCGCGGAAATTATAGCACCGGCGGGCCGCAGTTAAGGCCCGATTCGGGGGGCGCAATGGGCGTCGGGGGGCAATGGCGGGCATGGATTGAGATTTGCGGTCAATTGCCGTATCTTAACGGGCATACAACCGCACTCACAGACGACTTCATGAACAGAAAAGCCAAACCGCCCGCGCAACCGGCGGCCGATGCCGCCTCATTCACCCTGACCGACAACGCCACCGGGGAGTCGTGGCAGTTGCCGGCGCGCACCGGGGCCATGGGCAACCGCCTGGTTGACATCAAGAAACTCTACGGCGAAACCGGCGTTCTCACCTACGACCCCGGCTTCACCTCCACGGCTTCCTGCCAGTCCGACATCACCTTTATAGACGGCGAAAAAGGCGTGCTGCTGCACCGCGGCTATTCCATCGACGAACTGGCCGGCCGCAGCGACTTCATGGAAACCTGCTACCTGTTGCTGTATGGCGAATTGCCGACGCCCGAACAGAAAGCCTCGTTTGACGCCGACATCAAGAACCACTCGCTGTTGCACGACCAGTTCATCTCGTTCTACAAGGGCTTCATGCGCAACGCGCATCCCATGGCGATTATGGTCGGCGTGGTTGGCGCATTATCCGCGTTCTACCACGACAGCATCGACATCAGCGACTTAAGCCAGCGCCAACTGGCGGCGCACCGCCTCATCGCCAAGATGCCGACCATCGGCGCATATGCGTATAAGTATTCGCTCGGCATGAGTTTTCCGGTGCCGCGCAACGATTTGAGTTACCCGGAAAACCTCCTGCAGATGATGTTTTCCAATCCGGCCGAGGAATACCGCATCGACCCGGTGCTGGCGCGCGCCATCGACCGCATCCTGATCCTGCACGCCGACCACGAGCAGAACGCCTCGACTTCCACGGTGCGCCTGGCCGGCTCGTCCGGGGCCAACCCGTATGCCTGCATCGCCGCCGGCATCGCCTCGCTGTGGGGCCCGGCGCACGGCGGCGCCAATGAGGCGGTGCTGAAGATGCTGGAGGAAATCGGCACCGTCGAGCGGGTCGGCCAGTATATCGCCAGAGCCAAGGACAAAAGCGACCCCTTCCGGCTCATGGGCTTTGGCCACCGGGTGTATAAAAACTACGACCCGCGCGCCACGGTGATGCGCCAGACCTGCCACGAAGTGCTCGGTGTGCTCGGCATCGACGACCCCAAATTGAAACTGGCCATGGAACTGGAGAAGATCGCGCTCGAAGACCCGTACTTCGTCGACAAGAAACTCTATCCCAATGTGGATTTCTATTCCGGCATCATCCTCAAGGCGATGGGTTTCCCGACCTCCATGTTCACCGTCATGTTCGCCATCGGCCGCACCGTGGGCTGGGTGTCGCACTGGAAGGAGATGCTCCAGGACGAAGACCAGAAAATCGGCCGCCCGCGCCAGTTGTATCTCGGCCACCGGAAACGCGACTACATGCCGGTTGACCGCCGCGGGCATACCGAGAAAAAAATCAGTTGGTCGTGGCTGTGGGGTGGGAGATAACCCGGCATCGACTCAATCCGAAAACGCAAGGCGCACTTTTTTCATTTGTGCAACCATACCCCGCGCGGCGGGTTGACTTTCCCTCTCCCTTTATCCCTCTCCCGGGGGAGGGTCGGGGAGAGGGCGGTGCGGGTTAAAAAACGCGCGCTCAAATCCGCAGGCAAAGCGAAAAGTCAAATCACATGCTATCCAAAATTTTATTTACCATCGCGGTCATCATCGGCGTCATCATTTTCTTTCGCCACCGGCAAAGCCGCGCGGTGCCGGTGCAGCCCCCGGCGGCCGAGCCGGGCCGCTCCCTGCCCCCGCGCATCGCCGCCTTCGGCCTGCTCGGTGTGCTGGGCGCGGTGGCGTTGCTGATCTTTGCGCTCGAGTGGCGGCGCGGCGAGCGCATCGTCTCCATTCGGGTGATTTCCAACGGCGCGACCGCGGATTACCGCGCCCGCTATAAATCCATCAAGGGCCGAAATTTTGTCACCCTGGACGGCGCCCGGGTCTCGCTGGGCGAAAGCGACCGCATCGAGATGATCGAGCCATGATACCGCCCAGGCCGCCGGCCACTTTAGCCCTGATCGGCATCTCGACCGGAGTGTATTTGGCCATGGCCCATCTCAACCTGCCGATGCTGGCCGCCCCGCTGCTGATTTCCGAATATTCCCGGCCGCTGCTGCCGGAAATCCGCGACGGCCAACTGTGGCGCCTGGTAACGCCGGTGTTTCTGCACTTCAGCATCTTCCACCTTGTCTTCAACATGCTGTGGGCCTGGGAACTGGGGCGCCTCATTGAGGTCCGGCACGGCGCGTTCGGCTTGCTGGGCTTAACCGCGCTGACCGGCACCATCTCCAACCTCGGCCAATACGCGGTCGCGGGCCCGTTGTTCGGCGGCATGTCGGGCGTGATTTACGGCTACTTCGGCTACCTGTGGATGCAAGGCCGGTTCAATCCGGCGTTCGGCGTGCGTTTGAATCCGCCGGTCGTCTATCTGCTGCTGGGCTGGCTGGCGTTGTGCTGGACCGGCGTTTTGGAGTTGTTCGGCTTGAGAGTCGCCAACATCGCGCACACCGCGGGCTTCATCAGCGGCATCGCGCTGGCGTTCGCGTTCATCGGAGTCGGGCGGCTCAGGCGCGCATGAGCAAGGGCGACAACCATTCGGCATCCGCGGCGTTCCAGCCGGTCGACAGTCGATACGACGGGCCGGCGTTGGAAAAGGCGGTGCTGGCGTTCTGGGAAGCGCGCGCGATTTTCGACCAAACCGTCGAGCAAAGCCGGGGGCGGCCGCGTTTCAGTTTCAACGAAGGCCCGCCCACGGCCAACGGCAGGCCCGGCATTCATCATGTGCTGGCGCGCGCCTTCAAGGACATCTACCTGCGCTTCAAAACCATGCGCGGCTACTACGCGCCGCGCAAAGGCGGCTGGGACACGCAC
>JAPPQJ010000052.1 GCA_028817015.1 Gammaproteobacteria bacterium
TGCCAGAACGCCATGCCCGGCGCTTCCTCCTGCATGTGGAACAGATTCAACGCCCGGCCGATTCTGCGGTGGTCGCGGCGGGCGGCTTCCTCCAGCCGTTTCAGGTGCGCCGCCAGTTGTTTTTTGTCGGCCCACGCGGTGCCGTAGATGCGCTGCAGCATCTTATTGCGGTTGTCGCCCCGCCAGTAGGCGCCGGACACGCGCAGCAACTTGAAATGCCGGCACAGCCCCATGCGCGGCACATGCGGGCCGCGGCACATGTCCACATATTCGAGGTGGTGATACAGGCCGGGGCGCTCGCTTCGGTCGATGTCGCGGTCCAGGATTTCCAACTTATACGGCTCATCGCGCTCGGTGAACACCCGGCGCGCCTCGTCCCACGACACCTTTTCCTTGACCACCGCGTAGTCGCTCTTCGCCAACTCGCGCATGCGCGCCTCGATGGCGGCCAGGTCGGCGTCGGTGATGCGATGCTCCAAATCGATGTCGTAGTAGAAGCCGCCCTCGATGACCGGGCCGATGGCCATTTTGCACTGCGGCCACAGTTGCTTGACCGCGTGGCCGAGGAGGTGTGCGCAGGAGTGGCGGATGACCTCCAGCCCCTGCGGGTCGGCGGCGGTGACAATCGCCAGGTCGCTGTCGTCAAAGATGCGGTCGGCGGCGTCCAGCAACTTGCCGCCGGCTTGGCCCGCGACCGCCGCCTTCGACAGCCGCGAGCCGATGGCGGCGGCCACTTCGGCGACGCTGACCGGCTCCTTAAAGACGCGCTTGGAGCCGTCGGGGAGGGTGATTTCGGGCATGGGTTGTTTGGGGTTGGCGGGGCAGGGCGGGTTGGGCGGATTCGGGGAATTCAGCGCGCGGCCGGAGTCAAGAGGCGGCTTGGCGATTCGACAGTGCGCGGCAAACCGCGCGGCAGCGGCGGGTCAAAATGCGATTTCGGCTTCGGGAATGAATGCGGTGCAATGGGCGGCGATGGCAACGGTGGTAGGCGCGAGTGGATTCGAACCACCGACCCCCACCATGTCAAGGTGGTGCTCTAACCAACTGAGCTACGCGCCTGTTGCGAAGCGGCGGAGTCTACACCGCCCGCCGCCCCGATTCAATACGCGGCGGTCAATGCGGCGGTGCACTATCCGGACCCCTTTCCCTCCGGAAGAGGGTCGGGGAGAGATGCGGGCAGCAGCGTTGGAAAAAGTCACTGTTGTCATGTCAAACCCCTTGCTTTTAGCGGGTTGTCATCGGCCATTTTTGCGTCAGTTTATGCCGCGATGGGTGGCGGGGGCGATAGGGTTTCCTTTGTCATGTCAAATCCGCCGGGAGCGGATTTTGGCGAAGCCCGGCTGGTTGATTCTCCCTCTCCCTTTATCGCTCTCCCAGAGGGAAAGGGAAATGCTCCAGTGACCCGCCCCCTTGACCTCCCCCGCGCGCGCGGCTACTATTCGCGCCGTTCCCCGGTAGCTCAGTTGGTAGAGCAGGTGGCTGTTAACCACCCTGTCGGCAGTTCGAGTCTGTCCCGGGGAGCCATTCCATCGCTTCACCGCCGCGGCGGGCGCGGGCGGTGAAACAGGCGGCGCGGGGTGATTTTGCCGCCGGCCAAGTCGGCCAGGCCGAGGAAGCCGCCGCCGGGCGAAGACACCCGCACCAGGCCGTCCTCCGCCGCGCTTTCCACACGCACCGGGCGGCCGCGGCACAGCAGCGCGGCGATGTTGTCCGGCACGCCGACTTCCGGCAGGTGGGCGACCGCGCGCTCGGTCGGCAGAAGCAACCGCCGCCGCCCGGCCGGGGCGTCGAGCGCTTCCAGTTGCGCCACGCTGACCGCGTCTTGCACCGAAAAATCGCCGACCGCGGTGCGCCGCAGTTCGCTGACATGCGCGCCGCAGCCGAGCGCCTCGCCCAAGTCCCGCGCCAGTGCGCGCAGGTAGAATCCGCGCGAACAGGACAGGGTTAAGTCCAGCAGGTCGCCGCGCCATTTTTCCACGGTCAAGTTATAGACCGTCACCTCCCGCGCTTCGCGCTCCACGCTGATTCCCTTGCGCGCCAGTTTATACAACGGCCGGCCGTCGCGTTTCAGCGCCGAGAACATCGGCGGGATTTGTTTGATGCGGCCGCGGAATTGCTGCAGTGCATCAAACAACTGCTGCTCGGTGAACGCCACCGGCGACTCGCGCAGCGCCTTGCCTTCGCGGTCGCCGGTGTCGGTGTCCAGCCCAAAACGAATGCGCACCCGGTAGGTTTTGTCGGCGCCGAGGAACAGCCCGGCGGCGCGCGTGGTCTCGCCGAAACACAGCGGCAGCAGGCCGGTGGCAATCGGGTCGAGGCTGCCGGTGTGCCCGGCCTTGCGCGCATTCAGCAGGCGTTTGGTGATTTGCAGCGCCTGGTTGGAGGTCATTCCGTCCGGCTTGTCAAGCAGCAGCATGCCGTCCACATTCACGCCGCGCCGGCGCGGTTTGGGCCCGGCGGAGTCGCCGCTTTGCGATTCAGGATGCGGCATGTTTGCCGGCGAGCGAGTCGATGAGTTGCGTCATCTCCACGCCGCGTCGGATGCTGTGGTCGTATTTGAACAGCAGGCCCGGCGTGGTTTTGAGATGCACCTGCCGGCCCAGCAGGTAGCGCAGATATTTGCCGGCGCGGTTCAGGGTTTCCTCGATTTCGGCGGGGGCCGCGCCGCGCTCGATGCTGGAGACATACACGGTCGCCTGCTTCAAATCTTTGCTGACCGTGACCGCGGTGATGGAGAGCATTTTCACGCGCCGGTCGCCCACCTCGCGGGCAATGAGCGCCGACAACTCGCGGCGGAGCAGTTCGGCCACGCGCCTGCGCCTGTCCATCGCGTCTTCGCGGCCGCGCGGCCGCCGCTACACTTGCTGGGCGGTTTCGACGACCTCGAAAACTTCGATTTGGTCGCCGACTTTGACATCGTTGTAGTTCTTGATGCCGATGCCGCATTCCAGTCCGTTTTTCACCTCGGGAACATCGTCCTTGAAGCGGCGCAGCGAGTCGATGGCGCCTTCGAAGATGACGATGTTGTCGCGCAGCACGCGCACCGGCAGGTCGCGCCGCACCGTGCCGTCGACCACATAACTGCCGGCAATCGCGCCGATTTTCGGCGCCTTGAACACATCGCGCACTTCCGCCAGCGCCACCGGGTGCTCCTTGACCACCGGCGAGAGCATGCCGGTCATGGACGCCTTCACCAGGTCGATGACATCGTAGATGACATTGTGGTAATGCACATCCACGCCTTCGTTTTCGATGAGGCGGCGGGCGGCCGAGTCGGCGCGCACATTGAAGCCGATAATCACCGCACCGGAGGCCACCGCCAGGTTGACATCGGACTCGGTGATGCCGCCGACCATGCCGTGCACCACCTTGACCCGGACATCCTCGCGCGACAGTTTCTCGACCGCATCGGAAAGCGCCTCCACCGAGCCCTGCACATCGGCCTTGATGACCAGGTTGAGCGACTGCGCGCCGTCCTCGCCCATGCGGTTAAACGCGCTTTCCAGTTTGCTTTTCTGCTGGCGGGCCAGTTTAACCTCCTTGTATTTGCCCTGGCGGTGCAGCGCGATTTCACGCGCCTTGCGCTCATCGCCGACCACGAACAAATCGTCGCCGGCCACCGGCACGCCGGCCAGTCCCTGAATCTCCACCGGCGTCGACGGCCCGGCCTGTTTCAGCGGCCGGCCGCGGTCATCGGTGAGAACGCGCACGCGCCCGGTTTCGCGCCCGGCCAGCACGATGTCGCCCTGGCGCAGGGTGCCGCGCTGCACCAGCACCGTGGCCACCGGCCCGCGCCCCTTGTCGAGGCGCGCTTCCACCACCTGGCCGCTGGCCGGGCCGCTGTCGTGGGCCTTCAAGTCCAGCACCTCGGCCTGCAGCAGCACCGATTCCAGCAGCGCGTCGATGCCTTCGCCGCTCAATGCCGACACTTGGTTCATCAGCGTCTCGCCGCCCCAGGCCTCGGACACCACGCCGTGCGCGGCCAGTTCCTGCCTGACCCGGTCGGGGTCGGCTTCCTCACGGTCGATTTTGTTGACGGCGACCAGTATCGGCACCTCGGCGGCGCGCGCGTGGGCGATGGCTTCGACGGTCTGAGGTTTTACACCGTCATCCGCCGCCACCACGAGAATCACCAAATCGGTGGCCCTCGCACCGCGCACGCGCATGGCCGAGAACGCCTCGTGGCCGGGGGTGTCGAGGAAGCAGATTTCCCCCTGGCTTTGACCGTGGGCAATTTTAACTTTATACGCGCCGATGTGCTGGGTGATGCCACCGGCCTCGCCGCCGGCGACGCGCGTCTTGCGCAGGTAATCAAGCAGCGTGGTCTTGCCGTGGTCAACATGCCCCATCACCGTCACCACCGGCGGGCGCGGCTTCAGTTCGCGTTCGGCGGCATCAAAGGCCAGCAATTGCGCCTCGGGGTCGTGGTCGTCGACCACCTTGGCGCGGTGCCCCATTTCCTCGACCACCAACATGGCGGTGTCGCGGTCAAGCACCTGGTTGATGGTCACCATTGAGCCCATGGCCATCAGCGACTTGATGACCTCGCCGGCCTTGACCGACATCGCCTGGGCCAGTTCGCCGACGCTGATGGTCTCGGGGACTTGCACTTCGTGGACCACCGACTGGGTGGGTTTGACGAACGCATGAGCGTCAGAGATAGCCGAGGAAATTTTCCGCATCGGCTGCTTGCGCCGGGCTTTGTTGCGGCGCTCGCGGATGGCGCGCAACTCGGCGCGCTTTCCCTCGCCGGCGCCTTGGCCCTTTCTGCCTTTGCCTTTGGACTTGCGTTCCGGCTCGCCCGGATGCGCTTGCGTCGCGGCCGTTTCGGCTGTCCCGGTTGCTTTGGCTGTCTCGGCTGTTTCGGACTCTTGGGGCTCTTGGGACTCTTCGGCCGGAGTTTCCTGATCAGCGGGCGCCGGTTGCTTAACTTCGGCGGCCTCGGCTTCTTGCCTGGCTTGTTCAGCCTGGCGGGCTTTTTCGCTCTCCTCTCTGGCTTTCGCTTCCTCGTCCTGGCGTTGTTGTTCGGCCAATTCGGCCTCCTGGCGGGCGCGCGCGGCCTCTTCGGCCTCCAGTCTGGCGGACTCCTCTTTAGCCCGCTGTGCGGCGATGGCGCTGCGCTTTACGAAGGTGCGCCGCTTTTTAACTTCGACGTGCACTGTGCGGGCCGCGCCGGTTCTGGAAGTCTGCTTAATTTCGCTGGTGGTTTTGCGCTTCAGCGTGATCCGCTGCCCGGATATGCCGGGGTTGTGGTTGTTGCCCTGGAGAAATTCCAGCAGTTTGATTTTCTCGTCGTCCTCCAGGAGATTCTGTTCATGCTTTCCGGTGATGCCGGCGCGCTCCAGTTGGCCCAGGAGTTTGTCGGGGCTGACCCCAATCTGCCTGGCGAAGTCGTTGATGGTTACCTGCGACATAATAAACTCCGGTTGCGATTCAATTGCCTGGTGTCCACCGCCGCCTCACCTCAGGTGGCAAACAGCGGCGCCCGGGCGGTCATAATCAGCGCCCCGGCCCGCTCCCGGTCGATGTCGATGATGTCGAGCACTTCGTCGATGGAGCAGTCGGCCAGGTCTTCGATGCTGCGCACGCCGCCGCCGGCCAGCGCATGCGCGGTTTCCTCGTCCATCCCCTCCATGCCCAGCAACGCCTCTTCGGGCTCCCTCTCTTCCTGGGAGGCGATAGCGCTGGTCAGCAGGGTGTCCTGGGCGCGGCTGCGCAATTCATCCACCAGCGCTTCGTCGAATTCGTCGATGTCGAGCAGTTCCTGGCGTGGCACATAGGCGATTTCCTCGAGCGAGTTGAAGCCTTCCTGGGCGAGGATGGAGGCGACATTCCGGTCGAGGTCGAGGCGCGTCATGAAATCCTGGACCAGCGCCTTCTGCTCGTTTTCCTGCTTCTCGGCGGCCTCCTGGTCGGTCATCAGGTTCAACTCCCAGCCGGTCAACTCCGAAGCCAGGCGCACGTTCTGCCCGCCGCGGCCGATGGCGCGCGACAGGTTTTCCTCGGTCACCACCACGTCCATGGATTTCAAGTCTTCGTCGATGTAGATGAACTCGACCTCGGCCGGAGCCAGCGCCTGGATCACAAACTCGGCGCTGTTGTTCGACCAGACGATGATATCGACGCGCTCGCCGGCGATTTCGTTGGACACGCTCTGCACCCGTGAGCCGCGAATGCCGACGCAGGCGCCGACCGGGTCCACATTGGAGTCATTGGTGCGCACCGAAATTTTGGCCCGCGAGCCGGGGTCGCGGGCGGCGCCGAGGATGGTGATGATGCCTTCGCCGGCCTCCGGCACTTCCAGTTTGAACAACTCGATCAGGAACTCGGGGGACAGCCGGGTCAGCACCAGTTGCGGCCCGCGCGCCTCGGTGTCGATATCCTGCAGCAACGCGCGGATGCGGTCGCCGGGGCGCAGCCCTTCGCGCGGAATCATGCCGCTTTTCGGCAAAATGGCCTCGCTGTCGCCCAAGTCGATAATCGCATGGCCGCGCTCCAGGCGTTTAACGGTGCCGGAAATCAGCACCCCGCGCTTGTCCTTGTAGCGCTCAGCGGTTTGCTCGCGCACCGCCTCGCGCACTTTCTGCATGATCACCTGCTTGGCGGCCTGGGCGGCGATGCGCCCGAACTCGACATTGGCCATCGGCTTCTCGACGCTGCCGCCGACTTCGATGTCGGGGTTTTTCTTGCGCGCCTCACTAATCGTCTTTTGCCGGTCGGGGAACTCCAACTCGTCGTCGTCCGCGACCACTTCCCAGACCCGGAAACTGTCGTATTCCCCGGTGTTCTGGTGGATGCTCACCCGGGCGTCGATGTCGCCGTCGTGGCGCTTGCGCGTGGCGGTCGCCAGGGCCGCTTCAATGGCGCTGAAAATAACCTCTTTGTCCAAACCTTTCTCTTGCGAAACCGCTTCCGCCATCTGCAAGATCTCGCTGTGCGTGATCGCCATAATTTTCCACCGCAATGCCTGTTAGCAACAAATCTTTCTAAAACGCCTTAAAACACCGGCTCGACGCGGGCGGCGGCCATGTCGTCGTAGGCCAGTTCATGACGCTCGCCGTCGACTTCCAGCAGCACGCCGCGCTCGCCGGCTTCCAGCAATCGGCCGGTGAAACGCCGCCGCCCGGGCGCATGCGCGTGCATCACGATGCGCGCCCGGCTGCCGGTGAAGCGCCGGAAATGCTCCGGCTTGACCAGCGGCCGGTCGATGCCCGGCGATGACACTTCCAGATGATGCGCCGCCTGCATCGCCTCGCCGGCCTCCGGCAGCGCGCTCAACCGGCGGCTGACCGTCTCGCAATCGTCCACCCGAATGCCGCCGGGGGCGTCGATATACACCCGCAGGACGCGGTTCCTGCCGTGCGCCGAAAATTCCAGGTGCACCAGTTCGTAGCCTAACGCCTCGACCGCCGGCTCGAGCAAATTCCGCAACCCGGCCGGGTCGCCGGCCAGGACGCCGCGCCTGGCCCCCGCGCGCCGCGCGGGCTGTTTGAATCCACCTTCAAGTGGAAGGTCTTTGCTCATATTCACCGGTCACAGTCAACCCGCTCAAACCCTCAAGTCGCCGTGAAATCGCGCCGCAAACCCGCGGCCCGCTCACAACCGGCGCGCCATCACACGCCCACCGCCTTTGCACTGCGCCCCAAAATTAAACCCCGCATACAGCGGGGTCATGGCGTGCCTGCCGGCGACTGGTAGCGGGGGTAGGATTTGAACCTACGACCTTCGGGTTATGAGCCCGACGAGCTGCCAGACTGCTCCACCCCGCATTGGGCGAGTATTTTAACGGCTCCAATATGCGATTTCAATCAATTTGGAGGGTTTTTTGCAATTAGATTAAAAAAAACCGCCCGAAGTGAGCCGGGGGGCGGTGGAATCGGCGCAGTCGCGCTTCGGGCCGCCTCCCGGTCATCCGCGCCGGCAGCGCAACTTGCTGCCGGTGGCCGAATCGTCGATGGCGAAGCCATGCGATTCAATCGCGCTGCGCAGCCGGTCGGCGTCGGCCCAGCGCCGCTCGGCGCGGGCCCGGGCGCGCTGAGCGGCGAGCGCCGCGACTTCGCCGGGAATGCGGTCCTGCAGCGGCCGCCAGCGCCCCACATCGAGGCCCAACACCGCGTCCAGATGCAGCAGCGTGGCTTTTTTGGCCGACAGCGGCAAATCGCCCTTAACCATTCCCCACAGCACCGCCAACGCCCGCGGGGTGTTCAGGTCGCGGCTCATTTGCCGGGAAAAATCGGCGACCGTGGCCGCATCCGCGCGCCCCGGGTCGCCCCAAGAATGGGCGGCGGCGCGCAGGCGGTCGAGGGCCGCCACGGCGCTGTCGAGGCTTTCCCAGGTGAATTTCAGGTCGCTTCGATAATGCGCGGTCAGGCACAGGTAGCGGTAGGCCAGCGGGTCGTAGCCGCGCTCGACCAGCGCTTCGAGGCGCAGGAATTCGCCGCTTGACTTGGACATCCGCGCCCGGTCAATTTCCAGGAAATAGCCGTGCATCCAGAAATTTGCCAATGTGGTGCCGTGGCGCGCCTCGGACTGGGCGATCTCGTTGCAGTGATGCACCGGGATGTGATCCTTGCCGCCGCAGTGAATGTCGAATTTGGCGCCCAAGTATTTAACCGCCATGGCCGAGCATTCAATATGCCATCCGGGAAAGCCGACGCCCCACGGGCTGTCCCACTCCATCTGCCGCACCCGCCCCGGCGGGCTGAACTTCCACAGCGCGAAATCGGTGGGGTGTTTTTTTTCGCCGGTGTCAACGCGCGTCCCGGCGGCCAGCCCGGCGGCGTCGAGGCGCGCCAGGTGGCCGTAGTTTTGCAGTTTGGAGGTGTCGAAATAGACGCCGTCTGAGGTGAGATAGGCGAACCCGCGGCGCTCGATTTCCACGATGTCGCTGATTTGCTCGGCGATGTGGTCGCTGGCCCGGCACCAGATGGTCGGCTGCAGGATGTTGAGTCGCCGCAAATCATCCTTGAAGGCGCGGGTATACAGGCGGGCGATTTCCCAGGCGCTCTTGCCGGTGCGCCGCGCCCCCTGCTCGATTTTGTCCTCGCCGGTGTCGGCATCCGAAGTGAGGTGGCCGACGTCGGTGATATTGACCACATGGCGGACGCGGTAGTTGCGGAATTCCAGCGTGCGGCGCAGCACATCCTCGAAGATATAAGTGCGCAGATTGCCGATATGCGCGTAGTCGTAAACCGTCGGCCCGCACGCATACATCCCCACTTCCCCCTCTCGCAACGGCGCAAACCGGCACAAGCGGCGGCGGTAACTGTCATACAGTTGCAGGTCCATGGCCGGCGGCGGATGAGTGGGCGCCGGCATCCGTGTCCGCCGGGTCGAAACCGTGCGCCGATTCGATGATGAAAGTGGGGCGGCGCTTGACTTCGCTGAATATGCGCCCGATGTATTCCCCCAGCACCCCCAGGGTGATGAGTTGGATGCCGCCCATAAACAAAATCGCCACGATCAACGACTCGTAGCCCGGCGTGTCGCTGCCCCAGATCAATTTGCGCAGCACACGGTATATGGCGTAAAAAAACGCGCTCCCGGACACCATCAGGCCGATATAACTCCACACCCGCAGCGGCATCGTGCTGAACGAGGTCAACTCGTCCAGGGCCAGATTCCAGAGTTGCCAGTATCGGTATTTGGTGGTGCCGGCCGAGCGCGGCGGGCGCGTATAGGAAACCTGCGTGGCCGGATAACCGACATAGTTGAACAGCGATCTCAGATGACGTTTGCTCTCGGGCAGGCGGTTCACCGTATCCACCACACGGCGGGACATCAGCCGGAAAATGCCGATATTGGAAACAACCGGCACATCGGCCAGGAGGTTGTAGATGCGCCAGAACCAATTGGAGGTGAGGCGCTTGGGCAAACTCTCTCCCTGGCGGCCGCTGCGCACCGCATACACGATGTCAAAACCCTCGCGCCACCTGGCGATCAACTGCAGGATCAACTCCGGCGGGTCCTGCAGGTCGCAGTCCATCGGCACCACCGCCTGGCCGCGGCACAGCGACAGCCCGGCGCACAAGGCCGGCTCCTGGCCGAAGTTGCGCGACAGGTTCACCACTTTGATGCGCGGGTCGCGGCGGCGGTACTCGAGGAGTTTCTCCAGCGTGCCATCGCGGCTGCCGTCGTTCACGCAGACGATCTCGTAGGAGTCGCCCAATTCACGCAACGCCGCCTCGCAACGCGAGAAGAATATATCGAGGGCCAGCACCTCGTTGAACATCGGCACCACCAGCGACAACTGAACGCCGGACTGCGCATTCACGGTGTGGTTCAAGCGACTACTCCTTCACCGGGTCCGGCGGCATTGCCGGCGTTTTATCGACGGTAAACTCAGGGGCGATGATCATGCGCTTTAGCATAACAGTTTGACGGGGAATTATGAACCGGCGCATGCGGGTCGCGCCCCGCTTCGCTTTCTGCGATGCCGCGGCTGGCGCAAGCGTTGCCGGGAGGCGGCAGGCGAACCGGCGCGGCGCGGCCGGCCAGCGTGATTTTCCGGCGCTTAGCCGGGGCCGCCTGATGGGGCTCATGTGTATTGAACCTGGTATCATGTCAAATGCGCCGATAGGCGAGGGCCCGCCGGCAAACCCGGGGTTTATCGACGGAAGGGGCGGGCGCGGTTCTAATCGCCGCCCGGCGGGTTGATTTTCCCTCTGCCTCCCTTTCGGAAAGGGCCGGGGAGAGGGTGGCGCCACCGGGTCGATTGCAGTGTCCCATGCATGATTCGGGGAACTCCATCGCGCGCAAAGTGCCAAAGGTATCTATCAACGCAATCCGCAACCGATCAATCCCACTGTCGGAGAATAACCCATGCCACACTTCAAATCATCCCTGCCGCGCTTTACCGCCGCCCTGGCCATCGCCGCCGCGCTGTTCAGTGCGCCGTGGACCGTATCGCCGGCGTTTGCCGCCGACTACCGCATCGACCTCGCGCACTCATTCGTGCAATTCCGCACCCAGCATCTCGGCTTTAGTTGGCTGGTCGGCCAATTCAACCGTTTCAACGGCAGTTTTGAATACGACTCCAGCAACGCCGACGGCCCGCGCAACATTCGCGTGGAGCTGGACACCGCCAGCATCGACAGCAACCACGCCGAGCGCGACAAACACCTGCGCAGCGACGACTTTCTCGACACCGACACCTATCCGCGCGCGCTGTTCACCAGCACCGGCTACAGCGGAGACGCCGACGGCGGCGAACTGCGCGGCGACCTCGAGTTGCACGGCGTCACCCGGCCCATCGTCATCACCATGCGCAAAATCGGCGAAGGGCCCGACCCGTGGGGGGGTTACCGCGCCGGCTTCGAAGGCAGCACGGTCATCACTCGCGGCAACTTCGGCATCGACCGCGATCTCGGCCCGATGGCCGAAAAAGTGGAACTGAGCCTGTATATCGAAGGCATCCGCCAGTAGCGCGAGCGCGCCGGCGCGCGATGCCAGATCTTCGCTACAACCCGGCGACCCGCACCCTGCACTGGCTGCAGGCCGCTTTGATCCTCGGTTTGGTGGTGCTCGGCTGGTGGATGACCGGCCTCGACTACTACGATCGCTGGTATAACGACTCGCTGTTCTGGCACCGCGCGCTGGGCCTGTTGGTGCCGCCGCTGGCGGCCGCTCAACTGGCCTGCCGTCTCAGCCGCCGCGCGCCGTTGCCGCCGGTGGGAACGCTGTGGGAGCAACGCGCCGCCGCCGCCGCACACCGCCTGTTCCTGTTGCTGATGCTGCTGGTCCCGCTTAGCGGCTACCTGATCTCAACCTCGGCCGGCGCCGCCATCCCGCTGCCGGGCGGGCTGCAAGTGCCGGCCCTGGGCGCGCTCAGCGAGCGCGTCCGCGACCTCGCGGTGGCCGCCCACTACTGGCTGGCCTACGGCATCGCCGCGTTAGCCGCTGTGCATGCCGCAGCCGCCTGCAAACACCATTTCATCGACCGCGATTCGGTGCTGCGGCGCATGTTGTAGCGCTGCGATTTTCACCGGATGACCGGCAACCGGCTAATAGACGGTTGCCCTGTTTCCGCCGGGAGAAAGCATGCCGGCAACGAAATTTTTTTCGGCATCAAAGCGGCGAATCCCGAAGGAAATCCGCGCTGATTCAACCCGCGGCGTTGCGCAGCAGCCACGCGACCAGGAGTTGCATCTGCGTCTGGTTCAGGCGCGGCCCCGGGCCGGCATCCGGTTGTTGCGCCCGGCGGGAGTAGGGGGCGGTGGTTTGCATGCGTCAGATGCCGAGTGGCGGGCCGAAGCCGTTGACCCACAGGAGGGTGATGATGCCGAGCAAGCCGGCGACCATGACCAACAGCGCGCCAACCATGGAGCAGGTCAGCGGCATGCCGCGCTCGGCGCCGGTGTTCAACGCCACCGCCACGCCGCCAACCGTGCTATCATCCCCCACCCCGAAGCAACCACCGCTGGAGACCGCAACCATGAACAGGCAATCACAAAGGCATGCGCCGACCCTCACCACCTCCGCCGGGATTCCGGTGGCCGACAACCAGAACAGCATCACCGCCGGGCCGCGCGGGCCGTTGCTGGTGCAGGACTGGCAACTGTTTGAAAAGCACGCGCACTTTAACCGCGAGC
>JAPPQJ010000194.1:0-95 GCA_028817015.1 Gammaproteobacteria bacterium
AGACCGACCCGCGCATCGTCGGCCACGATGTCACCCAGGGCAACGAAGAGGGCGGCCGCCGCGCGATGGAGAATCTCCTGGCCATCGACCCGCGC
>JAPPQJ010000194.1:134-1857 GCA_028817015.1 Gammaproteobacteria bacterium
CAAATGGGGCGACGAGACCGACCCGCGCATCGTCGGCCACGATGTCACCCAGGGCAACGAAGAGGGCGGGCGCCGGGCGATGGAGAATCTCCTGGCCATCGACCCGGGCATCAATGTGGTGTATACCATCAACGAGCCGGCCGCCGCCGGGGCCTACGAGGCGCTGAAGTCGGTCGGGCGCGAAAACGATGTGCTCATCGTGTCGGTGGACGGCGGTTGCCCCGGCGTGGCCAACATCAAGGCCGGCGTCATCGGCGCCACCTCGCAGCAATACCCGCTGCTGATGGCCTCCAAGGGCATTGAAGCGATTCACGCCTGGGCGGAGTCCGGCGTCCGGCCGGCCAACACGCCGGGCAAGGATTTCTTCGACACCGGAGTCAAGTTGGTCACCGACCGCCCGGCCGCCGGAGTCGAGTCCATCGACACCGACGAAGGCACGGCGTTGTGCTGGGGGTGATGCCCGGCGACCGTCCTCCCGCCGTTTCGCGGGAATGATGTGTCGGTATCGCGTTCCGTGCTGCGCTCCGCCTCACTTCTTGCCATACCGGGCCTGACCCGGTATCCCGGGACTTTTCTCTGCTGCGCCGCCCTCTCCCCGGCCCCTCCCGAAGGGAGATGGAGTGGGGTCAAAAGGAGCCTTTGCCTCTCCCTCCGGGAGACGGATCAAGGGAGAGGGAAAGCCGCCGGGCGGGGATGGGAACCGGCAGCCCCCTCCAGCCGACCAGCCGCAAGTCTGCCGGCGGATTTGACATGACAACAGCGCCTTTTTGCAGTTTTGGCAAGACCACTGGAGCGGCCATGGCGGCCCAGCGTCGGTGCCGGCGCGATACGGATGGCGGATAGCCGCCGGCGGCCCGCGAAGGCGTCCGATGCCGGGCGCGACCCGGTTCCCGCGGCCGCCCCGGTCCATGAGCCGTTGCTGTGGCGCGTCCGCCACTTGTTCCACCGCCACCCGGAGGCGGTGCCGTTGTTCGTGTTGCTGTGTTCGCTGGCCGGCTTCGGCGCCGCGTTAGGCGGTAAATTCTTCTCGCCGTTCGCGCTCACGCTGATTTTGCAACAAGTCGCGGTGGTCGGCATCGTCGGCGCCGCGCAGACCCTGGTCATCCTGACCGCCGGCATCGACCTGTCGGTCGGCGCGGTGATGGTGTTGTCGTCGGTGGTCATGGGGCAGTTCACCTTTCGCTACGGCCTGCCGCCGGCCATGGCGGTGGCCTGCGGCTTCGCGGTCGGCGCGTTGTGCGGCGCCATCAGCGGCTTTTTAGTGGCGCGCGTGCGCCTGCCGCCGTTCATCGTCACCCTGGGCATGTGGCAAATCGTGCTGGCCACCAACTTCCTGTATTCCGCCAACGAGACCATCCGCAGCCAGGACATCGCCGCTAATGCGCCGTTGCTGCAGTTCTTCGGCGGCAAAGTCCAACTCGGCGGCGCGGTGTTCACCTACGGCGTCATCGCCCTGGTGGCGTTAGTGGCCGGGCTGCAGTATGCGCTCACCCGCACCGCCTGGGGCCGGCATGTGTATGCGGTCGGCGACGACCCGCAGGCGGCGGCGCTGGCCGGGGTCAGCGCGCAGCGCGTGCTGATGTCGGTTTATGTGTTAGCCGGGCTGATTTGCGCGTTAGCCGGCTGGGTGCTGATTGGCCGCATCGGCTCGGTGTCGCCGACCGCCGGGCAGTTCGCCAACATCGAGTCGATTACCGCGGTGGTCATCGGCGGCGTGTCGCTG
>JAPPQJ010000194.1:1867-7488 GCA_028817015.1 Gammaproteobacteria bacterium
CGGGCGCGGCTCGATTGCCGGCATGCTGTTCGGCGCGCTGATTGTCGGCGTGTTTTCGCTCGGCCTGCGCCTGCTCGGCGCCGACCCGCAGTGGACTTACCTCCTCATCGGCCTCCTCATTATCCTCGCCATCGCCGCCGACCAGTGGATTCGCGCGCTGGCCAGATAACGCATCGCATGAACGCCGACCCGACCGCCCCGATGATGAGCGCGCGCGGCCTGTGCAAGCGCTACGGCAATGTGACCGCGCTGGACGACGCCGACTTCGAGTTGCGGTGCGGCGAAATCCTCGCCGTCATCGGCGACAACGGCGCCGGCAAATCCACGCTGATTAAAATCCTCTCCGGTGCCGAACAGCCGGACGGCGGCGAGATGCAACTGGACGGCGCGCCGGCCCGGTTCGACTCGCCGGCCGCCGCGCACGCCGCGGGAGTGGAGACGGTGTATCAGAATTTGGCGCTGTCGCCGGCCCTGTCCATCGCCGACAATTTATTCTTGGGGCGGGAAATTCGCCGCCGCGGCATCGCCGGCAAGTGGTTGCGCATGCTCGACCACCGGGAAATGGAGCGTCTGGCGCGGCGCAAACTGTCCGACTTGGGCCTGCTGACCATCCAGAACATACGCCAGACCGTGGAGACCCTGTCCGGCGGCCAGCGCCAGGGCGTGGCCGTGGCCCGCGCCACCGCATTCGGCGGGCGCATCATCATCATGGACGAGCCGACCGCGGCGTTGGGCGTGAAGGAGTCGCGCCGCGTGCTGCGCCTGATCCGCGACATCAAGGCGCACGGCCTGTCGGTGGTGTTGGTGTCCCACAACATGCCGCATGTGTTTGAAGTGGCCGACCGCATTCACATCCACCGCCTGGGCCGGCGGCTGTGCGTGATTCGCCCGGATGCGTATTCCATGGACAGCGCGGTGGCGTTTATGACCGGCGCCAAGCAGGCGCCGGCTTGAAGGGGGGTGTTTTGGCTGTTCCGCACCGTTCTCGCCCCCGGCCCGAACTTGCCAAACGCCGCCCTTTGCGCGAAAATGCCCCCTCTTTCGCCCCTCCAACAGATCATGATTTCAGCCCAACAACTTGAAAAAGCCCGGCACGCGGCCGGGTTTATCGCCGCCCTCGACCAAAGCGGCGGCAGCACGCCCAAGGCGCTGCGCTTGTATGGAATCCCCGAAGACCGCTATCGCGGCGATGCGGAGATGTTCGCCAAAGTCCACGAAATGCGCGCCCGCATCATCACCGACAGCGCCTTCAACGGCGACCAAATTCTCGCCGCCATCCTGTTCGAAGACACCCTGGACCGTGAAATCGGCGGCAAGCCCAGCGCACGCTATCTGTGGGAGGAAAAGCGGATCATCCCGATCCTGAAGGTGGACAAGGGCCTGGCCGACGAGGCCGACGGCGTGCAGTTGATGAAACCCAACCCGGGCCTGGGCGCGCTGCTGGAGAAGGCCAGCGCCAACGGCGTTTTCGGCACCAAAATGCGCTCGATGATTAAGCGCGCCGACGCGCGCGGGATCGCGGCGGTGGTCGAGCAGCAGTTCGAGGTGGGAGAAACCATCATCGGCCACGGTCTGGTGCCGATTATTGAACCCGAAGTGGACATCCATTCCCCGCAAAAGGCCGAAGCCGAAGCCCTCCTCGAGGAGCAAATTACCGCGCACCTGAACCGCCTCGGCGAAGGCCGGTGGGTGATGCTGAAACTGACCCTGCCGGAAACCGCCGGACTATACCGCGGTTGCGGCGAGCACCCGAACTGCCTGCGCGTGGCGGCCCTGTCCGGCGGCTACAGCCGCGAACAAGCCTGCCGGCGCCTGTCGGAAAACCGCGCCATGATCGCCAGTTTCTCGCGCGCATTGACCGAAGGCTTGTCGGTCGACCAAAGCGACGCCGAGTTTACCGGCACGCTGCGCGCATCCATCGACGCCATCGCCGCCGCCTCGGCGACTTAGCGGCTTGGCAACTCGGCGGTTTCGCGCATCCCTGTGCAAATCGCCGCCCGGCAGCCCCGGTAGCTCAGTCGGACAGAGCAGCCGCCTCCTAAGCGGCAGGTCGGAGGTTCGAATCCTCTCTGGGGCGCCAACTTTCCCGAAACCACACTCCTCCCGAACAAGGCGCCAAGTTTTGCTCCCCCGGCGGGGCGGCAAGCGCCGCCGGTCAGAACCGCACTTCGCCCTTTAGCAGCACGGCGTGGTCATCCGCCTTGCCGCGTTGCTCCTGGCGCGTGGCGAACAGATCGAGGTCGAACAACTTACCCGCGCCCCATTGCAGGCCGAGACGGTATTGCTGCTTGCCCCCGCCGAGAGTCATGGCGCTGTATGGAGTAAGCATCCCGTCTCCCCAGGCGCCCCACCGCCCGTTCAACGGCGCCGCCGACAAACCGTAGCCGAGGCGCGCGGTCAAATGGGCTTGCAGGTCGTCCTGGTCGGCTTTTTTCGCCTTCTCGCCCAACAAACCCTTGTTCCAGATGTCCTGCATGGCGCTGCCGGTCTTGCCGTAACTGGGGCTCAATGCCACCGACAGCCCCTGGCCGTCGGCGCCCGGGTCAACGCGCACGCTGCCGCTGATGCCCCACTCATCGTAGTCGCCGCTGTGCGCCAGCAGCGCCCGGGCGCGGCTCTCCAGGGTCAAACCGCGCAGCGCGTCGTGATAATGCAGGCCGCCGCCCACTTCCAGGCCGCTGCCGGTGCGGCCGTCGCCGCCGTCCACTCGAAAGCCCGCCTCCACCGACTGCTTGAGCTGCGCGCCGCCGGCCAGCCCGTAGCGGCTCTCCATCTCCACCGTCATGCGCGCGCGGTGGGCATCGATGTCGGCATTGCCCACCATCGCGGCGCGCGGGTCCGAAGTGGTGTCATCGACATGGGTGCGGGTGTAGAACGCCTCGCCTTTCAGCCGCACCACAGCCCTTTCGCTTCTCGACAACTCACCCGCGCCGCCCAACGCCATCATTTTCATGGTCACATCGGCGGTCGTGGAACTTTGCGCATCATCCGGGGTGATCTCCAAATCGCCCTCGCCGTAGCCGGTGGTCGCCCACATGTCCAGGCGCCCGTCCATCAGGCTCCAGCCGATGTAGGGGTTGACGCTGGTCAGGTCGATATCGTATTCGCCCTGCTGGTTGTCGGCCGCCTCATAGTCCAGGTCGCCTTCGCTGTCCGACACCATCAGGCCCACCAGCAAATCGGAGCGCAACCGCGCGTCCAGGCCTAAATGAACGCTGAACAAATTGCCCTCCCACTCGATGTCCTGGCTCTTGCCGCTTAAGTCCCGGTAGTCGCCGCCGCCCCAGAAAGCCAGCGAGCCGGACAACGCCCCGCCCGATGCGTTCAGCGGCGTTACAAAACTGGAATCGCCCAACATCCGCTTCAAGTCAAAATCGTCGGCGGCTAAGGTTTTGGCGTTGGCGGCCGCCAGCCCGGACAGGGTGGACTGGCCGCCGAGACTGAAAGCGGCCGCCCCGCCGCCATCTTGACCGGCCTGCAATACGCGGTTCGAGATGGCGCTGACCTGCTGGTCGCCCATGGCCCGCGCCACCTCGGACAGGATGACTTCGTTGATGTCGCCCAGGGTGGAAGTGATGATGGTGACCGTCACAGCCGGCGCCGTCACGCTACCGTAGTCTGCGCCGCTCACCTGGTGGCTGATGATGGAGGGGTCAGCCGCCGAGTCGGCATCCGTGGAGGAGTTGACGGAAACGACCTGCGGCGTGTCCCAGTTGCGGTGGTCGAAGGTCAGACTCGCCGGGGCCACGGCCACTTCGTCCCTGTTCTGGGCGGGGGCCATCAAATTGATGGTGATGGTGACCGTCGCGCCGGGGGGGTGCGGCTCGGTGTCCAGGCGCACGGTGTAGGTGCCGGTTCTGCCTTTGGGCACGGCCAGGTTGGTCGGGGTCACGGTAACCCCGGGCGGGTCGTTATCGGCCACCGTGGCCACAATACTCGCGGTCACTCCGCCGTAGTCGGCGCCGTTTGCGGCATGGTTCAGGGTAACCGCGCCGTCGGCGCCGTTGTCGTCCTCAGCGGCATTGATGGAAACGGTCTGCGCGGCGTTCCAGTTGCCGGCGGTGAACATCAACCGGCCGGGAGTCAAAGAAATGTCGCCGGCGGTGCTGCTCGGCGTGACGGTCACATCGCCGCCCACCGGCTGGGTGGTTAGTTGGATGGTGTAGGTGGCGGTGCTGGCGCCTTCGAGCACATCCCCGGAGACCTCCGAGATCATCAGCCCGCGCGTGTCGTCGTCGGTCACCGTGACCGTCACATCAGGCGCCGTCAAGCCGTCATGGGCGGCACTGGCCACCGTGTGGCTCACAATGACGGTTGTGTCGGCGGAGTCGGGGTCGTCCCGGCCGGTGACCGTGACCTCCTGGGGGGTGTTCCAGTTGCTGCCGGTGAAGATCAGGGCGGCGGACACGGTGGCGGCGGTGCCGCCGCTGGACGGCGTGACCGTCACATCGTCGCTTGGGGCGGCGCGCAACTGCACGGTGTAGGTGGCGGTGCCGCCCGACTCGGACACGGTGAGCGTGGTGGCGGAGATCATCACCGTGGGCGCATCGTTATCGGTCACCGTCACATCCACTTCGGCTGTGAAGCCGTCGTAGTCGGCCCCGCTTGCCGTGTGCACCACCCTCAACCGGTTGTCCAGGGTGTCCGTATCATCCTCAACGCCCGTCAAGGTCACGGTCTGCGCCGTGTTCCAGTTGCCGGAACTGAAAGTCAAGGCGCCGGAAACCATGGCCGCATTGGCGTCCGTGCTGCTCGGCGTGACGACCACATCGCCGCCCGCCGGCTGGCTGCCCAGGGTCACCGTGTAGGTGATGGACATGCCCTCAACCACGGTCAGGGTGTCCGGGATGTTCACAGCGACCATTTCGTCGTCGTTCACCGTGACCACCACACTCCTCACCGTTACGCTGTCATAGCCGGAGCCCGCCCCCGCTTGCAGCGCGTGGGTCACGGTGGCGGTTTCGTCGAAAGCGTTGTCATCGTCCCGGCTGGTGACGGTGACCGACTGCGCGGTGTTCCAGTTTCCGGCACCGAAAGTCAAGGCGCCGGAGACCATGACCGCATTGGAGTCGCTGCTGCTCGGCGTGATGATCACATCCCCCACCGGCGCGCTTCTCAGTACCATCGTGTAGATGCTGGACATGCCCTCATCCACGGTCAGGGTGTCCGAGAGGTTCACACCGGGAGCGTCGTTGTCGTTCACCGTGACCACCACGGTCCCCGCCGTTACGCTGGCATAGTCGGAGCCCGCCGCTTGCAGCGTGTGGCTCACGGTGACGGCTGTGTCAACATTGTCGGCATCCATCCCGGCGGTGAAGGTGACCACCTGCGCGGTGTTCCAGTTGGTGGCGGTGAAGGTCAGGGCGGTGGGGGCGAGCGTGGCCAGAGCGCTGACGCTGCTGCTTGGCGTGATGGTCACATCACCCCCCACCGGCCGGGTGTCCAGGGACACCGTATAGGTGGTGGTGCCGCCCTCCTCGTTCACGGACGAGGCGGCAGGCGCCGAGATGTTCACGGCGGCGGTGTCGTCGTCACTCACCGTGACCTCCACAGTCCCCGGCATGATGCTGGCATAGTCGGAGCCCGCCGCTTGCAGCGTGTGGCTCACGGTGACGGAGGTG
>JAPPQJ010000194.1:7986-11196 GCA_028817015.1 Gammaproteobacteria bacterium
CCGTTCATGCCTTCGCCCACGGTCAGGGTGGTCGCCGAGAAGATCGCATCGGGGGTGTCGTCGTCACTCACCGTGACCACCACGGTCCCCGCCGTTACGCTGGCATAGTCGGAGCCCGCCGCTTGCAGCGTGTGGCTCACGGTGACGGAGGTGTCGGCAGCGTCGAGATCGTGCTGGCCGTTGATGGTGACCGTCCGGGCGGTGTTCCAGGTGGCGGCGGTGAAGGTCAGGGCGGCGGGGGCGACCGTGGCCGCCGCACTGTCGCTGTTCGGCATGATGATCACATCACCTCCCACCGGCCGGGTGTCCAGGGACACCGTATAGGTGGTGGAGCCGCCCGCCTCGTTCACGGACGAGGCGGCAGGCGCCGAGATGTTCACAGCGGGGGTGTCGTCGTCATCCACCGTGACCACCACATTGCCGCTGGCAGCGTCAGCGCCCGCCGCTCGCCGCGTGTGGCTTACGGTGACGGTTTCGTCGGCAGCGTCGTCATCTTGCAGGCCGGTAACGGTGGCCGTCTGCGCGGTGTTCCAAGTGCTGGCGGTGAAGGTCAGGGTGGCGGGGGCGACCGTGGCTGCCGCATCGTCGCCGCTGCTCGGCGTGATGGTCACATCACCGGTCGGCGCGGAGTCCAGCATCATCGTGTAGGTGCCGTTCATGCCTTCGCCCACGGTCAGGGTGGTCGCCGAGAAGATCGCATCGGGGGTGTCGTCGTCACTCACCGTGACCACCACGGTCCCCGCCGTTACGCTGGCATAGTCGGAGCCCGCCGCTTGCAGCGTGTGGCTCACGGTGACGGAGGTGTCGGCAGCGTCGAGATCGTGCTGGCCGTTGATGGTGACCGTCCGGGCGGTGTTCCAGGTGGCGGCGGTGAAGGTCAGGGCGGCGGGGGCGACCGTGGCCGCCGCACTGTCGCTGTTCGGCATGATGATCACATCACCTCCCACCGGCCGGGTGTCCAGGGACACCGTATAGGTGGTGGAGCCGCCCGCCTCGTTCACGGACGAGGCGGCAGGCGCCGAGATGTTCACAGCGGGGGTGTCGTCGTCATCCACCGTGACCACCACATTGCCGCTGGCAGCGTCAGCGCCCGCCGCTCGCCGCGTGTGGCTTACGGTGACGGTTTCGTCGGCAGCGTCGTCATCTTGCAGGCCGGTAACGGTGGCCGTCTGCGCGGTGTTCCAAGTGCTGGCGGTGAAGGTCAGGGTGGCGGGGGCGACCGTGGCTGCCGCATCGTCGCCGCTGCTCGGCGTGATGGTCACATCACCGGTCGGCGCGGAGTCCAGCATCATCGTGTAGGTGCCGTTCATGCCTTCGCCCACGGTCAGGGTGGTCGCCGAGAAGATCGCATCGGGGGCGTCGTCGTCCTCCACCGTGACCACCACATCGTCCGCCGTTACACTTGCATAGTTGGACCCCGCCGCCGCTTGCAGCGCGTGGGTCACGGTGACGGTTTCGTCATCGAAGTCGGTATCCTCTTCCCCGGTGACGGTGATCGTCTGCGCGGAGTTATGGTTGCCGGAGGTGAAGGTCAAGGCGGCGGGGGCGACCGTGGCTGCCATATTGTCGCCGCTGCTCGGCGTGATGATCACATCGCCCCCCACCGGCTGGATGCCCAGGGACACCGTGTAGATGTTGGTCTCGCCCTCACCCACGGTCACCTCGCTCGGCGTGAAGGTGACCGGTCCGGTATTGGCGGGAATGATCACGGTCGCGGTTGAGCGGGTGATATTGTACTGCACCGTCCCCTCATCTTCCGCCGGACCCACCAGATTCAGGGTGAAAGTCTCCGTTGCCTCAGCCAGAAGGTCACTTAGAATGGTGACTCGGAATGCAAACTCGCGCACATTGGGGCCGAAGTTGCCCGAAGTCCTCACCTGGGTTGAGCCAGAAAGGGGGCGGAAGTCCGAACCGGCTGTGGCCGCCCCCGCGTTTAACCTCATCTGCACCTCCATGGAGGCTCCTTCGCTGGTAGTGATGCGAAACCCGGTGGGCAACTGGGGCACCCCAAACAGCTGCCACATCTCCCCGGCCGCCGGCGAGAAAACCACCACCTTCACCTCGATACTGCCAACCCCCTCGCGCGCCGTGTAACTGGCTTGCTCAAAACCCATCTCAACCAGACCATTCTGACTGTCCTGGATGAGGACGTTGACCTGGGAGTAACTGCTAAGCACCGCCCCGGCATCGGAAGGCAACGGGCCCAGGGTTATAAAAAATTGTTCCGGAGCGTTGAAATTCCCTTCCGGAAAGCCGTCATCGATGATCGGGATGCGGATTTCACCGCTGGTCGCCCCTAACGGCAAAACCACCTGCGCCGGGCTCGGTAATGTGTAGTCATCCAGAGTAGCCCGCGGACTGGTAGCCGGGCCCGGGCGGGTGCTGAACGGCAACGTGACCGCCTCTGTCAGTGCTCCACTAATGGTTAAGGCGATGATCCCGGTCGTGCCTTCATCCAGAGAGATAAAGCTGCTGGGGCCGCTGCTGGGGCCGCTGATGACCGGCAACACCGCCACGGTAAAGGTCAGCATGGCGGTGTTGGCAGTGGGGGTCGCCGAGTCGGTGACCGTATAGGTCAGGGTCACCGGGGCGGTCACCGCCGAGGGCGTGCCGGACAGGGTGCGCGAGCCGGCGGCAAAAGTCAGGCCGGCCGGCGGGGCGGTCAGGGCGTAAGTCAACGCACCCGTGCCGCCGGTGGCGGCTGGCAGGGTCAGCGGCGAGATGGATGCCTGGTGAGTGTAACGCTGGTCGGACAACGTGGTGCCGTCGGGGAAGGCCAGTTGTGCCTGTGCGTCTTGCGGAGCGCTGAGCAGGGCCAGGATGCACAGCAACCCGCCCCCCCAACCCCGTATCGCGGCGGAGATTTTCCGGGCCTGAAGACGGGTGGAAAACAGAAACTGAACCGAATGCCGCTTCGCTACAGACGGGCCTGCTATCTCGTTCATTGGGGCTGTCTCCATATAAAAAAAACTAAGGAAAAACTAAGGGTGGCGTACGCGATTTACTTTGGCTGATCGGCCGCGTTTATAAGTGGTTGAAATGGTCGCCGATACTACCACAGGCGGCGCGGCAATATCGAAGTCTTGAAGGTGGAAACGCCAAATTCGGGGGGGGGGGGGGGTACAAAAAAAAACGTTTGGAGATTGTGTTCACGGTTGAAATCGAAAATAAAGGCTTGTTTGATTGCGCGCCCTCTCCCGGGAGCGGGAG
>JAPPQJ010000194.1:11206-12556 GCA_028817015.1 Gammaproteobacteria bacterium
AATGGCCGCCGATCTTACCACAGGGGGCGCGGATAAATCGAAGTTTTGAGGGAGGAGGGGCGGAGGTGGGGGGGGGGGGGGGGTGACTAAAAACATCGTTTCGAGATTGTGTTCACGGTTGAAATCGAAAATCAAGGCTTGTTTGATTGCGCGCCCTCTCCCGGGAGAGGGATAAAGGGAGAGGGAAAACCAACCGCCGGGCGGGGATTGAGCCGCCCGACTGTTGCGCTCGGCCAGGCGGCGGTTTATGCTTGCTCTCTGCACAGCCCCATCCGCCTGATAGCGTCGGCCATGACCGAGCCCTATGTAAAACAGCACATTCAAGCAGCCATTGCGACCATCGAGTTTTCTCATCCGGCGCACAACAGCCTGCCCGGCGATCTTCTGGAAAAGTTGGCCGCCGCCATCGCCCGCGCCGGCGCCGATGACCGGGCCAGGGTGGTGGTGCTGCGAAGCGGCGGCCAGCGCACTTTCTGCGCCGGCGCCAGTTTTGACGAGTTGGCCGCCATCGCCGAGTCTGGAAACGCCGAACACGGCGCGCGCTTCTTCAGCGGTTTTGCCGCGCTCATCAACACCATGCGCCAATGCCCCAAGTTCATCATCGCCCGCGTGCAAGGCAGGGCGGTGGGCGGCGGGGTCGGGCTGGTGGCGGCGGCCGATTACGCGCTGGCCAGCCGCCATGCGGCGGTCAAACTCAGCGAGTTGAACATCGGCCTGGGGCCGTTCGTGGTGGGCCCGGCGGTGGAGCGCAAAATGGGGCTGAGCGCGATGTCGCAACTGGCCATCGACGCCGATTCTTTCCACGACGCCGAATGGGCGCGGCACAAAGGATTGTATGCACAGGTGCTGGATTCGCCCGAGGCGCTGGACCATGCGGTGCAGGCGCTGGCGGAAAGACTGGCGGCGTGCAACCCGGAGGCGATGCGCGAACTCAAACAGGCCCTCTGGGAGGACACCTTGCACTGGCCCCGACACCTGGCGCAGCGGGCGGCGGTCAGCGGGCGCCTGGCGCTCGGCGATTTCACCGTGCAGGCGTTGGCGCAGTTCAAGCGCGAGCGGGCGGAGCGGCGGCGTGATTGAGCGATGTTGATCGACTTCCGGACCGAGCCGGCGAAATACCGCCACTGGCGACTCGAATGCGACGGCGCGGTGGCCCATTTGCACATGGCGGTCGATGAACAAGGCGGGCTGTTCGACGGCTATGCGCTGAAGTTGAACACCTATGACCTGGGGGTCGATATCGAGCTCTACGACGCCCTCCAGCGGCTGCGCTTTGAGCACCCGGAAGTCAAGGCGGTGGTGCTGCGCTCGGCGCTGGAGCGCGTGTTCAGCGCCGGCGCCAATATCCGA
>JAPPQJ010000219.1 GCA_028817015.1 Gammaproteobacteria bacterium
AGTGCCCGGCGACATGAAACTCAACGACTTCGACAACCTCGCCAACTTCGGCATCGACGACCCGCGCATGACCACCATCGGCGGCGTCGCCTTCCGCCATCTCGACCGCCTGCCGCGCGAAGGCGACAAAGTGCGCGTGGACGACATCCTGATTCAGGTGCTGGAAATGGACGCGCACCGCATCGCCCGGGTGCGCGTCGCCCAGGGCGTTGACGACGATGATTTCGAGCGCGCCGGGGAAGTCGGCGCGGTGCATGCGCCGGCGGCCGGCGAACACGGCGATGCGGATGCCGACGGCGCGGCCGCCGATGCCCGCGAACAGGCGCCCGAAGACATCGACGCCGCTGTGCCGGAGCGCGCCGAAGCGGGCAGCCGGCGGGTCAAAGCGGAGGGCGCATGATGACGGTATTGGGCGTTATTTTGTTGATCATCTTGTTGCTGCTGCTTAAGGGCTTTTTCTCCGGCTCGGAAATCGCGCTGGTCAACTCCGACAAAATCAAGTTGAACGCGCGCGCCAACCAGGGTGACAGCGGCGCCAAGAAGGTGTTGTCGTTGTATAAGGAGCCGGATGTCCTTCTCGGCACCACCCTGGTCGGCGCCAACATCGCCACCGTGGCGCTGGCCACCCTGGGCACGATTTTGTTCATCAAATGGTTCGGCGCCAGCGGCGATTTATACGCCTTCCTGGTGCTGACACCGCTGCTGCTCATCTTCGGCGAGATCGTCCCCAAGAGCGTCTATCAGCAGAAGTCGGATGAAATCGCGCCGTTGGCCATTTATCCGCTGCGCATCTTCTCGTTCCTGTTTTATCCGGTCATCTTCGTGTTCTCGCGCATTGCGCGGCTGTGCGCGCGCGCCTTTGGCGGCGGCAAGGTCGAGCAGAATCTGTTCATGACCCGCGAGCAAATTCGCTCGGTGGTCGATATGGCGGAGCGCGCCTCGGCGGTCGATGCGTTTGACCGCGGGCGCATCCGCCGCGTCATTCGCTTCGGCGAGACCACGGTCGGCGAAGCCATGATTCCCATCGCCGAAGTCACCGCCATTGAACGGGGCAGCAGCATCCTGCGCGCCGTCGCCACGGTGCGGCGCAAAGGCTACAACCGCCTGCCGGTATACCGCGGCAACATCAGCAACATCTCCGGCATCGTCACCCTGACCACCTGGGACTTGCTGGACAAAACCCTGCCCGGCAAAGAACTCCAGGAATTGATTCAGCCGGCCCACTATGTGCTGCAATTCCAGACCATCGACCAGTTGCTGCCGGTGCTGCGCCAGCGCGACGACCACATGGCCGTGGTGGTCGATGAATTCGGCTCCGCCATCGGCATCATCACCATGGAGGACATCGTCGAGGAAGTGGTCGGCGACATCGATGTCGGCTACGACTTTGAAGAATACCTGCCGCGCCGCAAGCGGGTCATCGAAAAGGTCGGCGAAGGGCGCTATCTCATCGACTCGCGCTCCTCGGTGTCCGAGGTTAACGAGGTGTTGGACATCAACCTGAACAGCCGCGTCTCCCACACCATCGGCGGGCTGGTCATGGCGCAACTGGGGCACATCCCCGTGGCCGGCGAGAGCGTGGTCGAGATGGGCTACCGCTTCACGGTCGAGGAAGGCACCGAGCGCGCCATCGTTAAACTGCGCGCCGAGGCGGTATGAGCGCATAACGGCGATTGGCGCGATGTATGAGCAGGAGGTTAAATTAACCGCGCCCAAGTGCGCGGTGCTGGGCGAAGTGCTGCGCTCCGATGTGGTGCGGCGCCTGGACACCGGGCTCGGCGGCGAGGACGGCACCCGCTATCTCGGCATCTACTACGACACCGAAGCGCGCGAGTTGGAAGCCGCCGGTTGCTCGTTGCGCGCGCGCCTTGAAGGCCGGCGCTGGCGCGCGGCGCTTAAATATCGCGGCACCATTGACAACGGTTTATCGCGCCGCCGTGAACTGGAAGCGGACATCGGCGGCTGGCCGGATTGCGCCGGGCAATTGCCGGACGGGGGGCTCAAGGACAGCGTGCTGGGCGTCATCCCGGCGCGCGCGCCGCTGCGCGAATACCTGCGCGTCGATATGCGCCGCAGCATCCGCAACCTGGCGTTTGACGGAACCGGTATCGAACTGTGCGCGGACCACGCCACCATCGCCGCGTCGAGCCGCCACACGGTGCTGTATGAAATCGAACTGGAATTGAAACACGGCGATGTCGGCAAGGTGGTTGAACTGGGCGGCATGCTGATGCGGCGGTTTCCGCTGACCCCTTCGACCCTGACCAAACGCCGCATCGGCCTCAACCTCGGATGAGCGCGGCGCCGGCACCCCCCCCCTTTACCCTGGTGCGCGCCACCGGCCGGGTCACACCGGCGGCCTTCGTGGAATCTCCCAACTGCGACCCGCGCCCGCCCGGCGCGCGCATCGAGGTGCTGGTCATCCACGCCATTAGTTTGCCGTCCGGCCGGTATGGCGGCGGTCACATCGAGCGGTTGTTCACCAACCGCCTGGACGCCGGCGCGCATCCCGCTTTTGCGGAAATCAGCCAACTGAAAGTGTCATCGCATTTCCTCATCAAGCGCGACGGCGCATTGCTGCAATTCGTCCCGATTCATCTGAGGGCGTGGCATGCCGGCGCGTCCAATTTCCGGGGCCGCCGCCGGGTCAACGATTTTTCCATCGGCATCGAGTTGGAAGGCTGCGACCACGACCCGTTTGAAGCGGTGCAGTATGAGCGGTTGTCGGCCCTGGCGCGGTTTTTAATGGACTGCTATCCGGCCATCCGCCCCGACCATGTAGTCGGCCACAGCGACATCGCCGCGGGCCGCAAAACCGACCCTGGCCCGTGTTTTGACTGGCGGCGGCTGCGCGCTGCGGTGGCCGCGGCCGGCGGTGCCGCCGGGCGGCCGGATTCCTTAACCGGAGCATCGCATATAAGGTAAACTAAACTGCGCCCCGTGCCGGATAAGCGACTTTTATTTCCATTTTCCATGCCACCTCATTGCCGTCCGCCCCATGCCCCTGCATATCACCCTGCGCCAACTCCAGGTCTTTGAAACGGTCGCCCGCCACCTCAGTTACACCCGCGCCGCCGAAGAACTCCACCTCACCCAGCCGGCGGTGTCGATGCAGGTCAAACAACTGGAAGGCATGGTGGAATTGCCGCTGTTCGAGGTGGTCGGGCGCAAAGTGCACCTGACCCGGGCCGGCCACACCCTGCTCGCCCACAGCCGCGCGATGCTGTCCCGGCTGCGCGACATGGAGTGCGAGGTGAAGCGCATGAAAGGGGTGGATGGCGGCAGTCTTAAGATTTGCATCACCCCGACCGTCAACTATTTCGCCACCCGCCTGCTGTCGCGATTCTGCACGCTTTATCCGCAGGTGGGCGTCAGCCTGAAAGTCACCGGCCGCTGCGAACTGGCCAGACGCCTGTCGGTCAACGAGCCCGACCTGGTGTTGATGGGGCTGCCGTCTCCGGGCTTGGGCGTGGAAGCCACGGCGTTCATGGAAAACCCGCTGATCGTCATCGCCAACCCGCAACACCCCCTGGTCGGCCAGCGGAAAATTCCCTTGGAGGACATCGAAAACGAGTCGTTCGTGATGCGTGAACCCGGCTCCGACACGCGCCTGGCGATGCAGCGTTTGTTCGACAAACACGGCCTGACCCTCGCGCCCGGCACCGAGTCATCCAGCGTTGAGACCGTCAAACAGCGCGTCGAAGCCGGCCTTGGCCTGGCCGTGGTCTCGGCCCACACCGTGGAACTGGAACTGAATGCCGGCCGCCTGGCATCGCTCGACCTGCGCCATTTCCCGATTATCCGCAAGTGGTATATCGCCTACCGCAAGGGCAAGCGGCTGTCCCGGACAGGCAAGGCGTTTTTCGATTTCGTGCTGCAGGAAGGGAGGAAACGGCGTTATTCGTGAGGGGATGGCGGATTAACCGGGAAGTCTCCCTCTCCGCGGCCTTCTCCTTAGAGGGAGAAGGGGAAGGCAAGAGCACGCACTATTTCCCTCCCTCCGGGAGAGCGATAAAGGGTGAGGGGTGGATTGTCCGCACCGATGCGGGTAAAATCGCGCGCCTGATGGGGCGGCGACATTCGCGTCCACACGGTAACCCATTGGCCAGGTAGCTCAGTCGGTAGAGCAGAGGACTGAAAATCCTCGTGTCGGCAGTTCGATTCTGTCCCTGGCCACCTTCCGCCGCCGGCGCGACTCATGTAAGGACTCATCGCGCCTTGCGCATCACGATGTCCCGGACCCGGTGGCCGAGGCGCTGCCCGCGGCGCTCGAACTTGGTTTGCGGGCGCCAAGCCGGGCGCGGCGAGAAACACCCGCGGCCGGCGCAGTTTTCCAATTGCCCGCACTGCTCCAAGCGCTCCAGGGCTTGTTCGGCGTAGTCCTGCCAGTCGGTGGCGAAATGGAAATGCCCGCCGGCGGCCAGGCGGGTGGCGGCCAATTCAATGAAGGCCGGCTGCATGATGCGGCGTTTGTGGTGCCGTTTCTTCGGCCACGGGTCGGGAAAATACAAATACACCGCCGCCAACGCCCGCTCCGCGACCGCCGTCGTCAGCACCCCCATGCCGTCTTCGCAAAACAGCCGGATATTGGCCAGTTGCCGCGCCTCGATTTGCAGCAGCAGGCGGCCCACTCCGGGGCGGTGAACCTCGGCGCCGAGGAAGTTGCAGTGCGGGTTGTTGCCGGCCATTTCCAGCAACGCGCCGCCATCTCCAAAACCGATTTCCAGGTGCAGCGGCGCATTCCGCCCAAACGCCCGCCGGTAGTCCGGCGCCTCGCCGGCCGGCGGCAGGGTCAGGCCGTAGCGCGGCCACAGTTGCTCAAGCGCCCGCCGCTGCCCGGCGGTCAGGCGGCCTTCGCGCAGCACATAACTGCGAATCGGCCGGCGGCCGGGGGAGTGGTCGGGGGGTCGGTCAGCCATGCGGCAGGGGCGCACACCGGCGCGCCAGGCGCTTCAGGAAGCCTGGCGCGCTTCCCTGATTTTCTCCCAGGCGGCGCGTATCTCATGGGTTTTCTCGTTGGCTAATTTAACCATCTCCTCCGGCAGGCCTTTGGAAACTAATTTGTCGGGGTGATGCTGGCTAAGCAGGCGCCGATACGCCTTGCGGACTTGGGGCAGCGGCGTGTTCTCGGCGACCCCGAGAATGCGGTATGCATCGCCTAACGACACCCGGTCGCCGCGGTCGTGGAACGCGCCGGCACCGCGAATCTGGCCGATCAACCGCTCCAGGTCGCCGAGGCCGATGCCGAGCGCCGGCGCCATGCGCTGCAGCACATCGTTTTCCTCGGGGTCGATGCGCCCGTCCGCCAGCGCCGCTTGAATCTGGATTTCCACAAACATCTGGACCAGCGTGCTGCGGCGGTGGCACTCGCGGCGAAACTGCTCCAGCACCGCATCGAGGTCAAACCCCGCCTGCTTGCCCTCGTTGAACAACGCCTGCGCCAGTTTGCGCTGCGCGTCATCCAGTTGCAGGTTGTCCATCAACTGCTTCGCCAGGGAGATTTCATCCCGGGTCACGCGCCCGTCGGCCTTGGCGATGTGCCCCATCACCGCGAAGGTGGCGGTGAAAAAAGCGGCCTGCACGCGCTCCTGGTCGCCGGCCCCGGCGCTGAACCCCGCCTGCCGCGGCCTGGCGTCAAACTGATGCCCCAACGACGCCCCCAGCAGCGCGCCAATCGGCCCGCCTAACATCATCCCTAACGTGCCGCCGATGACCTTGCCCCACCACGCCATTATGAACGCGCCCCCGAGCGGGCCGCCGGTTGTTCGCGCATAGAAATGGTTGTTTTGGCCAACTGCGGTTGAAAGGAAGGCGCGGGATTAACCCGACAACGCGCCTAAGGTATTCGATGGAGCGGGTGAGCGGAATCGAACCGCCTTCATGAGCTTGGGAAGCTCAGGTAATGACCATTATACGACACCCGCTGCGGGGGGAAGTATACTGGAAAGTGCGTGCGGTGCAAGCGCGCGTACAATCTGGCGGATTGAGTCCTCGAGATCGACTTGTTCACCTGCCAGGTAGTCGGGCTGCGGTCGCGGTTTATGACGTCATTGCAACGACGGTCGGAGTCTATGCGCGGTCCCCCCGCGCACCCAGCCAAATGGCTGCCTTGATCGGTTGCCAGTGTTGTCATATTGGCGGGGAATGGCCATACATAAACACCCCGGCGGCGATGATCCCTCATCACGGCGTATCGCGCCGCCGGGCGTTCAAGCAGCCCCAACCCCCATACGCTATAATCCCCCGCCAGCCCACCCCAACCCACCATGCCCTACACGCAAAACGTCTATATCATCGACGGCTGCCGCACGCCGTTCCTGAAAGCGGCCGGCCGCCCCGGGCCGTTTGCGGCGGCGGATTTGGCGGTGGCGGCGGGGCAGCCGCTGGTGGCCCGACAAGCGTTTGCGCCGGAGGATTTCGATGAAGTCATCATCGGTTGTGTCGGCCCCGGCGTTGAGGAGGCCAACATCGGGCGGGTGGTTTCATTGCGGCTCGGTTGCGGTGATTCCACCCCGGCGTGGACGGTGGCGCGCAACTGTGCCAGCGGCATGCAGGCGCTCGACTCGGCGGCGGCCAACATCGCATCAAAGCGCAGCGATTTGGTGCTGGCCGGGGGCACCGAGGCGATGAGCCATGCGCCGGTGTTGTTCAGCCGGGCGTTCGTGAACTGGCTGGCGGATTGGGCCGGCGCCTCCGGCATGCCGGGCAAACTCAAGGCGCTGGCGCGCTTCAAGCCGTCTTCGCTGGCGCCGGTCATCGGCTTGCTGAAAGGGTTGACCGACCCGGTGGTGGGGTTGTCGATGGGGCAGACCGCCGAGCAAATCGCGCATCGCTTCGGTATCAGCCGCGAGGCCATGGACGCTTTTGCGCATGCCAGCCACGAGCGCCTTGCCGCGGCCGCCGACCGCGGCGTTTTTGACCGCGAAATGGTGCCCATTTTCGACCCCGATGGAAACTGTTACCGGCACGACCAGGGCCTGCGCCGCGACTCGAGCGAGGAGAAATTGGCCCAACTCAAGCCGGTGTTCGACCGCCCGGCCGGGTGCGTCACCGCCGGCAACAGCGCCCAGGTCAGCGACGGTTGCGCGTGGCTGGTGCTGGCCGGCCGGGCGGCCGTGGAGCGCCACGGCCTGAAGGTGCGCGGGCGGCTGCTGGACTGCCAGTGGGCCGCTCTCGACCCGGCCCAGATGGGCCTTGGCCCGGCCCACGCGGTGGCCCGGTTGTTGCACCGCCACGGCCTCGGCATCAAAGACATCGACTACTGGGAAATCAACGAAGCCTTCGCCGGGCAGGTGCTGGCATGCCTGGCGGCATGGCGCAGCGACGCCTATTGCCGGCGGTTTCTGAACTGGCCGGGCGCGCTCGGCGAAATCCGCCACGAGCGCCTCAACCTGGACGGCGGCGGCATCAGCATGGGCCATCCGGTCGGCGCCAGCGGCGCCCGCATCGTGCTGCACGCGCTGGGTGTGCTGGAACGAAAACAGTGGCGGCGCGCCATCGCCACCCTGTGCATCGGCGGCGGCCAGGGCGGGGCGATGCTGTTGGAACGCGCCACGGCCTGACCATGCCCGGCCTGCAAAACTGGCGCATCGAAAGCGCGCGCGGAATTTGCCGCCTGACCCTGGATATGCCGGGCCGCAGCCACAATGTGCTGTCGTCGGCGGTCATCGCCGAACTGGACACCGCCCTCGATGAAATCGAAGCGGCCGCGCCCGCTGCCTTGTTGGTCACCTCGGCGAAAGCGCGCGGTTTCATCGCCGGCGCCGATGTCGGCGAATTCTCCGCCATTGACAACGCCCAACAAGCCGCCGCTCATGTGGCCGCCGCCCACAAGGTGTTCGGGCGTTTGCAGGCATTGAGCCCGCCCAGCGTGGCGCTGATCAACGGCCATTGCCTTGGCGGCGGCCTTGAACTGGCGCTGGCCTGCGACTACCGCGTGGCCTGTGATTCGCCGTCCATTCGCATCGGCCTGCCGGAAGTGAAATTGGGCATCCACCCTGGATTCGGCGGCGTTGCCCGGCTGATTGAAACCATCGGCGTGCTGCCGGCCATGGAGGCGATGCTAAGCGGGCGCAGATTGAGCCCGGCCGCCGCCGGGCGCCTTGGCCTGATCGATTTCGCGGTGCCGATGCGCCAACTGGAACGCACCGCGCATTATGTGGTCGAGAGCAAAACCCCGCCGCGCCGGCGCCGCATTGCGGCGTCGCAGAAAATCCTCAACCGCGCGCTGCTGCCGGCGCCGATGCGCCGGGTGGCGGCCGGGGTGCTGCGCAAAAAAATCTCCGCCCGGGTCAACCCGCACCACTACCCGGCCCCTTACCGGCTCATTGATTTGTGGCGGCAGCACGGCGGCAGCCGGGCCGATTTGCTTAAGGCCGAACAGGAATCGGTCGCGCAACTCATCACCACGCCGACCGCGCGCAACCTGGCGCGCGTGTTTTTCTTGCGCGAGGCGCTCGGCAAAAGCGGCGACCACGGCGGCGACGCCGAGTCATTTGAGCATGTGCATGTCATCGGCGCCGGCGTGATGGGCGGCGACATCGCCGCCTGGTGCACGCTGCGCGGTCTCACCGTCACTTTGCACGACCGCGACCTCGGCGCGTTAGCCGCCGCCAACCGCCGCGCCGCCGACTGCTTCAAGGGCAAATTGAAATCCCGGCGGCGGGTGCAGCGCGCGCTCGACCGCTTCCGCCCGGACCCCGCCGGCCACGGCGCGCGCCGCGCCGATGTCATCATCGAGGCCATAGCCGAAGACGCCGACGCCAAGATCGCGGTGTTCGCCGAGTTGCAGAAAATCGCCCGCCCGGACGCGCTGTTGGCCACCAACACCTCGAGCATCCCGCTGGAAACCTTAGGCGCGGCGTTGAGCCCCGAGGAGAATTGGCCGCAGGCGCAGCGCGATGGCGCGCACCCCGGCTACGAATCGTTGATCGCCCCCAACCGCCTGGTCGGCCTGCACTTCTTCAACCCGGTGGCGAAAATGCAACTGGTGGAAATCGTCAGCGCCCCCGAAACCCGCGCCGATGTTGCACGCCGCGCCGCCGCCTTCGCCCGGCGCATCGGCCGCCTGCCGGTGGCGGTTAAAAGCGGCCCGGGGTTTCTGGTCAACCGCATTCTGACGCCGTATCTGCTCGAGGCGGTGGAATTGCTGGGCGAAGGCGTGGCGGCCGCGCGCATCGACCGCGCCGCCACCGACTTCGGCATGCTCATGGGCCCGGTCGCCATCGCCGACACCGTGGGCCTCGACATTTGCCTGCGGGTCGCGCAAAACTTAGTCGGCGGGCACAACGGGGCGGTTCCGGAAATGCTGCGCCGACAGGTGGAAAAGGGCAGACTCGGCAAAAAAAGCGGCCGCGGTTTTTACCGATGGAGCGCCGGGCGGCCGCGCAAAGGCGCAGCCGGCATCCACACCCGCGTGCCGCCCGGCGTCCAGGACCGCCTCATCCTGCGCTGCCTCAACGAAGCCGTGGCCTGCCTGCACGAGGGCGTGGTCGAACACCCCGACTCGCTGGATGCCGCGCTGATTTTCGGCGCTGGCTTCGCCCCATTTCGCGGCGGGCCGCTGCACTACATCGCCGAGCAGGGCAGGGAAACCCTGTTGAGCAAACTCACCGCTTTGGAGGCGCAGCACGGGGCGCGATTTAAGCCCAGCGAGGGGTGGAGGTCAGGGTGATGGGCGGCCACCGTTGTCAGGTTGTCCGGCATTTCCACGCATGCGCGGCAGGCCCTCGATAGACTCGGCGAGGGTCGGCACCGGCTGGCCGGCTTGGTTGCAGCGCGCGCAAACCGCGAAGCCCCCGGCATGATGCACCGCCATTTCGCCCCCACCGCTACCGGGCAGCCCCGGCGCACCGTGCCGGCACCCCCGTAGCCGAACGCCCCAAACCCCATGCCGGCGGCTAAAAATCCCCCGCCTCCCAGGAAACGGCGCGGACGAAAGGCGCACAGCGATGCGCGGATGGCGCGGACGGGTCGGGGGGTGGCCGGTGCGGGGTTCAGCGGCGGGCGGTTTGCGCCGCTGTCGGCGCGCGACATGGCGCAAATCGATGCCGCGGCGCGCGAGGTTTTGCAGCGCATCGGCATGGCGGAGGCGCCGGCGGCGGTGGTCGAGCGCCTGACCGCGCGCGGCGCCCGGCTTACCGACAGCGGCCGCCTGCTGTTCCCGGCGCGCCTGATTGACCAAGCCCTGGCCGGATTGCGCCGCGAGTTCACCCTGGCCGGGCGCGCGGCGGCGCACGACATGCTGCTCACCGGGCGGCGCGTGCATGTCGGCTCCGGCGGCGCCGCACCGCATGTGGTGGACCTCGAAAACGGGCGGTACCGGCCCTCGACATTGGGCGATTTGTATGACGCCGCGCGCCTCGTCGATGCGCTGGACAACATCCATTTTTTCAGCCGCTCAATGGTCGCCGGCGACATGCCGGATGCGCGCCTTCTCGACCTCAACACCGCCTACGCCGGCATTAAGGGCACCGCCAAGCATGTGCTGACCAGTGCCGGGGCGGCCGCGCATGTGCGCGAAATCGCCGGCCTGTGCTTCGCCGTGGCCGGCTCGCGGGAGGCGTTTGTGGCGCGCCCGTTTCTGTCCTTCAACATCAATCATGTGGTGCCGCCGTTGCGCTATGCGGCGGACGCCTGCGAGGTCATGGCGGCGGCGGTGGAATGCGGCTTTCCGGTGCACGCCAACGCCTTCGGGCAGTTGGGCGCCTCCAGCCCGGTCACTTTAGCCGGCTCGGTGGCGCAGACGGTCGCCGAAACATTGGCCGGGATGGTGTTCGCCTGGAGCGTGGACGAAGGCGCCAGGGTCACCTTCGGCGCGCGCCCGATGGTCACCGATTTGCGCACCGGCGCGGTGTCCGGCGGCGGCGGCGAACAAGCGGTGCTGATGGCCGCCGCCGCGCAGATGGCGCAGTATTACAACTTGCCGAACACCTGCATCGCCGGCGCCACCGACAGTAAAATCGCCGACGCCCAAAGCGGCTTCGAGAAAAGTTTGTCGGTGACCCTGGCCGCGCAGGCCGGCGCCAACGTGATTACCCAGGCATGCGGGATGTTGGCCAGTTTGTCGGCGTGCGCGCCGGAGAGTTATGTCATCGACGACGACATGTTAGGCGGCATTTTGCGCGCGCTGCGGATGCCGGAGGTGAACGCCGAGACCCTGGCCGTGGACGCCATCGCCGAGGTGGTGGCCGGCGACGGGCATTTCCTCGGCCACGCGCAGACCTTGCGCCGCATGCAAAGCGACTTTCTGTATCCGAACCTGGCCGACCGCCGCGCGTTTGCGCAATGGGAGGCCGACGGCGCGCGCGACATCCGCGAGATGGCGCGGCGGCGGGCGCGCGAAATCTTGAACCGGCCGCAGCCGAGTCACATTGAGCCGGCGCTCGACGCCAGGCTGCGCGCCGCCTTCGACATTCAACTGCCGGCGTGACCCGCGCCTCATCTCACAGCAGTTGCAGCGTGCCGGTGTAAATCATCTTCAGCGCGACATAGAGAATCATCAGCAACCCGACATAGCCGACCCAGCGGTGGCGCTCCAGCAGGTTGGCGATGAGCGTGGCGGCGAAGGCCATGAGCGCGACTGACAGCGCGAGGCCGAACACCAGCAGCAGGGTGTGGCCCTCGGCGATGCCGGCGACCGCTAATACATTGTCGAGCGACATCGACACATCGGCGACCACGATTTGCATAATCGCGCTGCGAAGCGGCGGGTCGCTGCCGGCGTCTTTGCCGTTGGCGTTATCGTCTTCGCCGTTGCCGGGTTGCGCTTTCGCCTCCGGCGGCGCGCGCAAATCGCGCCACAACTTCCAGCAAACCCACAGCAGCAGGATGCCGCCGGCCAACAGGATGCCGATGATTTGCAGCAACTGCACGGTGATGACCGCGAACAGGATGCGCATCAGAACCGCCGCGCCGACGCCGTAGAAAATCACCCGGCGGCGTTGTTCGGGCGAGAACTTGGCGGCCACCAGGCCGATGACGATGGCATTGTCGCCGGCCAGCACCAGGTCGACGATGATGATTTGGGCGAGTTTGAGAAACGAGTCGAGGTTTTCCATTTTGGCGTTGCGGTTGAGATGTGGGTTGAGGGGAGATGGGCGGCGGCGGCAAACGGTTGCGCGCCGCGGACAAAACCGGCGCGCGATTATAACCGTTAATCGCCGGCCGTTGCTCCGCCCGCTATCCCTGAAACAACTCGTCCTTGCGATCGTCGGTCTCGCCGAACCGGCTCATCGCCGGCGCCTTCAAACCCGCATAGAGGCGCTCCAGGCTGGCGTTGACCTGGCGGCTGTGCTGGTCGAAAAGACTGTTGCCCGCCAGGTCGCTCTCGACCAGAAACGGCCCGAAATTGGCGACCTCAAACACCCACAACGCCTGCGCACTGCCCAGTTCCCCGGCCCAGAACACATCGCGCACGCCCACGATGCCGCGCCCCAACAGCGCGCCGCTGCCGTAGCCGACGGTGGTGAGATA
>JAPPQJ010000004.1 GCA_028817015.1 Gammaproteobacteria bacterium
TTAGATTTTTGCAAAAGACACTGGCGGGGGCGGTTATGCTTTCTCTCACGGGGTTTGCAAGCGCTCAGGACTCCATCAAAATGGGCGCTCTGGCGACCCTCGAAGGCGCTTTCACGGTGCTTGGTGAAGACGGCATGCGCGGGGTGCAAATGGCGCTCGAAGAATTCGGCCACCGGGCCGGCGGCAAATCCATCGAGTTGATTACCGGCGCCTCCGACGCCTCTCCCGACAGCGCCGTTCGCGCCGCCCGCAAGTTGGTTGAGTTGGACGGGGTTCAAGTATTGGTCGGTCCGCTGTCCGGGTCGGAGGGATTGGCCATCAAGGACTACGCCAAAACCCAGCCCGAGGTGACTTTTCTAAACGGCGTATCCGCGGCCCAGGACACCACGCTGCGCAGCCCGGCGGAGAATTTCTTCCGCTTCAGCACCGACGGCGCCCAGTGGATGGCCGGCCTGGGCGAATATGTTTACAACGAAAAAGGCTATCGCTCGGTTGCGGTGCTGGCCGAGGATTACTCCTTTCCCTACACCCAGGTGTTCGGCTTCCTCGAGCCGTTCTGCCGCCTCGGCGGCAAGGCGCCGGATGACGCGCGCTTCTGGGTGCCCATCGGCAACAAGGATTATTCGTCGGTGATCGCGGCGCTGCCCGACGATGTTGACGCGATTTATGTCGCCCTCGGCGGCGCCGATGCGGTTAATTTCCTGACCCAATACGAGCAGGCCGGCGGCGGCTTGCCCCTCATCGGCGGCTCGATCACCGTGGATCAAACGGTGTTGGGCGCCAAAGGTCGCACCAGGAGTTTTGTCATCGGCACCCCGTCCGGCGGCCCGATTTCGGACACCTGGGATGATCCCCGCTGGAACCAGTTTGTCGCCGCTTATAAAGCGCGGTTCCCGGACGGTTTCCCGTCCCCGTCCCTGTTTGCGCACGGTTACTACATCAACACCAAGGCGGCTTTGCTGGCGCTGGATCAAGTCGGCGGCGATTTGTCCGACGGCGGGGTGAAGTTGCGCGCCGCTTTGTCGGCACTGGAGTTTGAAACCCCGACCGGCAGGGTCAAGGTGGATGCCCGGCGCCAGGCCATCGCCGACATTTTTCTGACCGAAGTCACCGAAGGGCCGGACGGAAACCTGGTCAACAAAACCATCAAGATCATCCCCTCGGTGAACCAGACGTTGGGCGTTCCCTACGAGCGGTTCCTGGGATACGGGCAGGTCAGCCGCGAAAATCCGCGCTGCGAATAGACGGCGATGTCCGCAAGCGATGCGCTGTCGCAACTGCAAAGCGCCGGCCGCTATGCGCTGGAACTCGAGGCGGTCAGCCGGCACTTTGGCGCGCTGGTGGCGCTGGTGGATATCAACCTGACCGTGCAAGCGGGGGAAAGGCGCGCGGTTTTGGGCTCCAACGGCGCGGGTAAAACCACGCTGTTCAACACCATCACCGGAGATTTTCCGCCGACCACCGGGCGCATCAGATTGTTCGGCGAAGACGTGACCGATATTCCGGTGCATGAACGCATCCGGCGCGGCCTTCGCCGAACCTATCAAATCTCCCTGTTATTCGGGGGGCTCAGCGTCATCGACAACATCTATCTGGCTTGTTGCGGCGTGAGTCGCCGGCGTTTTTCGCTGCGCCGCCCGTTGCCGGACGACGCTTCCATGGAATTGGCCGAGACGTTGCTTAACGCGGTGCATTTGCAGGATGTGCGGCGGACACCGGTGGCCGGCCTCAGCCATGGGCAGCAGCGCCAACTGGAGATCGCGCTGGCGCTTGCCGGGGCGCCGCGCCTGATTTTGTTCGACGAGCCGGCCGCCGGCCTGTCGCCGGCCGAGCGCGCCGAACTGGTGGAAATTCTGCAGGCCCTGCCGGAGCACATCGGATACATCATCATTGAACACGACATGGATGTGGCGCTGCAGGTGGCGCAGCGCGTGACCATGATGCACAACGGCCGCATTTTCCGGGAAGGCGCGCCGGACGAAATTGAAAACGACCCGGAAGTGCAGGAACTCTATTTGGGCTCCGGCCATGACTGAGCGCCACCACAAAAATCGCCGCGCCACGCCGATGGCGGCGCTACAAATCCGCGGCCTGCACATCTATTACGGCCAATCACACGCATTGCAGGGCGTCGATTTGGTGCTCGATCACGGCGCGCATGCAGTGGTCGGGCGCAATGGAATGGGCAAGACCACACTGTGCAACGCCATCATGGGGCTGTTGCCGGTGCAACGCGGCTCCATTCGCTTTCAGGGCGAGGAAATCACCGGTCTGCCGCCTTACCAAATCGCGTCTCGCGGTATCGGCTACACCCCCCAGGGACGGCGCTTGTGGGCATCGCTGTCGGTCGAGGAGCATCTGCGGTTGAGCGAAGGCGGCGGCGCTTGGAATACGGCCCGCATCTACGAAATTTTTCCCCGGCTGTTCGAGCGCAAGCGACACCACGCCAGCCAGTTGTCGGGCGGAGAGCAGCAAATGTTGGCGATTTCCCGCGCCTTGTTGCGGGACCCGCAGTTGCTGGTTCTGGACGAGCCGACTGAGGGGTTGGCGCCGGTCATCGTCGCTCAGTTGGAAAAATTGCTGACCGAACTGGTCAGCGAGCACGAGGTGGCCATCTTGCTCGTCGAGCAGAACATTTCGGTGGCCACCGCCATCGCGGAAAATGTGGCCATCATGGCCAACGGCCGCATCGATCAAATCATGCGCGGCCCGCAACTGGCCGCCGACCGCGCATTGCAGCAACGCTTGCTTGGCGTTGGCCGCCACCCTGACGAGCCGAGCGTTTCGCTGGCGGCATCCGACGAAGCGGCAGCGAATGGTTCGACACCACCGGCCGCCGCGCGGATGCCGGACACTGCCACACCGCCAAGCGGGCTGGTTTATGTACCGCCGACGCGCTGGTCGAGCGCTTCGTGGACGGACCGGCATGAGCGGCCGTGGCTGACGGTGGCGGCGGAACCAGCCCGGCCGGTCGGCAATCGGGCACAGCCGCTGTATCGGGAACCCAAAGCGCCGGCCGTACTCTTGCAGGACAATGTCGTTCTGGTCGCCGGCACTTTCGACACCAAGTCCGCCGAACTCGTTTATGTGCGCGACCGGGTCGCGGCCCACGGACTACCGGTTCGCACTGTGGACATCTCCACTTCGGGCGGTGCTTCCTCGGCGGATATCCCGCCGCACTGGATTGCCGCTTGCCATCCCGGCGGCTCCGGCGCGGTGTTCAGCGGCGACCGGGGGGCAGCAGTGCAAGCCATGTCGGAGGCGTTCGCCCGCTGGATTCAGGAACAGCGCCAGGTCGGCGGCATCATTTCCGCCGCCGGGTCCGGCGGCACCGCGCTGGTAACGCCGGCCATGCGGGTGTTGCCTGTGGGCGTTCCGAAAGTCATGATTTCCACGGTGGCATCCGGCGATGTCAGCCGCTATGTCGGCGCGGCCGACATCATGATGATGTATTCGGTGACCGACATCCAGGGGCTGAACCGCATTTCAACGCAAATTCTTGCCAATGGCGCCAATGCGCTGGCGGGCATGGTCAAGGCGGCAAGGGCGCGCCGGGCCCTGGACAGCCGCGGCAAACCGCCCAAACCGGGACTGGGCATGACCATGTTCGGTGTCACCACCCCGGCCGTCCAGCAGATTACCGCGCAACTGCGGGAGATGTATGATTGCGTGGTATTCCATGCCACTGGCACGGGCGGGCAATCCATGGAAAAATTGGTGGACAACGGCATATTAGCGGCGGCGATTGACCTCACCACCACCGAAGTGTGCGACTTGTTGCTCGGCGGCGTACTGCCTGCCCACGAGGATCGCTTCGGCGCGTTTGTTAGAACCAGGATTCCGTATATCGGATCGGTCGGCGCCGTCGATATGGTAAATTTCGGTGCCCGCGACAGCATACCGGAGCGCTATCATGGCCGCACCTTTGTCGAGCACAATCCCCAGGTCACGCTGATGCGCACCACCGCCGAGGAGAACGCCCGGGTCGGCGAATGGATTGTGGCGCGACTGAACCGAATGACCGGGCCGGTCAGATTTATCATTCCGCAAGGCGGCGTGTCGTCGCTTGATGCGCCCGACCAGCCGTTTTTCGACCCCGAAGCCGACCAAGCATTATTCGACACCATCAGCCGCGGATTCCAGAAAACCGCATCCCGCCAACTGATTCACAGCCCCAACCATATCAACGACCCAGCCTTTTGCCGGGCGGTTGTCGAAGCTTTCGATGAAATCAGCCCGCCGCACAGGAGTATCCGATATGCCGCGCTTTGAACGAACCGAACTGTTGAAGAGGTTTCACGATTTCAAGAACCGCGGCATCCCCATTATCGGCGGCGGGGCCGGCAACGGGCTGTCCGCCAAGTGCGAGGAGGCGGGCGGCATCGACCTCATCGTCATCTATAACTCCGGGCGCTACCGCATGGCCGGGCGCGGCTCCCTGTCCGGCCTGTTGGCCTACGGCAATGCCCACGATGTGGTCATGGAAATGGCTCGCGAGGTGTTGCCGGTGGTTTCCCGTACGCCGGTGCTGGCCGGGGTCAACGGCACCGACCCGTTTTGCAATTTTGATTTTTTTCTGGACCGACTCAAGGCGGTCGGCTTTTCGGGCGTGCAGAATTTCCCGACCGTGGGGCTGATCGACGGCGTGTTTCGCGCCAACCTCGAAGAAACCGGCATGTCCTACAGCCGGGAAATCGACCTGATTCGCCTCGCCCGCGAAAAAAA
>JAPPQJ010000093.1 GCA_028817015.1 Gammaproteobacteria bacterium
CCCGGCGGTGGTGGTCGCCGACGAGCCGGTGTCGGCGCTGGATGTGTCGGTGCAGGCGGCGGTCACCGGACTGCTCACCGACATCCAGAACAGCCTCAAGACCACGCTCCTGTTCATCAGCCACGACTTGTCGGTGGTGCGTTACTTGTCCGACCGCATCGTGGTCATGTATCTCGGCGCCATCATGGAGCAGGGCAACACCGACCAGGTGTTCGCCCCGCCGTATCACCCCTACACCGAGGCGCTGCTGTCGGCGGTGCCCATCGCCGACACCTCGGTGCACAAAAAACACATCGTGCTCACCGGCGAATTGCCCTCGGCCGTCAACCCGCCCAGCGGCTGCCCGTTCCAGACCCGGTGCCCGCGCAAAATCGGCGGCATTTGCGAGACCGAAGCCCCGCCGGTCAAGGACATGGGCAACGGCCACCGCATCACCTGCCACCTGGATGCCGACACCTTCGGCAAAATGGAGCCGGTGATTACCATGGATTCAAACCAAGCGGCCTAAATCCGCACGCTTTTCTACCGATTCTTTCCATCGATTTGTTGAATAATAGCCATGAAACCCGAAAACCTTACTGTCCAGATGCTATTCCAAAAATTCCGGCAGTATATGGCGCCTTTTACCAGCGCGCCTATGTATGGTCACGGCGAGCGAGAGCAAGCCATCGCTAACCGCCAGTCCATTGTGCCAACGCTTGCCAATCTCACTTTGTTGAATCTGAAAGTCAACCGAGAGGCGCAAAACAAAACCTTTGCAACGAAGCAAAAATTGCTCATTAAAAACACCAGTCTCAGATTAAATATCGATCTCCTTGGCCACGATTTCAAATCGTGGGATGAAAAAAGCATTAAAAAACGCAGCGAAAAATTAGCAAAATCCGCTCTATGCGTTTGGCCTGGTGAAAGATAAAAAACATGTCCCTGGTAACCTTTAAGCGGCTGACACTATGCCGCTTTGCGCGCACCTATCGTTGCGCGAGTTCGGCCTCCGGGTCTATCCATTTGGTGACGGTCTTTTCGCTGCCGTCGGCGAACTTGACGCGCGCGGTCACCGGGAAACTGCGCCACACATTGACCAGCACATCGGTGCCCTCGATGTCGCGGGCGTCTTCGGGGAAATAATACGCCGCAGGGAATTCCCAGCGCGCTTCTTTCACGGGCGCTTCGTCATCGCCGTTCGCCGGCACCGACAACTTCACTTGAAAAAAAGGATAAATCAAACCCAAATCGGCGAAAAATTGCTTCCAGCCGGTGTGCGTTTTAACCACCTCGAAGTCGATGCTATCTTCATTGGACTCCTGCGCGTGGTCGGACGGAACGGACGGATAAATCAAAAAACGCCCCTGCTTCACCGCCACCCGCTCGCCGCCCGCGGCCGCCGCTTGCGCCAACCAGGCGGCGACCGGCACCCAACCGATTTTCCGCATGCCGCGCATCACGATGCCGGCATCAACATCGACAGCACAATCCGGCCGTACAGCAGCACGACAATCGGCAAAGTGGCCGCACCGACATTGACGCCGTATAACAACACGAGCGAGACGGCGGAGTGTTTTGCGGGCGCATCCCTGGCGACATAGCGATGTTCCGGCATAAACAGAATCAACGCCAGAATAGCGTGCAGGATGCAAACTCCGACCGGCGTGAACAGCGCGGATTCATCGGCGGGCGCGGCAAACAACAGGAAAACGACGATGCTGACCAAACTGCAACTCGCCGCCACTTTGGCCGTAAAATGGCTCGCAAACGCCGCCGGTAATGAAGTGTCCATGCATTCAACGCTATCCCCGCCTCAATCACTTGTCAAGCCCCCCATGATTCGCCCCCTCGCCCCGCTGCTGTTAGCCGCGTCCATCCTGCTCGGCGGCAACGGCGTGCTCGGCACCCTGATTGCGCTGCGCGGCAAACTGGAAGGCTTCGATACCGACCTGGTCGGGCTGATGGGGGCCTGTTACTACGCCGGCTTTTTCGGCGCCTGTTTCGGCGCCGCACGGTTGATTCGCTCCATCGGCCATGTCCGCGCCTTCGCTTCCCTGGCCGCCATCGGCGCCATCGTGCCGCTGATCATGGCGATGGCCGCCAACGCCTGGATGTGGATGGCGATGCGGGTCATCAGCGGGTTCTGTTTTTCCGCGTTACTGATGGTCATCGAGAGTTGGATTAACGAAAATTCCAAGAACGCCGACCGCGGCCGGGTGCTCAGCGTTTACCGGATGGCCGACCTCCTGGCGGTCACCGGCACTCAGTTCCTGATTCCGGCGGTCGGGGAGGGCGGCTACCAGATTTTCTCCGTGGTCAGCCTGATGTATTGCCTGTCGTTAGTGCCGGTGTCGCTGTCCAACCGCACCCGCCCTGCGGCCCCCGACACGCCCCGGCTGGAACTGGGCGCGGTGTGGCGAATTTCTCCGCTGGCCTGCCTCACCTCGCTGGCCATCGGCCTGACCAACTCCGCGTTTCGCCTCATCGGCCCCATCTACGGCATCGAAATCGGCCTCGACACCGGCGGCGTGGTGATCTTTATGACCCTGGGGATTATCGGCGGCGCGGCGCTGCAGTATCCGTTTGGGCATATGTCAGACCGCCTGGGGCGGCGCACCATGGTGTTGATCTCGACCCTCGGCGCGATGCTCGCCGCGGTGTTTCTGGCGCGCCAGGAATTCGGCTCGCTGTGGTCGGTGTATGCGGGCGGCTTCGCCTTCGGCGCCTTCGCCCTGCCGCTGTATTCGCTGGCGGCCGCGCACGCCAACGACCGCGCCCATCCGGGCCAGTATGTGCTGATTTCCGCCGGCCTGATTTTTTTCTTTTCCTTGGGCGCGGTGATCGGGCCGTATGCGGCGTCGCTGGTGATCCAGCATTTCGGCGCGGGCGCGTTCTTCGTCTATACCTGCGCGGTTCACGGCTCGCTGGCGCTGATCGTCATGGTGCGCATGAAGCGGCGCGCCCCGGTGCCGGCCGGGCAGCGCTCCCCATTCGTCGGCCTGTTGCGAACCTCGCCGATGTTCAACCGCATGGCGCGGCGCATCATCCAGCCGAAGAAAAAATCGCCGGGCGGCGGCGCGGGGAGGATTAACCCGCACGATCATCGGAGCGGACCTTGAAAATCGCCTTCTATGCGCCGCTTAAGTCCCCCGGCCACCCGCGTCCCTCCGGCGACCGGCGCCTGGCGCGGTATTTCATGGAGGCGTTGCGGATGGCCGGTTGCCAGACTGAACTGGCCAGCGAGCTGCGCGCCTGGGAGGGTGAAGGAGACGCCCGCCGCCAGGCCGAAATTAAGGCTCGGGGGCAGCGCGATGCCGAGCGCCTGATCGCCGAATACCGGCAACGCCGGCCGGCCGAGCGCCCGCGTTGCTGGTTCACCTACCATCTGTATCACAAAGCCCCGGACTGGCTCGGGCCGGCGGTCAGCGCGGCGCTCGGCATTCCCTATGTGGCCGCCGAAGCCTCGGTGGCGAACAAACAGGGCCGCGGCGCGTGGCGCGACGGCTACCTCGCATCGGTCGCGGCGATTGCGCGGGCGCGGTTGATTTTCAATCTCAATTCCAACGACCTGGCCGGCCTGCAACCGCATGTCGGCGATGCGGCGCGCATCGTGCCGCTTAAGCCGTTTGCCGACATTCCCCCGCCTGCGGCGGCGGACAAGATACGGTTGCGCCGCGGCCTGGCCGGTCGCCGGGGCATCGACCCCGGCGGCCGCTGGCTGCTTTGCGTGGCCATGATGCGCGCCGGCAGCAAGCGCGATTCGTACCGCATTTTGGCCGATGCGCTGGCCCGCCTGAAGCGCGACGACTGGCAGTTGCTGGTGGCCGGCGACGGTGCGGCGGCGCAATCGGTGCGGGATGAATTTCAGCGCCGCGTGCCCGGGCGCGCGCACTTTCTCGGCCGTCTCGACAGCGCCGGCGTCCATGATGCGATGCGCGCCGCCGATTTGCTGGTGTGGCCGGCGTGCAACGAAGCGTTCGGCATGGCCGTACTCGAAGCCCTCGGCTGCGGTTTGCCGGTGGTCGCCGGGCGTAGCGGCGGCATCGGCGACATCATCGAACACGCGGTGACCGGGATGCTAATCGACCAGGTGGATGGCGCATCGATGGCGGCGGCCATAGACAAACTGCTGGCCGCGCCGGCCACCCTGGCGCGCATGTCGGCGGCTTCGACAGTTAAGTTCAACCGCTTTCACCGCCTGGACCGCGCCGCCGCTGAGCTTCGCTCGGCGCTGTTTTCGCTGGTCGGCTGACGCGCCTTGCGGTTCAGCGCCGCGCGGCGAACACCTCGGCGGCGCGCAGCCACCTCACCGCCGGATGGTCATCGAGCGCCGCCAGCAGTTGCCCGAGGAAATCCCAGCATGCGCGGTCGTGCACCAGGTGATGGGTTAGCAGACCGGTCGGCTCCTCACGGTCAAACCGGCCGAGGCGCCGCCCGCTCAGGTGGGCAACCAGCCCTTCGGCCGCCCGGGGGGCGCCGACAAAGCGCTTGTGGCGTTTCCAGTCGATGATGTCAACATGGGTGTTGACCGCGCACAGGCCCGGCCCCGGGAGCATGGCATGGCGCGGGCCGAAGGTCGACAGCCCGGTGAAACCGGTGCCCGCCAACCCCTCCAGCAGGCCCGGCGCAATCCGGTTCCACGGCGGCGTCAGCGCCGGCACGAATTGCGCCTCGAACGCCGACTCCAGCGCCGCAAACCCCGCGGCCAGTTGACTGTGCACCTCGGCCGGCGGGCGGTGGTGCCCCAGTTCCATCTTCTTTTCGCCGGGTGGCGCGTGGTTGTGGTGGGAAAACCCATGCTGCAAAACGGCGACCGATTGCGGGCCCGACGGTCGCACGCGACCCGCCAGCGCCGCAGCCATGTGCTGCGGAATCACCGCCAGCGCCACCGGCGCCGCATAGGTTTGCGCCAGACCGATGACCCGTTCGAGTGCCGCAGACGGGGCCTGTGCATCATCGTCGCGCCACCACAAGGTCGCCTCGACCCCGGCATCATTCCACTCATCCAGTTCTCGGTATAGACCCTCAATCCAGTCGTTCACAGTGCGGCCCTTTGCAAAAGTTGGCGTTCGATAAAATCAACCGTTTGCGCCGCGCCCTCCATTCGCGGCGGCCGGCAGCCGGATAAATCCAGGCGCGCGGCGCGGTCGACAGCCTCGGCGAGCCGCGCCGGGCCCAGGTGCTGTTCGCGCACCACCACCGCCCTGCCCTGTTCGGCAAACTTTTCCGCGCGCCGCTGTTGTTCGGTTTCGCCGTGCCGCGAATACGGCACCAGCACGGCGCGGCAGTTGGCCGCGACCGTATCCAGCACGGTGTTGTAGCCGGCCTGGGAAACCGACACCGCGCACGCCGCCAACATTCCGGCAAAATCCGGCCGGCTCCATTGCACCGTGATTCCCCGGCCGGCTTCGGCTTGCGCAGCCAGCGCATGGAATTCGGCGGGGCTGGCGTTGCGGCCCACTAACAAATGCCAGGGGCGGTCTTTCAGGCCGCTGAGCGGCCGCGCCAGGATGGCCGTCTGCAGCAACTTGAACCCGACCGCGCCGCCGCCGGCGGAGACCACGACCGGGCCACCGCCGGGCGCCGGCGCGCCGGGCTGCACCGTCGCACCGTATACATAGTGGGTGTAAAAAATCTTGCCGTGCAGTTGGTCCGCCAACGGGAAGGTTTCCGCCAGCCTGGCCACCGCCGGGTCGGCGTGCACCAGCACATGGTCGAACCAGGCGTTGACCTCGGCCACGGTGCGGCGGTCGCGCTCGCCGCTGCGCGTCTGCAGGATATCGCGCACCGAGCACAGGGTCAGCGGCCGCGGCTTCATGGCGGCGACCGCCTCCATCAACGGAACCAACTCGAAGCGCAACGCCCGCCGGCCAAACGGAAAACTTTCGATCAACAGCGCCTGCGGCGCGCCACTGGCCACCCATTGCAGCAGTTGCGCAGCCCGGCGCGCCTTGAAATCATCGCCGACCGGCGCGCCGCCGCTGTCCAGCAAAACGCTGAAATCCCCCGGCGCGGCTTTAACCGCGGGCAGTTGCAGCAGGCGGTAGGCGGCATCAGGGCGGCCGCCGGCCATGCCGCCGGAAATGAGCGTAACGCGGTGGCCCGCATCGGCCAGCGCCGCCGCCACGATCTTCATCCTCACCAGATGACCGCCGCCCAGCAGGTGCTGGACATAGATATGGATGCGCAAACCGGGCAATGTGGGCGGCCGCGTTGACCGTCAGTTGCCGGCGTCGCCGCCAAGCATCCGCGCTACGCGCGCGCACACCGCATCCATGCCGTCCAGCATCCCGGCCGGCAGATTGTCGGACGGGCGCGGCTGTGCGGTCAGGTTTTCCAGCAGCGGCAGCAGTTTTTCGGCGCTGGCGTGGCGTGGCTCCAGTATGGTGACCAGACCGAGTTGGGCGGCGCGGCGGGCGCGAATCAACTGCTCGGCGCGCGGCTCAAAGCGCGGCAGCACGATAGCCGGGCGGTCGAAACTTAATATTTCGCAGAAGATGTTGTAGCCGCCCATGGTAACCAGCCCGGCGGCGTTTTCAATCAGACTCTCGATGCGCGGGTGGTAATCCAGCACCGTCATGTTCGGCGCCGACCGGCTTCTTCGCTTGAACTGCAAGCGCTTGTGCTCGTCCATAAACGGGCCCAGCACCACCAGCACCGCGGCCTTGAGTTGGCAGCGCGACAGCGCCTGCAACGTCAACTCGACCATTTCTTCGCCGTCCTTGCCGCCCCCGGGCGACACCAGGATATACGGTTTGCCGATATGCGGGGCGTCCAGCGCACCGGCCGAGGGACGTTTGAGGTAGCCGGTGAAGATGGTTTTTTGCTCGACCCCGGCGCCCAAATCCAGCCCGCGCAACGGATGGTAGAAGGCCTCGCGTCCGTATATCCAAACCTCGTCATACAAATCCCGCACCGCCGGGCACGCCGACTTGCGCTGCCATTCGCGCCGCAGCGCCGCCGGCTCGTCCAGCACATCGCGCAGGCCGAGCACGGTGCGGGCGCCGCGCGCGCGCAGCAACTCCAGAGTATTGCCGACTTCGCCTTCCAGTCCCAGCGGCTCCTTGTCCACCAGGAACAAATCGGGGCGGAACACCTCGGCGGTCTGGCGGATGATGGCTTCGCGCATCGCCATGGTCTGGTCGAGGTCGATGTGCAGCCCCAGCGAGGTGTAACTGCCGTCTTTGAGCTTAATCACCCCGGGGATGCGGACAAAATCAACCCGGGCACGGAACTCGAAACCGCCGACGACCGGCGACCCGGACAAAATCAGCACCGAGATTCCCTTGAAGCGCCCGACCAGTTCGTGCGCAATCGCCCGGCAGCGCCGCAGGTGCCCGAGGCCGAAGGTGTCGTGGCTGTAAATCAACACCCGCGCATCGTCCAGGCGGCTCGGTATGGGCCGTTTCATAACCGACCGCTCATGTGAAGCGCAAGGCGCTGCAGCCGGATAAACCCGCTCGCACCACCTGAAAAATGCCGGCAATGCGCGCGCGCAAAGGGGCGATCAGGCCCCAAGATGTTGCATCCGCGGCCGCGCGGCGGAGAGTCAAGCGGGCTCGTCGGTGCTGGAATCGAACAACAGCACGATGGCCTGCAGCAGTTGTGCGATTTTTTCCGGGTCCTGGGCCCGCTCCACCCATTCTAACTCGACCGTTTTATCGACGTCCCGCAGTTCCCGGGCGATTTTTTCCTGGGCGCGGTGGGTGACGAACAAACGGGTGCGGTCCTCGCCGTCGCGCTCCAGGCGAATGGTGAATTTGTCCACCGAGGTGCGCCGGGAGACCAGGGTGTCGAACAACTGCACGGCGACCGCGCTCAACCCCGTGCTGTCGGCCCGGTTCCCCTTCCTGGCGAACCAGTCGGTTTCCATGAAGCCCGCCTGCGGCCGGTATTCCACCAGGTCGATCTCCTGGAAGGCCCAGAACTCGGTCAGTTTCTTCCATACCACGTCGGCGCCGGCGTCTATTTCAAGCCATGAACGGTCGTCATCGGATTGAATCTCCGCGCCGATGACCGCCGGCAACACCTCCTCGGCGCCGCTGCCGGGGGCCGCGGATTCGGCGGTGGCGCCGGCATTGGCCTGCACCCTCTCGCCGGCCGATTCGAGCAAATCCGGCGGAATCTCCAGGGACGGCCTGCTGTAATCATTCAGGGTCGTGGAAAACAGGGAATCGTCGGCGTCGGGTTGGTCTTCCCGGGCTTGATCCTGTTTGGGGCTGGACGAACACGACAACAGCAACAAGGCGCTGACAAGGACGGAGAAAATGCGTAGTTTGGTCATGAGCGGAACATCAAACAAGTGAAATGTCGGACGGGTGAATTTACCCTATTCGGCGACCCCATGCACCCGATTGTGGGCGCCGGCGGCTTCAACTGCGGCCGGCCCGGCCGGGGACCGGGCGGTTAGCATTTCAGCGCCGGGGCGCGCTCCAATGGCTTAAGTCGCGCTTGATCAGGCGCGCCAGCAGTTGCACATCGTCGGCGAAATAGTCGGCCAGCGCGCGACGCAGTTCCGGCGATAGCGGCGGGCGCGGTTTGGCCCGGCCCTCGTAGCGCAGCATGCGTCTCGAAATGCCGAACGGCCGGCGGATGCCGAGCGCAACCTTCAGCCGCCCCAGCGGGCGCAGCGCATGGCGCGCGCGGCGCACGTAGTTGCGCCGCACCTTGGCCCGGTTATGCACCGCAAAACCGCCCGGCGGCCGGTGGTCATCAGGCAGCCGCAGAAACCGCAGCGCCGACCGATACACGCCCGCCGGGTCGCCCTTCAAGTCGTCGAACACCACCACATGCACGCGCTCAGGCGCGACTTGCTGATAGACGCGCTCAAGTTGCCGGCCGACGCTGCAGAACCGGCCATACAGCAGCGCCGAAACATCGATGCAGCCGGCCGGAAGCGACCGCCCGGCGCGGCGCGCCGCCTGCAAATCCCAGGCGGTCTGGAAGTCGGGCGTGTCCTCCTCGCCGTTGAACAGCATTTGGCCGTGCCACGAATGCACCATCTCCACCGGATTGCGCACCATGACGATAAACCTTGCATGCGCGTTGTAGCGCAGGATGTTGGCCACCGCATCGTGCGAATGCAGGTAACGAACCGAGGCTTCGCCGACCGCCAGATGCGAATCGGCCGCGCCGGCAAACAACGCCTCATAAGCCGGCAAATCGGCGGTCAGGCGGTAGTTGTCATCGGTGTTGAAATAATGCGGCTCCTTTTGGGCGGTGAAAATGCGCGGGTGCGATTTCAGATACGCATCCAGCGAAGTGGTGCCGCACTTGGGTGCACCGAGAATGAAAAAATCGGGGCGCTTCATGGCGGAAGGCGGCGGCGGTGAACGGTAAACGGCGCGGTGAATGCCGCCCGCTCAACGCGACTCCAGCGGGCGCAGAATCGCGCGGGAGATAATCAGGCGCTGAATTTCGCTGCTGCCCTCCCAGATTCGCTCCACCCGCGCATCGCGCCAGATGCGCTCCAGCGGCAAATCCGCCATCAGCCCCATGCCGCCGTGAATTTGCAGCGCCTCGTCGGCGATCATGGCCAGCGCTTCGCTGGCGGCCAACTTGGCCATGGCCGCGTCCATATCGGTCATGCCACCGTGGTCTTCGCGCCACGCCGCCCGGCAGGTCAGCAACTCGGCGGCGCCGCGTGCGATTTCCATGTCCGCCAACTTGAAGCCGACGCCCTGGAATTTGCCGATGGTTTGATTGAATTGTTTGCGCGTGGCGGCGTATTCGCAGGCCAACTCAAAGGCGCGGTCGCACCTTCCCAGGCAAATCGCCGCGACTTGCAGCCGCGTGTTTCCAAGCCACCGGTTGGCCACCTCGAAGCCTTTGTCGATTTCGCCCAACACCTGCGTGGCCGGGACCCGGCAGTCGCTGAACTCGAGGATGAAGTTGTGGTAGCCGCGGTGCGAGACGCTGCGGTAGCCGCGGCGCACGGTGAATCCTTGCGCGCCTTTGTCAACCAGAAACGCGGTGATTTTCTTGCGCGCGCCGCGCGGTGAATCTTCCGCTCCGGTGGCGGCAAACAGGATGACAAAATCGGCGACATCGGCGTGGCTGATGAAATGTTTGCTGCCGTTGATGCAAAAGCCGCCGCCGGATTGCTTTTTTGCGGTGCACGCCATTGAGCGAATGTCGGAGCCGGCGCCCGGCTCGGTCATCGCCAGGCAGTCGGTCTTTTCGCCGCGAATGCACGGATACAGATACTTCTCCCGCTGTTCGCCGACGCACGCCTGCAGGATGTTGCTGGGACGCGCGACGGTGTATTGCAAGGCCATGTTGGCGCGCCCCAGTTCGCGGTCCAGGAGGCACATCGACAGCGTGTCGAGCCCGCCGCCGCCGAGTTCCTGCGGCATGTTGGCGGCATACAACCCGGCGTCCAGAGCGCGGGCGATGATGTGGCGGCGCAAATCCGCGGGCAACCGGTCGGTTTGCTCCACTTGCCGCTCGTGGGGATACAACTCCTCCTCGACGAAGCGCCGGGCGCTGTCGATGAGCATGCGTTGTTCTTCGCTTAGTTCAAAGTTCACGGCTCTGGCGTGACAGTGGTTACCGGTCGAGGCTGCCGAGCGTTTCCAGATGGCCGTCGACGTTGATGATCTGGCCGGTGATTTTACCCGCCGCCGGCGAGGCGATGAACAGCGCCGCATCGGCGATATCCTCGGCGGCGATAAAGGTGCGCAGCGAAACGCCGGCGGTGTAGCGTTGCCGAACCTGCGCCTCGCTCACCCCCTTGCCGGCCGCCTCGGCGGCCATCACGCGCTCCATGCGCGGCCCGTCGATGCTGCCGGGGCAGATGGCGTTGGCGCGGATGCCGGCCGGCCCCAGCTCCATGGCCAACGACTTGGTCAGGCCGATGACCGCCCATTTGGCCGCCGCATACGGCGTGCGCAGCGGGTAGCCGTGCCAGCCGGCGGTCGATGAGATGTTGATGATGCTGCCCCGCCCGGCGGCGCGCAGCAACCCAATGGCGCGCCGGCAACACAGGAAAGTGGCGTCCAGATTGACGCCGACGCAGCGCCGCCAGTCGGCCGGGTCGATGTCTTCCAACAGCGCCGTGGGCCCGGCAATGCCGGCGCAGTTGACCAGCACTTCAATGCCGCCAAAGCGCTCGCGATGGCGCTCGAACACATGATCGACTTCGGCTTCGACGGACACATCGGCAAGCGTGGTGTGAATGCCCGGATGTTCGGCGTTCAATTGCGCGACCGCGCCGGCGTCAATGTCCACCGCATGCACCGCGGCGCCGGCCCTGGCGAAGGCGGCGGCGATGGCGCGGCCGATGCCGGCGGCGGCGGCGGTGACCAATACGCGGTGACCCTCGAAATACGGTGCGGCGGATGCGTTCATGCGCGGCGGGGCAGAATGGCGCGCCCGGCTTGCCGGGGCTTCGGCAAAGCGGCGTGCGCTTCGATGATGCGGCTAAGCCGCGCGAACACTTCAGGCCGGGCCGCGCACACCCGGCCGGCGGCGGTATCGACATGCAGCAACATCTGCTCGGCGGTGGCCAATTCCCATCGCGCCGACTGCGCGCCGTCTTCACCGGCGCCGGCGCCGCCGCGCATGCGGTGGAACAAGTGGATGCGTTTTTCATCGCCGCCGAGCAGTTGCGTGGTGACCGTGAACGGCGCATCGACAGGCGCTTCGCGCACAAAGTTCAAGTGGGTTTCCACCGTGTAATAACTGCATCCGGCGTCGCGGTATTTACGGTCCACGCCGATATACCGGAACAATGCATCGGACGCATCGCCGAACGCCTGCAAGTAACGGCTCTCGGTCATGTGGTTGTTGTAATCGACCCACTCCGGGGCCACGACGCCGTGGTGCAGGCACAGCGGCCGGCTCAAGTCATCGGCCTTTGCCATGACTTTTGGGTGGCCGGCTTCATACAACAATTCCTCGTAGCGCTGCAGCGTCCGGCCGGCTGCGCATTGATTGGAGCGCAACGCGCGCAGCACCGACACCAAACAATCGTCGCGCCGCCGCTCCAGTTCGGCGATGCTTAAGCCCGCGGCTTGTTCATCGGATTGCGCGGCCAATTTGTCGAGCAACGTATCGGTCAGTTCCGGGCCGTCGAATCGCGCCCACGGCCATTTCAAACTGGGACCGAACTGCGCCATAAAGTGACGAAACCCGCCTTCGCCGCCGGCCACGCGGTAGGTCATAAACGGGCCCATAAACGCCCACCGCAGACCGGGACCATAAGCGAGCGCTTGGTCGATGTCATCGGTGGTGGCGACGCCGTCGTTAACCAAGTGCAAC
>JAPPQJ010000123.1:0-3401 GCA_028817015.1 Gammaproteobacteria bacterium
GCGGCCATCCACCGTGACTTCATGCCGGCCGACCTGGCGCCGCTGCTGCAAGCGTACGGCGTCACCGGCACGGTGTTAGTGCAAGCCGCCGACTGCGCGGAGGAGACCGTTTTTATGCAGCGCGCCGATGCCGAGTTTGTGCGCGGCATTGTGGGCTGGGTTGATTTTGACGCCGCCGATGCGCCGGTGCGGGTGGAGAAATTAGCGGCGGCGGAAAAAATCGTCGGCGTGAGGCCTATGATTCAGGACATCGCCGACCCCGGCTGGATGCTGCGCCCGGCCCTGAGGCGGGTGTTTCGGGCGGTGGCGGAGGCGCAACTGGTGTTTGACGCGCTGGTGAAGCCGCCGCATCTGGACAACCTGCACCATCTGCTGGAGCGTCACCCCGACTTGCGGGTGGTGGTCGACCACGGCGGCAAACCGTGCATCCGTGCCGGCGCAAACGGCGCCGGCGGGCTGCGCGAGTGGGCGCCGAAAATGCGCCGGCTGGCCGGACATCCGCAGGCGATGTGCAAATTCTCCGGCCTGCTCACCGAAGCCGAACCGGGCGCAGAAGCCGCGGATTTGCAGCCGTACGCCGATGTCCTGCTGGAAACTTTCGGCGGCGGGCGGCTGCTGTGGGGCAGCGACTGGCCGGTGGTTTGCCTGGCCGGGGGGTATGGGCATTGGTTGGAGGTTTCGCGGCGGTTGCTGGCCGCCTTGCCCGCTGCGGAGCAACGGGGAATCTGGAAGGAAAACGCCGAGCGGCAATACAACCTGCCGCGCCATCAGCCGCCCGCGTAAAACGGAGTGCCGGCCGGCGTCGGCGATTCCGGGTGCAGCAGGTTGCGCTGTTTCAGGTCGGCCCAGAATTCAGCCGGGATGCGGCTGCGCGTCCAGTCCAAAACTTGCGCCAATTGCCCCGGGTCGCGCACGCCGGGAATCACCGACGCCACCGCCGGGTGCGCTAATGGAAATTGCAATGCGGCGGCGGGCAGCGGCACGCCGTGCTCAGCCGCCGCCTGCTGCAGCGCGGCGGTGCGGGTTTGCACTTGGGCGGGGGCGGCGGCGTAGTTCCATGTGTCGCCGCCGACCAGCACGCCGGAGTTAAACGGCCCGCCGATGATGAGGGATATTTTCGCCCCCGCGCAGGCGGGCAGCAAATCGTCCAGCGGCGCCTGCTCCAGCAGCGTGTAACGCCCGGCTAACAGGAACACATCCCAGTCGCCGACCTCCATGGCATCAAGGCAGACTTCCGCTTCGTTCACGCCCAGGCCAATGGCCTTGACGGCGCCGGTGGCGCGCAGCATTTCCAGCGCCCGGTAACCGCCGTCGCGCAACCGGGCAAAATGGCGCCCGCCCGCTTCAAGGCCGTGCGTCATCTCGCCGATGTCGTGCACCAACAGCATGTCGATGCGGTCCATCATGGGAATAGTCAAACACCGGATGAAACGGCAGCGGCTCCGACCAGCCCAGCGCCAGCGGCTTGGAGTGCGCGCCGGGCCGCAGCAGCCGCCCGACTTTGGTGGACAACACGCATGCGCGGCCGCGCAGAACATCACCGACGATGCGCTCTGACTTGCCGAAACCGTAGTAAGGCGCGGTGTCCACATAACCGATTCCGGCATCCAATCCCCGCCGCAACGCCTCCGCGGCCGCGCCTTGTTCCGCCGGCCGCAGCAAGCCGCCGATGGGCGCGCCGCCGAACCCCAGGGTGGAAACCCGCAGGCCGGTGGCGCCGATTTGCCGGGTGGTGAAAGTTTTCATCGTGTGGAATAATACCGCGTTATTAGCCGCTTCGCCGCCCGACTTTGCATGAATGAAATGATGAACACGCCGCCGCTGACCGCCGCCCAACTGCGCGATTTTGCGCGGGAGGGGTGTCTTATCGTGCCGGGTGCGGTGGACGATGAGACCCTGGCGGCGTTGCGCGGGGATTTTGCCGCGCGGGTGGAGGATTTGCTGCGGCGAGCGCGGGCGGTTGGCAAGGTGGGCGCGCAATCCGGCGGTAGCGGCAACGGCGGCGATGATTTTTCCAGCGCGGCCTCGCGCTTAATTTGCGCCGCGCCGGAGAGTTATCAGCACCTCGACATTTCGCTGCCATTGGACGGCGACCTCGGCGCGCGGTTGCCGGCCTGGCGCGAACTGTTCGGCGACGACTGGCGCGCGGAGGCCGGGGTGTTTGCGCCGGCGTCGGTGTTCCGCCTCCTCACGCATCCGCGGTTGGCGGCGATGGCAAAGCAGTTGCTCGGTGCGGAGGATTTGGTGGCCAGCCCGGTGCAACACATCCGCATCAAGCCGCCGCAACGCCGCCTGCCGGCGCACGCCGCCACCGATTCCGCCTACGCGCGCGCCAACTGGCATCAGGACGAGGCGGTGATTCACGAGGGCGCGCGCGGCGTCGATATTTTGACCGTGTGGGTGGCGGTGACCGAGTCCACGGTAGCGAACGGCTGCCTGAGATGCGTGCCCGGCAGCCACCTCGCCGCGGACGATGCGAGCCGTCCGGATTTCGGCCTGCGAACCCACTGCCCGGGCCGCGAGTTTGTCGGCGACATTTACATCCCGGACGCCACCATCCCCGAATCATCCCGGCGCAACTTGGAGGTAAACCCCGGCGATGCGATTGTCCTGCACCGCCGCACCGTGCACGGCGCAGACGCAAACGAATCGGACGGCATTCGCTGGAGTTTCGATTTGCGCTACCAGGCGGCCGGCACGGCCACCGGGCGGGAATGCTTCCCCGCATTGAGTTTGTCGGGCAACGACGGTGCGCCGGGCTACCGCCGCCGCTGGCTGGACGCGCGCGACGCCATTTTGCGCGGCGAGGTGGAGGCGGTGTTCAACACGCGGTGGCAAAAATACCAGGCCGCGCCGCTGTGCACCTGACCCTCGCCTTGACCTCGCCCGCGCGCTGCAAAATGTGATAAGGTGCCGCCAGCCGCCGGAGAGCGGAGTATCCACAACCCGAACCTGCAAACCCTGAGGAGGACCAACCCATGTTCCAAACCGCAATCAAAACGGCCGCCACCGGGGCGGCCGCCACCGCATTGGTGCTGGCCGCCGGGGTCGCCTCGGCGCAAACCACCAGTCTGCGAATCCACACCCACTTCCAGCCGAACAATGTGTCCGGCGAGATGGCCGGCGTGTTCAAGCAGGATGTCGAGGCGATGTCCGGCGGCGACATCGCCATCGAATTGTTCTACGGCGACGCCATCGTCAAATCGGCGGAGATTTTCGACGCCGCGGTCACCGGCATCGTCGACTGCGACATGTCCGGCGGCGCGTATCAAACCGGCAAGAATCCGGCGTTCCAATTCACCGGCGATTTGGCCGGCGGCTACACCCGCCCGTATGAGCAGATGGCGTGGCTGCTGCACAACAACGGCTACGACGCGCTCAACGAGTTGTATCACACCTAC
>JAPPQJ010000123.1:3575-4670 GCA_028817015.1 Gammaproteobacteria bacterium
TTTGGCGGTCAACCGCGGCATGGGCATCTACGACATCGCCAAGCACACCAACTATCCCGGCTTCCACTCCATGCCGGCCGACCACCTGGTCTGCCGCAAGGATGTGTGGGACGCGATGCCGAAAGCGCATCAGGCGATTCTGAAAGTCGCGATGCAGGCGCTGGCGCTGAAGACCGCGACCGCGGTGGAAGTGGCAAACGCCCGCGCGGCCAAAGAGTTGCGCGAGCAAGGCGTCAATCTCTACGCATGGTCGGACGAGGAGTTGGCGAAATACCGCGCGGGCGTGAAAAAGTCGTGGACCGACTTCGCCACCACGCCCGAGGCGAAGAAGTTGCTGAAAAACCATATCGACTTCCTGACCGATTTGGGCTTGATGAAGTAACCATCGGCGACAAAGCGGCGGCGCGACTGCAAAACGCCGCCGCTTTTTGGCGCGCGGCGACGCGATGAACGCGAACTCCGTTTCCACCGGCGGCCTGCGCGAGTGGGCGATGCCGGTGTTGTTCGCGGTATGCGCCGGGTGGGCGATTTGGCATGCGCCGGCGTTCATCCTGGATTTGTTCCCGCCGGCCGACCAGAGTGCGGTCGACCGCATGACCGCCAACCACCGCAACACCGACATCATCGCCTTGCCGGGACTGACCGGCGAGGCCGACATCCTGGACTGGCTCGCGCTGGTTCTGTTGCCGGTGATTTTCATCCACGGCGCGCGCACCATCAAAATCGCGCGCATGGAATTCCCCGACTGGCGGCCGGTCGACCGTTTCGCGCTGATGTTGGGGCGCGTGACGATGATTTTGATTCTGCTGGCGACGCTGGTCATGCTGTATGAAGTGCTGCTGCGCTATGCGTTCGAGGCGCCGACTTTGTGGGCGAATGAACTGACCCTGTGGCTGGCCGGCTATGTGTTTTTGTTCTCCGGCTTGTATGCGATGCAGCAGCGTTGCCACATCCGCATCTTTTTGCTGTACGATGCTTGCCCGGCCTGGCTCAGGCATGTGTTCGACATCATCGGCGCGGTGTTGTTGGTCATCTACGCGGCGCTGTTGATTTACGGCTCCTACCATCAAGTGTTCGTCAACAAACTCTACAAGT
>JAPPQJ010000034.1:0-513 GCA_028817015.1 Gammaproteobacteria bacterium
GCCGCTCTCGGCGCGCACCACCGCGCCGGGATTGGCGGCGCGAAACGGCCCCAGCACATCGTCCGAGTTGTAGCCTTCCCAGCAAAGAATGTTCAGTTGATCGTTGCGGTCGGCAAGCGCGCTGCGCAACGGGCCAAGGGCGCCGAAGCCGGCGGCGCCGATCATGCCGGTGGTAAATTGGCGGCGGGTTAGTTTCATTTGAGCCTCCTTTGGTGTAGATTGCATAATATTCGGGTGAAAAAGGCGCAATTGCGCACCCTGCCGGGAAATTATGCGCGGCTCCTTCGCGGGCATGCTTGACATTAATTCAAGAAAACTTAACATCATTGGCGGTTTCCCGCCGCTCAGGTGGCGTCAAATACGCGGTTGATGCGATGCTCGGGGGCACCTGCAATGTCAACTGGATGGCGGTGAATTCCTGCTATGCAGCGGTATGAGGCAAATTCCGCCGACCTGGCCTTCCCCAAGGTGCTGGCTTGCGCGGCGACCGGCCTTGTTGAACACATCGAGCGT
>JAPPQJ010000034.1:523-4647 GCA_028817015.1 Gammaproteobacteria bacterium
CGGACGCGCCGGACTGGCGGTCGAGGACCTCGACTCGCCGGTCAACGAACTGGTACTCAATCAGTTCTGCAACCTGTTTGACGCCGCAGCCAAACACACCCACAACGACAATTTCGGGCTGGAGGTTGGCGGCGCCTTCAAGCCCGAACACCTGGGCCCGCTCGGCTATGCCGCCATTTGCTCGCCGACCCTGCTGGCGGCCCTCGCCAACCTGGTCAAATATTTCCCCGCCCACCAGGGGTCAACCCGGTTCGGGCTGCTGGAAGACGGCGATGTGCTCTGGCTTTGCTATCAAATAGACGACCGGCGAATCCGGCGACGAAGGCAGGATGCGGAGTTGTCTCTGGGCATATTCTGGAACATATTCAAATCCGCATTGGGCGATCACTGGAGCCCCCTGGAAGTTCGTTTTGAGCACCCAAAACCGGGGGATTCGGATGAACATGAATGCATTTTCGGCGCCCCGGTTGTGTTTCACCGCCGCACCAACGCTTTCGCCTTCCGCCGCAGCGACCTCGAGGTGAAAATGCCCGGGCAGGACCCGTATTTGCTGTCGATTATTTCCTCTTTCTTCGAGTCGCATTACGCCTTCAATCAAAACCCGGAAGATTTTGCCGCCGCCGTCAAAAACCAAATCAAACTGCATCTGGGCGACCAACTGCCCACCGTTTCGGGAATCGCAAAAATTCTGGGGCTACGTGACGCCGCCTTCCACAAGGCGCTCAAGAATCGGGGCCTGCTGTTTTCCGACATCTTATGCGCCGCGCGCCGGGAACTGGCGCTGCACTATATGAAAAACGCCGATATGCCGCTGACTAACATCGCCTATGAACTGGGCTACTCGGAGCTGTCGGCTTTTTCCCGCGCTTTTCGCGCCTGGACGGGCATGAGCCCGCACCGCTATAGAAAAACCGTCATGATGAAGTCTTCGGACTAACCTTCAACGGCGCCATGCATGCAACCGCGCCGCCCGCCGCCGCAGCAACCGCCGCCACTACTCCTGGCCCGCCTCACCCGCCTCCGCCGCCTCATAAGGAAGCGCAATCCGGGTCCATGCCGCACCGGGCACCGGGCCGACCCGGAGGGTTTCGCCGTCGCTCAACTGCACCGGGGCGGTGGCGCTGAAGGCGTATTCGCCGCGGCTGCGGTCGGTGGGCACCGCATCCACCACCAGCCCGACTTTCTGGCCGGCGTGCTGGTCGGAATGCACCGGGTCGCCGGGGGCCAGGGCGGCCAGGCCGCGGGCGACACCGGCTGACATGCGCTGTTTCACCCGGCCGCGATAGCGCAACCGGGCGACGATTTCCTGGCCGGGGTAGCAGCCCTTGGTGAAACTAAGGCCGCCGACCCGGTCCAAGTTGATCATCTGCGGGATGAATTGCCCGGCGGTTTGCGCATAGACCTGCGGGATGCCCGACAGGATGTCGGCCAGCCGCCACGGACCGTCACCGGGTGCGGCCTCAAGCGCATTGGCGCGCATAAAAGAGTCCACCGCCTGCGGCTCGCCGATCATCATGTGCCGGGGCACGACGCCGCCCACCGGCACGCGCTCGAGGCCGCGGCCGCCGGCGCACTGCGCACCGTTGATCAACCCCAGCAACGCGGTTTGCGGCCTGGGCGCGATCTCGACCCGGGCCCGCAACACGAACATTTTCAGGCGGCTGACGAGTTGGTCGGCCAGTCCCGCGGGCACGATCATCCCCCATCCCCCGTCATACCTCACCAGCCGCATGACAGCCAGCACCCGGCCCTTGGGATTGCAGTAGGCGTTCAGTTGGCACTGCACCGGGTTGGCCGCATCGCCGGTCTCGTTCAGGTCATTCAGGTCATTGCTGAACTGCCCCTGCAAAAAGGCGTGCGCGTCATCGCCCGTCACCTGGATTAGCGCGTGCGAATCCAGGGCGGTGGCGATCACGCCACCGGCCAAGTTACCCAGCATGGATTCGGTCGGGTCCATCGCCTCGGTAAAAGTGTCTGATAAGGTATCCAAGCGCGTTAATACGCATCAACTTGGCCTATTTTCTCACAGCCGGACCCCAAAACGTACAACCGCCGCGCCGATTGCGGGCCCAATTCTGATGTTCCGGCGCCAGGGCCATTAAACCGGCTTGCCGGCTGCAGCGAACCGAATGCCGCACTTTTTTTCAGGCGCCGTTTTACTGTATGATCCCCTTCCACAATAGACAGGAACTTACTTTGACCGCACCCCGGCGTCCGCTGTCCCCTCATCTCCAGGTCTACAGGCCGCAGTTGACTTCGGTGCTGTCGATTCTGCACCGCGGCACCGGCATGATCCTCGCCCTCGGCGCGCTGCTGATCACCTGGTGGCTGGTGTCGGTGGCCGGCGGCCCGGCGGCCTATCAGGCGGCGCACGGGTTCTTCAGCGCCTGGTTCGGCAAACTGCTGTTGTTCATCTGGACGCTGTGCACCTTCTACCACTTGTGCAACGGCATCCGCCACCTGGCCTGGGACGCGGGCTATGGATTCCAACTCTCCACGGCCTACTTAAGCGGCAAAATCGTGGTCGGCGTGGCGCTGGGCCTGACCGTGCTGGTGTGGCTGCTGTGAATTCCAATCCCCACCGCGCATCCCGGGCGGCGGCCGCCGGCGCCGGCAAGGCCTCCCGCCACTGGTGGCTGCAGCGCATCTCCGCGCTGGCGCTGATTCCGCTGACCCTGTGGTTTGTGTTCACCATCCTCGGCCATGTCGGCGATTCGCACCGGGCGGCGGCGGCGTGGGTCGCCCGGCCCGGGGTGGCGGCGGCGCTGATCGCGTATTTGGCGGTGATGTTCTACCACGCCCAGTTGGGGCTGCAAGTGATCGTCGAGGACTATGTGTCGGCGCAGAAGGCGCGCGACATGACGCTATTAGCGACCCGGGTGGTCAACAGCCTGGCCGGCGCAGCGGCGGTCGGCGCGGTGCTGTATATTGCCTGGTGATGATCGCGCCCGCCCCCATGCCATCCTCCGCCCCCCCGGGCGCACCGTCCGGTGCCTGAAGCCTACCCGGTCATCGACCACCAATACGACGTGGTCGTAGTCGGCGCCGGCGGCTCCGGCCTGCGCGCCACGCTCGGCATGGCGCTCGAAGGGCTGAACACCGCCTGCATCACCAAGGTGTTCCCGACCCGCAGCCACACCGTGGCCGCCCAGGGCGGCATGAGCGCCGCACTCGGCAACATGGGCGAGGACGACTGGCGGTGGCACATGTATGACACGGTCAAAGGCTCGGACTGGCTCGGCGACCAGGACGCCATCGAGTATATGTGCAAGGAGGCGGCCGATGCGGTCATCGAACTGGAGCACTACGGCGTGCCGTTTTCGCGCACTCCGGAGGGCCGCATCTACCAGCGCGCCTTCGGCGGCATGACCACGCACTTCGGCGAAGGCCAGGCGCAGCGCACTTGCGCGGCCGCCGACCCCACCGGCATCTACGGCGTCGGCTGCCTCATCACCGAAGGCGCGCGCGGCGAGGGCGGCTACCTGACCAATTCCAACGGCGAGCGATTCATGGAGCGCTACGCGCCGAACGCCAAGGACCTGGCCTCGCGCGATGTGGTCAGCCGCGCCATGACCATGGAAATTCGCGCAGGATTAGGCGTCGGCGAGCACAAAGACCACATCCACCTGCACCTCGAACACCTGGGCCCCGAAGTGCTGGCCGAGCGCCTGCCGGGCATCTCCGAGACCGCGCGCATTTTCGCCGAGGTCGATGTCACCCGCGCGCCGATTCCGGTGCTGCCGACCGTGCACTACAACATGGGCGGCATCCCCACCAACATCCACGGCGAGGTGGTGACCCGCGAAGAAGGCGACGCCGAGCGCGTGGTGCCCGGACTCATGGCCATCGGCGAGGCGGCGTGCGTGTCGGTGCACGGCGCCAATCGCCTCGGCTCCAACTCGCTGTTGGACATCGTGGTGTTCGGGCGCGCCGCCGCGCACCGGGCGCGACAACTGATCGAGCCGAACTCCGCCAAGCCGGGCCTGGGGCCGGGCGCCGGCGACGGCATCATCGCGCGGTTTGATGCGTTGCGTTATGCGAATGGTGATGCGCCGACCGCGGCGTTGCGTTTGGACATGCAGAAAATCATGCAGGATTATTGCGCGGTGTTTCGCACCGCGGAT
>JAPPQJ010000012.1 GCA_028817015.1 Gammaproteobacteria bacterium
GCACCGGTATCTGGAACATCTTTTCCTGTACCTGTTGTCGGAAACGGGAAGAGACATCATCTCGCTGTCAATGCGAAAATACGGCGGCTCGCTGGACAAATTTGAACCCAACGATTTGAACGGAGCCTTGGTGCCCTCTGCGGACTTATTCTCTTCAATGCCCGCGAGGAAAGTTTCCGAGGCCGTCAAAGCGGTCGAAGAAACGGAGCAGTTGCCGCAGTGGACCGAGGACTTCTTCGCGCCCCTGAAAATCCCCGGCGCCGATTTCCGGGCGCGGTGATTGGAGCAGCCTCTTAAATCCCCGGGCCGCGGTTGTTACAATCCCGGCACCTCCGATTTCGCCCGCCGCCTGTTCGATGCGCGCAGACCGCCACACCGCCGATTCCTACTACGAAGCCAGTCGCCGCTATCGCGTCGAGGCCGAAGCGTTGCGCGGCGCGCATAAAGCCGATGTGGTGGTCATCGGCGGCGGCATCACCGGTGCATCCACGGCGCTGCATTTAGCCGAAAAGGGTGTCGATGTGGCGCTGCTGGAATCGCGGCATTTTGGCTGGGGCGCGTCCGGGCGCAGCGGCGGCCAGATCATCACCGGCTTCTCCGCCGACCAGCGGGCGCTTGAACGACTGGTGGACAGGGACACCGCGCAGCAATTGTGGGCGCATTCGGTGGCGGCGGTGGAGTGGACCCGGCGGCGCATCGCCCGGCATCGCATCGACTGCGATTGGGCGTCCGGCTATCTGCATGTCGCGGTCAAGCCCGGGCAGGCGCGCGATTTGCGGCGCTGGGCCGAGCACCTGAGCGCGCATTACCGCTGTGAAGGCCTGCAATACCTCGACCGCCCCCGGTTGCAGGAAATGCTCGCCAGCGAGCGCTACAGCGGCGCGGTTTTCGACCCGCAAAGCGGCCACCTGCATCCGCTGAACTACTGCCTCGGCCTCACCCGGGCGGCGCGCGAGGCCGGCGCCCGACTCTATCAGCATAGCGCCGTCACCGGTGTCGAAGCGCCCCGGGCCGGGGGCGGCGCCATCACGGTGCGCACCGGGGCCGGCACGGTTGCCTGCCAGCAGGTGGTGTATGCGTGCAACGCCTATTTAGACGGACTGCAGCCGCATCTGGCTGCAACCATCATGCCGGTCGGCACTTATATCGTCGCCACCGAGCCGCTGCCGGCGGGCATGGCCGATGCGCTGATTGCCAACCGCGCGGCGGTCGCCGACACCAATTTGGCGCTGGATTACTACCGCCTGTCGGCTGATGCGCGCATGCTGTTCGGCGGCCGGGTCAGTTACTCGACCTGGCAGCCGCGCCGCCTGGCCCGCTCGCTGCGGCGGCGCATGCTCGGAGTCTTTCCGCAATTAGCCGATGCGCGCATTGATTATGCCTGGGGCGGTTTGGTCGCCATCACCCGCAACCGCGCGCCTCATATCGGCTGCCTGGATTCGGGCTCGCAATGGTTCGCGCAGGGCTTTTCCGGCCACGGCATGGCGCTGACCGGCTATGTCGGCGGGTTGCTGGCCGATGCGGTGTCAGGCCAGCGCCAGGGCCTGGAATGTTTTCGCAAAATTCCCCACAAGACCTTCCCCGGCGGCCCGGCGCTGCGCACCCCGGCGCTGGTGGCGGTGATGGCGGGGCGGCGGTTGTTGGACGCGCTGTCGCGGTAGTCCCATGTCGGACAAAACGCGCGCGATAGCGGTTGAGACGGTCGAAGTCACCCCCGAACAAGCCGGCCAGCGCATCGACAATTTCCTGATTAAGCGACTGAAAGGCGTGCCCAAAACCCGCCTGTACCGCGCTCTGCGCAGCGGCGAAGTACGGGTCAACGGCGCGCGCAAGAAAGCGTCGTATCAACTCTGCGCCGGCGACCGACTCCGCATCCCGCCGCTGCGTTGCGCCGCACCGGGGGCGGCGCCGTGGATACCGGATTCGCTGCTGGAAAAAATCCCGATATTGTTCGAAGACCGGCATTTGCTGGTGGTCGATAAACCGGCCGGGCTGGCGGCGCACGGCGGCAGCGGCGTACAATACGGCCTCATCGAAGCGCTGCGCACACTGCGCGCCGATGAGCCGGTTCTGGAACTCGCCCACCGCCTCGACCGCGATACTTCCGGCTGCCTGATATTGGCCAAATCGCGCGCCGCGCTGCTGGCGTTGCAGGCGCAGTTGGGGGTGGAGCGCAGCATCGACAAAGACTATGCGGCGCTAATCAAGGGCGCATGGCCGGGCGGTAACCGGGAAATCGACCGGCCGCTGGCCAGGCCGCCGCACGCCGCCGGGCATAAGCGGTCGGCCGCGCGCAGTGTTTTTTCGCCCAGGCGCCGGTGGGCGGCGTGCACGCTGGTGAACATCCGCCTGTTGACCGGGCGCATGCACCAGGCGCGATTGCACGCCGCCGCCATCGGCCAGCCGATAGCCGGCGACCGGTTATACGGCGATGCGGGGTTTAACCGCATGACCCGGCAGGCCGGCCTCAGGCGCCTGTTCCTGCACGCCGAACGCCTGCGCTTTGCCCACCCGGTGAGCGGCGCTGCGCTGGAAACCCGCGCGCCGTTGCCCGCCGCGCTTGAGGCGGTGCTGGAGAATTTGTGAGTTCGCCGGCATCCGGCCCGGCGGTGCCGGCAGGGGCCCGGCCTCGCCTGTTGTGAACCGGGGCGCCGTGGTAAAATGCAGGTTTCCAACTTGAATGCAGACATGGCCCACGCCCCGCGCGCCCAGGGCAGCCCCAGGCCCGACGGCATGATCCCCGGTAAAATCTCCGCGCTGCTGCGCGAACTGGGGTTGATTGGCCTGGTGGCGGTGATCATCTATCTCGGCCTCGCCCTTTTCACCTATTCGCCCGACGACCCCGGGCCGACCCACACCGGCAGCGGCGGCGCCATCGCCAACTTAGGCGGCAAGGTCGGTGCCTGGTTCGCGGATTGGATGTTTACCGTATTCGGGCACACCGCCTACCTGTTGCTGCTGCTGCTGTGCGCGTTCGGGTGGCGCCTGCACCGTTATCTTGAGCCGCGCTACGGCGAATGGAGCCGCCTGCTGACCCCCGTCGGCGTGTTGCTGGCGCTGGTCGGCGCCTGCGGCCTGGAGCAAATCTACCTCGCCCCGGCGCCGGCCAGCGCGCGGCATCCGTTCGACGCCGGCGGCATCCTCGGCCAATACAGCGCCGAGCAATTGGCCGCCAACTTCGGTGAGATCGGCGCCACGGTGATCTTTGTTGTGTTGCTGGTTGCCGGCACCACCCTGGCCACGCATGTTTCCTGGTTCAACCTGATGGACCGCACCGGCTACCGCGCGTTTGCGCTGGCCGAGTGGCTCAAGACGCATATGGAGAAACGCGCCGACCACCGGGAAGGCTCCAAGTCGCGCAAGCAGCGGCACCACAAAGTCAAGACGCTGCGCGCCGAACTCGACCAGCGAAAGCCGCCCAAAATCGCCCCTCGGGTTGACGGCATACCGGAAGGCGAGCGCAAGCAGCAGGAGCGCCAGAAACCCCTGTTCCCGGAAACCGCCGACGGCGTTTTGCCGCCGCTGTCGCTGCTTGAAGAGGCCACCGAAACCCACGCCGGATATTCGCGCGATGAACTGGATGCGATGTCACAACTGCTGGTAAAAAAACTCAAAGACTTCAACATCGAGATCACCGTTGAAGCGGTGCAGCCGGGCCCGGTGATCACGCGCTTTGAGGTGGACCCGGCGCCCGGGGTCAAGGCCAGCCAAATCGTCGGGTTGTCGCGGGATTTGGCCCGCTCGCTGTCGGTCGAGAGCGTGCGGGTGGTGGACAACATCGCCGGGAAAACCGTGGTCGGCATTGAAATCCCCAATCAAAGCCGGGAAGTCGTGCGCCTGGTGGACGGCCTGTCGTCGCGCGCCTACGAAAAAAGCTCCTCGCCGCTGACTCTGGTGTTGGGCAAGGATATCGCCGGCAACCCGGCGCTCGCCGATTTGATGAAAATGCCGCATGTGCTTATCGCCGGCACCACCGGCTCGGGGAAATCGGTGTGCATCAACGCGCTGATTTTAAGCATCGTCTATAAATCCCCCCCGGAGCAGGTGCGCCTCATCATGGTCGACCCGAAATTCCTGGAGTTGTCGGTGTATGACGGTATTCCGCACCTGCTGGCGCCGGTGGTCACCGACATGAACAAGGCCGCCAATGCGCTGCGCTGGTGCATCGTGGAAATGGACCGGCGCTTTCGGGTCATGGCGGCCATCGGTGTGCGCAATATCTCCGGTTACAACAAAAAGGTGGCGGACGCCGCCGCCGGCTCGCCGCTGGCCGACCCGCTGGCCGAGCCGCCCGCGGAAGGCGAGGCCATGCCGATGCTGCACCCGCTGCCCTACATCGTGGTCATCGTCGATGAACTGGCCGATTTGATGATGGTGGTCGGCAAGAAGATCGAGGAAATCATCATCCGCATCGCCCAGCGCGCGCGCGCCGCCGGCATCCACCTGGTGCTGGCCACCCAGCGCCCGTCGGTGGATGTGGTGACCGGGCTGATTAAAGCCAATGTGCCGACCCGTATCGCCTTTCAGGTTTCGTCGCGGGCCGATTCGCGCACCGTGCTCGACCAGATGGGCGCCGAGCAATTGCTCGGCCAGGGCGACATGCTGTTTCTGCCGCCGGGCACCGGCTTCACCCGGCGCGTGCACGGCTCGTTCGTCTCCGACGAAGAAGTCGCGGGCGTGGTCGCCTATCTGAAAGACACCGGCAGCCCGGTGTATTTAGACGAAATAACCGAAAGCGACGCCGGCGCATCGTTGGACGCCGGCGGGATGCCGGTCGAAGGGGAGGGCGAATCCGACCCGCTGTATGACGAGGCGGTGCGCTTCGTCACTCAAAGCCGCAAGGCCTCGATTTCGGCGTTGCAGCGCGCGCTGCGGGTCGGCTACAACCGCGCCGCGCGGATGATCGAAACCATGGAGGAGGGCGGCGTGGTCAGCCCGTCGGACAACGGCAAACGCGAAGTGCTGGCGGCCGCGCCACCGGAACAATGATGCGGCGCGGGCGGTTTTTGGCGTGCCGGCGGGGGCTGCGCGGTTTCGCATTCGTAGCTTTGACGGTCGGCGCGCCGGCTCACGCCGCCAGCCCCGGAGTGCAGGCGCTGGAGCGTTTTTTCTCCGAAGTGGCAACTCTGGAAGCGCGCTTTGAGCAGGTCGTGCTGGATGAGAATCTCAACACCATCGACGACGCATTCGGCATGTTGTGGATTAAGCGCCCGGGCCGGTTTCGCTGGGATTATCAGCCGCCGGAAGCGCAGCACATCGTCGGGGACGGCGAGCGCGTGTGGTTGCACGACCTCGCCCTGGAGCAGGTGACGGTGCGCGACCAGGCGCGGGCGCTTGGGCGCAGCCCGGCGATTTTGTTGGCCGGGGACGGCGACCTGGAGCAGGCTTACGACCTGGAGGACATCGGCGTGCAGGGGCGAATCGACTGGGTGAGCCTCATTTCCCGCGACCCGCAAAGCGGTTTTACCCAGGTGCGGGTCGGCTTCGAGGCGGGCCGCCTGCATCTGGTTGAATTGATCGACACCCTCGACCAGCGCACCCGCATCCGGTTTTTCGACCTCAAAGAAAACCGGCCGGTTGCCGCGCGCCTGTTTGAGTTTTCCCCGCCCGATGGCGTGGATGTCATCGACCAGTCTGAGCAATTCCCATGAGGTGGGCGGAGGTATGCGATGCTCGACCCGCGTAAATTGAGGCACGACCCGGCGCGCACCGCCGAGGTGTTGAAAACGCGCCATTACTCGCTCGACATCGAGCGCTTCGAGTCGCTGGAGCGTTCCCGGCAGGAATGGCAGCGCCGCACCGAGTCGTTGCAGGCCGAGCGCAACCGGGTGTCCAGGGCGGTCGGGGCGGCCAAAGCGTCCAAAGGCAAGCAACACGACGCCCGGGCGTTGATCGACTCGGTGGCCACGCTCGGCGAGCAACTCAAGGCCGGCCAGGCGGCGCTCGCCGAAGCGCAGGCGGAACTGAATCAACTGCTGAGCGAAATCCCCAACCTGCCGCACCACAGCGTGCCGATGGGCCGGGATGAGCATGACAATGAGGAAGTGCGGCGCCGGGGCACGCCGCGCCAGTTCCCGTTCGAGGTGCGCGATCATGTGGACTTGGGCGCGCGCCTGGGGATGATGGATTATGAACTGGCGGCCGGGCTGGCCGGTTCGCGTTTTGTCGTGCTGCAAGGCGGCCTGGCCCGGCTGCACCGCGCGCTGGCGCAATTCATGCTGGATTTGCACATCCACGAACACGGTTATGAAGAAACCATGGTGCCGATGTTAGTCAACTCGAGAGCCTTGTATGGCACCGGCCAACTTCCCAAATTCGCCGATGACCAGTTCACCACCCGCGACCAGCCGCCGTATTACCTGGTGCCGACCGCGGAAGTGCCGCTGACCAACCTGGCCGCCGGGCGCATCTTCGAGGCCGCGGAACTGCCGCTGCGCAAGGTCGCCCATACTCAATGCTTCCGCCGCGAGGCCGGCTCCTACGGCAAGGACACGCGCGGCATGATCCGCCAGCACCAGTTTGAGAAAGTGGAACTGGTGCACATCGTGCAGCCGGAGCAATCGTATGCCACGCTGGAGGCGCTGACCGGCCACGCCGAGGCGGTGCTGCAGAAACTGGAATTGCCGTATCGCGTGGTGGCGCTGTGCACCGGCGACATGGGCTTCGGCGCCGCCAAGACCTACGACCTGGAGGTGTGGCTTCCAAGCCAGCAGCGCTACCGCGAGATTTCATCGTGCAGCAACTGCGAGGCTTTTCAGGCGCGGCGCATGAAAGCGCGGTGGCGCAACCCCGAAACCGGCAAGCCGGAGCCGCTGCACACTCTGAACGGCTCCGGCGTGGCGGTCGGGCGCGCGTTGGTGGCGGTGATGGAAAACCACCAGAACGCCGACGGCAGCATCCGCGTCCCTGAAGTGCTGGCGCCCTACATGGGCGGGTGCGCGGCCATACAGCGGCCGGCGGATTGACTCCCCGGCATTTTCGCGCTTCGCGCCCGCCGGCTTGCTGACCGCTGACGGCGCGTGTTCAACGGCAAAACCTTCCTGGTGACCGGCGCCAGTTCCGGCATCGGCGCCGCATTGTGCGAGCGTCTGCCGGCGCTGCATGCCGCCGTGGTGGCGGTGTCGCGGCGGGCGGTGGCGGCGGTCCGCCATCTGCAATGCGATTTGTCGGATGCGGCGCAGGTGTCCGAGTTGACCGCGTTGTTGGCGCGCCAATACCGCCACCTCGACGGCGTGATTCTGTGCCACGGATACGGCGACTTCGGCGCCCTGGAAGAATTTTCCGAGGCCCGCATCCGCCGCCTGATCGACACCAATTTCACCAGCGCCGTGCTGCTGGTCAGGGCCTGCCTGCCGGCGATGAAACGGCGCCGTTCGGGGGATGTGGTTCTACTGGGCTCGGAAGCCGGGCTCAAAGGCGGCCGGCGGGGCGCGGTTTACTGTGCCGGCAAATTCGCCCTGCGCGGGCTGGCGCAGAGTTTGCGCGAAGAATGCGCGGCCCGCGGGGTGCGCGTGTCGGTGGTCAACCCCGGCATGGTTGATACGGCGTTTTTCGATGGGCTGGATTTCGCCCCCGGGGAGTCGGCGGACAACGCGCTGAATGCCGAAGAGGTGGCGCAGACCATCGTGGCGATTTTGGCGATGCGCCCCGGCGCGGTGGTCGATGAAGTCAACTTATCGCCGCTCAAAAGCGTGATTAGAAACAAGCGCGGCGCCGATTAGCCGGCCCGCCGTTGCCAGGCCAGCAGCGCGACCAACGCCACGCCGCACACGCTCAGCATCACCACCGACCACGGCAGCAGGGCGCCGCCGGTCAACACCGTCAAGAGCGCCGCGCCGGCCGCGCCGATAGTGAACGCGCCGCAGCCGACAATCGACGACGCGAAACCGGCCATGTCGCCGTGCTCGTCTATGGCTAATGCGGCGGCGTTGGAGATGACCACCAGGAAACTGAACGCGAACACGAAAATCAGCCCGGTAAAAGACACCACTTCAAGCGCGCCGGCGGCGGCCAATGCCAGCAATGCGGCGGCGGCGGCGGTCAGGGTGGCGGCGGCGGCGGCGGTGGTGGTGACCGTGCCGTATTTGGCGATCAGCGCGCGGTTGGCGCTCTGGCCGGCGATAATGCCCAGGCCGTGGGTGGCGAACAGCAGCGCGAACCACAATCCGGTGACGCCGAAGTTGTCCCGGTATAGCGCCGGCGAATTGGTCAGATACAGGTGCATGCTGACCGTCATCCACGCGCCGACCAGGAAATAATAGCGCGACTGCCGGCAGGCGAAAAAGCGCTTGACCCGGCGGCGCATCGCGCCCGGCTGCAGCGCGTCGGCGATGCGCGCGCGCGCGGTGTCGGGCAGCGCGAATACGGCCACTAACAGCAACCCTCCGCCGAACAGGAAGGTGGCGGCGAACACCGAGCGCCAGCCGGCTATTTCCCCAAGCGCGTAGCCAAGCAGCGGCGCGACGATGGGCCCCAGCGAAAACACCGCAGTGGCGCTGGCCATGTTGCGGGCTAATTTGCGCCCGCGGTATAAATCCCGAATGATGGCGCGCGCCACCACCGGCCCGGCCGCGCCGCCCAGCCCCTGCAGCAGCCGCCCGGCCAGCAACGCCTCGGCGCTGAACGCCAGCGCGCAGGCCAGCGAGCCGGCTAAATAGACGCACAACCCGGCGATGATCGCCATGCGCCGCCCGGCGCGGTCGCTCAGGGCGCCGAACACGATTTGCCCCAGCCCGAACGCGAACAGATAAAACGGCACGGTCATTTTCACCGCCGTGTCGCTGGCCGGCAAATCGCGGCCAATATCGGCGAACACCGGCAGCATAATGTCGATGGAAAAGGCTGACAGCGCCAGCAGCAGGCCGCAGTAAAAAATCAGAGGTTTGGGGCCGAGCATGGAGTCGTTTTCAGGGGGCGGGAATCACCGAATGCCGGAGGTCAGCGGCGCCGCTGAGCCGGAAGAGGGCGGAGGAGATGACGCCGGTTGGTTTGCGCCGGCGGGCGGTTCGGTTGATTCGTGGCGGCGTCCGGGGGAAGTGATTGAATAATGCCGGAAACATTTTAGACTTTTGGGAGTAGAAAAGGGGGACTGGCATGCGGATATTCCTCTCCCGGCGGGAGAGGAAACGCCGGAGAGAAATGTTTCAGTTGCTCCCCGCCAAGCCATCGCCAACCATCACCCGCCAGAGTCCAGAATGAGGCGGCAACATACGGTGGTTTGATTTTTTGGTTTTTGTCCGGGATAATTGTCGCATGTGCAGCCAACTCGTTCAAGCGGGCGACGCCCCTCCACCCTCCACCGACGAGCGTCGGCTGCGCGCGTTTCAACAGCGCATCGACCGGGATGAGAAAATCGAGGTCGGCGACTGGATGCCGGACCAGTATCGGAAGTCGCTGGTGCGGCAGATTTCCCAGCACGCCCATTCCGAAATCATCGGCATGTTCCCGGAGCGCAACTGGCTGACCCGGGCGCCATCCCTGCACCGCAAAGCCATCCTGCTGGCCAAGATTCAGGACGAGGCCGGGCACGGATTGTATCTTTACTCGGTGACCGAAACCTTAGGTGTGCGGCGCGATGACTTAATCGACGACCTGCACGCCGGGCGCGCCAAGTATTCCAGCATCTTCAACTACCCGGCGCTGACCTGGGCTGACATCGGCGCCATCGGCTGGCTGGTGGACGGCGCCGCTATTGTCAACCAAATCTCCCTGTGCAAGACTTCCTACGGCCCCGCGGCCCGCGCCATGGTGCGCATCTGCAAAGAGGAGAGTTTCCACCAGCGCCAGGGCTACGACATTCTGTGGCAACTGACCCGCGGCAGCGAGGCGCAGCGGGACATGGCCCAGGACGCGGTCAACCGATGGTGGTGGCCGGCGCTGATGATGTTGGGGCCGCGCGACAGCAACTCAACGCACGGCGAGCAATCCATGAAATGGAAGATCAAACGCCACGGCAACGATGAAATCCGCCGTAAATTCCTCGACCAGACCGTGCCGCAACTGGAAGCCCTCGGCCTGACCGCGCCCGACCCCGAACTGCGCTACGATGCAAAAGCCGAACGCTACCGTTGCGGCGCCATTGACTGGGACGAATTCCAGCGCGTCATCAGCGGCCACGGCCAGTGCAACAAACAGCGCCTGAAAGCGGCCCGGCAGGCCCGGGAAAGCCAGGCGTGGGTGCGCGAAGCGGCGGCCGCTTATGAAGGCAAGCGGAACACGGGCCGGAGCGCAAGGCGGAATGGAGGTCGTTTGTGAGGCGTTGAGAATGGTCGAGGATGCACAGGATGGCCGGGAGGTGCAGGATGCCGGTTGATGCAATGCAGGTTTGGAGTGAACTGGCCGATGAATGTAGTGAGGCGAAACACTATTATGTCGGCAAAGACATAGGCAAGGACGCGATATTGGAGCGCGGCGCGGCCGATTTTGACCAAAAGTGTTTCCCTGATGACAAGCATGAGGGGGAGCATTACCGAACGGATTATTATGTCAGCCGGGATGGATATATGAATATGCACATCGAGCAGAATCTGGTGGCCTTGAGGCATTGCTTCAAGGGTGGGATTCCGCAGCCCGTGTTATTCGTTGATTTTGGGTGCGGCCCGATGACATCAGGGCTTGCGCTGGCTGAGGTTCTGTCCGGGCGGGTGGCCGGATATAAAAGGCAAGTGGCTTATTTTGGCGTCGATGCGTCCCGGAACATGGTCAACAAGGCGAAGATCATCAACAAGAAACATGCGCTGTTTGCACCGGAGCTTTTTGCGGTAAAACAGCGCAGACAGTTTAATCCGCAGGAAATCCCCGATTTTTTTCCAAAGCCACGAATTGCCGTGCTGTGCCTTTCGTTTGTGTTGGCACGAAATACCTTGCAGACCGATATACCCCAAAACGAATCCGTCAGAACATCAGCCGTCAACTGGAAAGAGCATGTTGCAAGGGAAACCCAGTGTCGGGAAACGCGCATCATTTATCTCAATCCGGTCGGGTTTGGCCACGCCAACTGGCAGCGGTTTTTTCGCCCTGTTTTTCTGAACGAAACTCCGACGGGAGGATTGACATATACTGAGAATATCAAATTGAAAGGAATTCCAGTGGAATATCGAGCAGGATATAAGCGTCGCATCGCGCTTGGCATGATCCGAGGAACTCGCAAATGACCCCGCCAATCCAACAAATTATTTCAGCAGTTGCCGAACAACCGCCAGTCCGAACGAGTGTCGAGCCCCGACTCGTCGTTCCGGCGAATCAAGAGTCGCTTTTGCGCGATGGCGGAGCAAGCTATCTTGCCGATTTTATCTCGCCTGACGAGGAAAGCAACTTGCTTTCCGCCATCGACACCGAGCAGTGGCGCGGGGATTTGCAACGGCGAGTGCAACATTACGGTTACCGTTACGATTACACTGCGCGTCACATCAGCGATGAAGATCAGCTTGGTTTATTGCCGTCCTGGGTGAAGTCTGTCTGTACTCGGCTGGTGCAAAAAAAGATATTCGTTGCTGAACCCGACCAGTTGATTGTCAATGAATACGAGCCGGGCCAGGGCATCGCTCCGCATATCGACCGCGACTGTTTTGGGCCGGTCATCGCATCGCTTTCGCTGGGCAGCGATTGCATGATGAAAATCATACCGAATGGCAAATGCAAAGCGGGCGAGTTCGATATCGTGCTGCAGCGTCGCAGTCTGGTTGTGTTCAAAGGGGTGAGTCGCGAAGTGTGGCAGCACAGCATCGCGTTGCGGAAGAATGACAAGCAGAATGGGCGCAAAATATCGCGCAAGCGGCGCGTATCGTTGACTTTTCGCACCGTCGTCCGAAAGTCTGCGTGACAGCCGCGTCATGATGAAACCCACCGGCTACATAGACGGCGCCATTGCCCCTCTGGACGAAACCCGCGTGCCGGTGCTCGACCGCGGGTTTTTGTATGGCGACTCCATCTACGAAGTGTTCCGCACCTACTCGGGTATTCCGTTTATGTTCGAGGAGCATCATGCGCGGCTGGTGAACTCGGCGCGCTTAAGCATGCTGCATGTTCGGCAGAGCAAGCGGGACATCATCGACGCCATCATCGCCACCATCGCCGCTGCTGAAGTTGCGCCCGGCGAGGATGTTTATGTGCGTTATCAAATCACGCGCGGGCAGGGCGCG
>JAPPQJ010000100.1 GCA_028817015.1 Gammaproteobacteria bacterium
GACCGACCGGGTGTTCTGCCTGAACCGCCACTTGTGTTGCAGCGGGCAGCCGGAGGATGTGCGCCGCCATCCGCAATTCATCGCGCTGTTCGGCGCGCACGCGGCGGCGGAGTTGGCTGTCTATCAGCACCACCACAACCACGAGCATGGACTGCACGGGGATATTCGGCCGGTGGATGCCGGGGGCGCGGACTCGGCCGGCGATGTGGCGGATGCGCGGAATACGGATGCGCGCGCGGCTGGTGCGGCGAGCGCGGCACCGGAATCACCGTCGCCATCGAATTCCCGCCGCGCTCGCGACAACCCCGGCTATGGATGACTTCCTGGTCCGCGCGCTGCTCGGCGGCATCGGCGTGGCGTTGCTGTGCGGGCCGCTCGGTTGTTTGGTGGTGTGGCAGCGCATGGCGTATTTCGGCGCCGCGCTGGCGCACGCTGCGTTGTTGGGCGTGGCGTTGGGTTTGTTCCTGCACCTCAACTTGCAGTTCGCAATTCTGTTGGTGTCGCTGGCGATGTCGGCTTTATTAGCGCTGATGAGCCGGCGGCGGTTTTTGAGTTCTGATACCGTGCTTGGCATCCTCGCGCACGGCGCGCTGGCGCTCGGCTTGGTGTTGTTGGCGGCGTTGCCGGGCATCCGCGTCGACCTGTTCGTCTATCTGTTCGGCGACTTGTTGGCCATCAACCGCGCCGACTTTGCGTGGATTTACGTCGGCGGTTTGGCGGCCATGGCCGTCTTGTTGCGCATCTGGCGGCCGCTGCTGTCGCTCATCATCCAGCGCGATTTGGCGCGGGTAGACGGCGTTGCCGAGCCGCGAATCCGCGCGCTGTTTTTCATCTTGCTCAGCGTGGTGGTGGCGGTGTCGATGCAAGTGGTCGGAATCCTCCTCATCGTGTCGTTGCTCATCATCCCGGCCGCCACCGCCCGGCATTTTGCCCGCTCGCCGGAGGCCATGGCCGCATTGGCCGCGCTGTTCGGGGTCATCGCCGTCAGCGGCGGGCTGGGCATGTCGCTGGTTGCCGATACCCCCGCCGGGCCGTCAATCGTGGCGGTGGGGGCGGGGGTTTTTGGAGTTTGCGCCGCTTTAACGCGTACACGGGCGTGATTTGCGCGGGGCGGCAGACTGAACGAGGTTTGCGGAAACACCCGGCCTCCGTCAAAAAACCGATAACAGGGTTGCCGGCGTGTCGCATCGACTCATATTATTTGTTGATGTTTTAGTTCGATTAAGTTAGGGTCATGGTAGTTTAAGCGAGGGAAAACATGCGCAACTCATTGATTATCAATGGCAAATGCTACATTTTCCATTCCCCAGCCCGTGCGGCCAAATTCCGCCGCATCCTGCCCCTGTTTGTGCTGGATTTGACCGCCGTGCAAATTACTGCACAGGCCGGTCTCATCCGCGTTTCCATCAACCGCCATCACTTCACAGTTGAATCCGCCGTATCAAAAATGTCGTTGACGCTACCGGACAGTCTGGCTATACTGCCGGCAAAAGAGGATTGCAGATGACAGATACCGAAACGCTTACCGAGGTGGGCACGACCCGGCAGGCTGAAACGCTGGTTCGCGACTGTGAATTTCTGCTGCTGGGATTCAAGGCGCCGTGGTGCCCGCAATGCGAGCCGCAGCGCGGTGTGTTGAAGCGGGTGCAGGGCCGGTTCGGCGAACGGGTGCGTTTTGCCTACCTGGACCTGGCGGCGGATGAAAGCGGCGCGCAGGCGTTTTCCGTTCAGGCGTTGCCGACCCTGGTTCTCTTCAAGCAGGGAAAAGAGGCCGCGCGGCTTAGCGGCTTCACGCCGGCGCCCAAACTGATTTCATCGCTTGACTCTCTGCTAAATTCCGACTAAGCGGAAAGCCCGGCGTTTCTTTGGCGGAAACCAGACCACGAGGTGGCCCAATGACCTTAACCGAAAAAGCCCCCAAAATCATCGACTCAGTCGTCGAAGAAGGCCAATCCACGGCGTTCATTCCGTATCCCGACCTGGGCGAAGACTTTGAGAACGTTCCCATCTATCTGCGCCCGGATGTTTTCTACTACTCGGCGCGCATGGGTTTCAAGCTCAACTGCAACAAATTGTACCTGCATGTGCCGTGGATTGCCAAGCATCTGATTCACTTGAACAACGCCGTCATGCGCGACGAGCGCAACAACCTGAGCGAGCACCTGAAATACCGCATCGCCCTGGCGGTTTCGCGCACCAACGAGTGCCCGTACTGCGTCTCGCACCATGCCGGCACGCTGAGGCGGCGGTGGGAATACCAGGACGCCGACCTGGAGAATCTTCTGCACCTGGACCAGCCGACCGATGAGCGCGAGGCGTTGGCCATGGAGTTCGCCACCCAGGCTTCTCTTGATTCGGCCGGCGTGAGCGATGAGTTGCGGGCCAAACTGGCGGCCCATTTCACGCCGCAGGAAGTGATGGAAATCGTGGTGCTGGTGGGCTTCTGGAAAATGTACAATCTGATGCACGCGGCCATGGCGGTGCCGATTGAAGAGCCCATGGCGGGCCTGGAAAAATGGATGGATGTACAGCCCAAAGACTGATCGGCATCGCGCGCGGTGCCCGGAAGTTACAAAATGGCGCGGTGACGACCGCGGCCGGTTTTGACGAGTCGCGGAACGGTGCACCCGTCGGGTAATGTACCGGATGGCGTCGGCGCACACTGACAGCGCGGTTAAAAACGGCGCATGCGCGTCTGAATTTGATGCGCGCGCATTCCGCAATGCCCTCGGCGCTTTTCCCACCGGCGTCTGTGTGGTCACCGCGCATACGCCCGATGGCGAGGACATCGGCATGACCATGAGTTCGTTCAATTCGTTGTCCCTGGAGCCGCCGCTGGTGTTGTTCAGCATCGGCCGGCAGTCGCACAGCCTGGCCCAGTGGCGGCAGGCCGAGGGGTATGCGATCAACGTGCTGGCCGACAACCAGAAAGACATTTCGGGCCGGTTCGCGCGGCCGCTGAGCAACAAGTGGGCGGCCCTGGATTTCGACCGCGGCTATGCCGGCGCGCCACTGTTGCGCGGCGTCATTGCGCGTTTTGAATGCCGCTCCCGCGCCAGCCACGACGGCGGCGACCATGTTTTATTTGTCGCCGAAGTGCTGCGTTTCCGCATATTTGAAAACCGCGCGGCGTTGCTCTCCTACAAAGGCAACTACGGGGCGGTGAAGCCGACCGACGAGCCGGCGCCGCTGTGGCCCCTGGCCATTCACTACTGACACTACCGACAGCCCGATGGGCGCACATACGAGGTGAAACCATGATTAAGACCGGTGAACAGCATATCCGTTCATTACAGGACGGGCGCCAAATCTACCTGAACGGTGGAATCGTTAAAGACGCCACCACCCACCCGGCGTTTCGCAACGCCATTGCATCGGTCGGCAAACTGTATGATTTTCAGAGCCGGCCGGCCAACCGCGACTTGATGACCTACCAGACCGACGGCGTGCAGCGCGCCAACCGCATATGGCAACTGCCCGAAAGTTACGCCGATTTAATTGAGCGGCGCCAGGCGCTGGAAGCGTGGACCGAGTTGCACGGCGGTTTTCTCGGCCGCGCGCCGGACCATGTGGCCTCCTGCATCGCCGGCATGTACATGGGCCGGGAGGTTTTTGAGGAGTACGACAAAGAGCGCGCCGCTGCGCTTGCCGGTTACTACCTTCACGCCCGCGACAACGAACTCTACCTGACCTATGTCATTATCAACCCGCAGGCCGACCGCTCCAAGGCCGCGCATGAGCAGGCCGATGAGTTTCTCACCGCCGGCGTGGTTGACGAGGATTCCACCGGGCTGACCATCCGCGGCGCCAAGATGCTGGCCACCGGCGGCATCATGGCGAACGAAGTTTTTGTCACCTGCATTCAGCCCCTGCAGCCCGGCGATGAAAAATACGCGGTCTCGTTCGCGGTGCCCATGAACGCCCCCGGATTGAAAATCCTGTCGCGAAAATCATACGAGCAGCATGCGCCCAACATCTATGATAATCCGCTGGCGCACCGTTTTGATGAGAATGACGCGGTGCTGTACTTCGACGACGTCAAGGTTCCCTGGGAGCGCGTATTCATCAACCAGGACACACGGATGTGCATGAAGCAGTTTCACGACACGCCGGCGCATATATATCAGAACTACCAGGCGCAGATACGGTTGATGGTGAAGATGCGTTTTCTGCTGGGCATCGCCAAGCGAATTACCGACACCAACGGCATCACCCACTTTCCGCAGGTGCGCGAAACCCTGGGCAACCTCGCCGCCGAGGCGGTTATCGTCGACTCCTTGGTGCATGCCATGGAAGCCAAGGGCGAGCAGCGCGGCCGCTACTTCCTGCCCGACCGCCACACCCTGTATGCCGCGCAGGTCATTACCCAGCAACTGTATCCGCGGATGATGACCACGTTGCGCGACCTGGCCGGTGGCGGGATGATTATGCTGCCGTCCTCGGTCGCCGATTTCGCCAACCCCGAAATGCGCAGGATCATTAACAAAACCCAGAAGTCGCCGGCCAGCGACTCCGAAGCGCGGGTGAAGTTCTTCAAACTGGCCTGGGACGCGGTGGGGTCAGAGTTCGCATCCCGCCACACGCAGTATGAGATGTTCTACGCCGGGGCCACCTTCGTGACCAAGGGCCACAGTTTCCGCACCTTCGACTGGGACCGCTGCGCCGGCATGGTTGACCAGATGCTGGACAGTTACTCCCTGGATGACGAACTCTCGCACCTGCAACCGGCCGCGGCCTGATGACCACAGACACCGGAGTTGCCATGAAAATTAATAAAGAACATCTGGAATTCCACGCCGTTGACATGCACCGCGGCTGGCATGTGCCGCCGGGATACCCGCCGGGGATTGAGCAGAAAATTCTGGCCGGCGCGCTGGACGAGGAGAACAAGCGGGGCAACCGCACCCGGCTGCTCAGGTTTGCCGCGGGTGTATTCACCACCACGCCGTTTATCCACGACTACTGGGAAGAAGTTTACCTGATGGCCGGCGACCTCACGGTGGGCAATGATGAGAACGGCGAGGGCGGGGAAGCCTTTGCCTCCAACACTTATGCCTGCAGGCCGCCGGGCGTCCACCACGGCCCGTTCAAATCCGAACACGGGTGCATTTTGCTGGAAATACATTACTATGATGCGGGCTGACCGTGCATACGCTCAGAGCCGTTGCCGGGCGGTTGGCGGAGGGAAAAACCGGCAGCCGCAACCTGGTTGAACAATGCCTGGACAAAATCGCCGACCCCGACGGTGAAGGCTCAAGAGCGTTCATAGCGGTTGATGCCGCCGGCGCCCGCGCGCAAGCCGATGCGGCGGACAAACTGCGTGCGGCGGGAATTGTCTTGTCGCCGCTGGCCGGCATTCCGGTTTCGGTTAAGGATTTGTTCGATGTCCGCGGCCAGGTTACCCGGGCGGGGTCAAAGGTGCTTGATAACGCACCCCCTGCACAGAGCGATGCGGCCGCCGTCAAACGCCTGCGCCAGGCCGGCCTGGTCATCATGGGCCGCACCAACATGACCGAGTTCGCCTATTCCGGGCTGGGACTCAACCCGCACTACGGCACGCCGATCAATCCCTTTGACCGCAAAACCGGCCGCATCCCCGGCGGCTCATCCTGCGGCGCCGCGGTATCGGTCACCGACGGCATGGCCCTGGCCGCGGTCGGCACCGACACCGGCGGCTCGTGCCGAATTCCGGCGGCGCTGTGCGGGCTCACCGGTTTCAAGCCCACCGCTGCGCGGGTGCCGATGGCGGGCGCGCTGCCGCTGTCGCCGACGCTGGATTCCATCGGGCCGCTGGCGCCTTCGGTCGCCTGCTGCGCGGCCATGGATGCGGTGTTGTCGGGCGGTGGCGAGCCGGTTGTTCCCAAGCCGGCGCGGCAATTGCGCATCGGCGTCCTGAAAAACTATGTGATGGATGGTGTGGACGCCGTGGTCGCCCGGCGTTATGAAGCGGCGTTGTCGGCATTGTCGGCGGTGGGAGTCGCTGTTTCGGACATGCAATTGGCCGACCTTGATTCGCTGCCGGAGTTGAACGCCAGGGGAGGCATCGTTGCCGCCGAGGCCTACGCGCTTCACCGCAGCCGGCTGGCGCAGCGGTTGGATTTATACGACCCCCGCGTCAGCGCGCGAATCATGAAAGGGGCGGACCAATCCACGGCCGACTATCTGGACTTGTTGGTGGCGCGCCGCAACATGATGGCGCGGGCCGCGGGCGTCACCGATGCATTGGACGCGGTGGTTTTTCCCACAACCCCGGTCATCGCCCCGCCGCTGGCCCAGTTGGAGGATGACGCGAATTATGCGCGGCTCAATTCAAACCTGCTGCGCAACCCCACCGTGGCCAACTTCCTCGACCGCTGCGCCGTTTCCATCCCCATTGCCGGCGGCGGCGCCCCGGTGGGGCTGATGATGATGGGGCACCACGGAAAAGATCGGGAACTTTTCTCGGCCGGATTGACCGTCGAGTCCATCGTCGCCGCCGGACCTTGAGGCCGGCCTAACCCTCAACCGGGAGTTCCGTCACCTCGTATCGGTGGTGTAGTTGTCGGTCAAGCACCGGATCCGACAATTCCATCTCAAATGCATCAGCCGGCCGGACATCGCCCTTGACCGCCAGGGTGCCGCAGAACATCGCCGTTCCGTCCGGCAGTTGCGGGGCGCCGTAGCCGGCCAGTAAATCGGCCGGCGCGCGCATCGCCGTCACCGGCCCTTCCTGGTAAAGTTCCCGCGCCCCGTCCGCCACCGCGAACGAGCGCAGCACCAGGTCGTCCCAGTGGCCGGCGATGTCGTTGAATCTCCATAACGATGCGCCGATGGGTTTGGCGCATACCTGCTTGGAGAGGGTGACGCCGGTTTTTTCCAACTCCCGGTCGGTATGGTCGGAGCCGACGCCGACTAACATTTCGCCGCCCACGGACAGCAGAACGAATTCCACCTCGCCGCTGGACTGGCCGCCCGCCACCTCAATGCGCCCGGCCGTGGTCAGCAGCGAGGCGGCGCAACGATAGTAGGTCGGGATTTTGCCCGGCCGCGGCACGCCCAGTTTTTCCAACTCGGCGATATGCGCCTCCACAGTGGCCTGGTCGCGCCCGGTCCAGCCGGCGATGACTAATTTGTTGACCTGCAAGTTGACCGGCGCCTCCCCGCGCCTGTCAACTAGGGTCATGTCCAACTTCATCGCGCCGCTTTGGTTGCCACAGCCGCCTTAGCCGCCTTAGTTCTGGACGCCGTGCGTCTGCAGGAGTTTCCATTCCCCATCGTTGATTTCAAGGACATAGACCGGCTTCAACGCATCGCCGTCGGCGCCGAAAGAAATGGGGCCCTCCAGCGCCGGGAAGTTTTTCATCGCCGCCAGTTCATCCCGAATCGCGGCCCGCTCGGCCTCCAGTTTGTCGGCATCGCCGGTGACGCCGGCCTGCTCCATCGCATATGCGTAGAACAGCACGATGTCGTAGGTCGCCGCATCAAACTGCGCCGGCAAAGTGCGCTCGCCGGCGGCCGCGGCGCGCTTGGCGAACTCGGCGGCAAAGGCCCGGGTGCGCTTATTCAAGCCGGCGAAGAAAGTGGTGGGCAAGGTGGTCAGGTTGCCGGCCTCGCCCATGCGCTCCGGCAAGTCCGGGGCCGCAATGGTGGAGCCGCCCACCAGTCGGCCCGGGTGGCCCTGGCGGCGCATCTCGGTGACCAGTTTAATGGCCTGTTCGGGCGGCGCGCCCACTGCGACCACATCGGTGGGCGCCGACACCAGTTGCGACACCTGCGGCGACAGGTCGAAGGCTTTAAGTTGCATGGACACGGTGGCGTCCACCGGAATGCCGGCCCGCTCGAAGATGGCGGGAAAGATTCGGGTGCCCAAAACTTGCGACACGGTGTCGTTGGTGACATAGACGATGGCGGCGTTGGCGGCCGGGATGCCTTCCATCTCCAAGGTTTTCATCACCTGGGCGAACATGTAGCCTTCGTTTGAGGTGTTGCGAAAGGCGAACTTAAACGGCTCCGCCAGGCCCGGTGCCGACGAGGCCATGGGCATGGTGACGATTTTCTGGCGCTCGCCCTCCGGAAACGCCACGCGCGCCTCCGAGGAACTGAACGGGCCGATAATGGCCAATGCGTTTTTGTCCCGGGCTAAGGTGCGCACGCCGACCACCGCCTGCTTGGGGTTGCCGGCCGAGTCAAATTTCTCCAGTCGTATCCTTTTGCCGTTCACGCCGCCGGCGGCGTTGATTTCGTCAACCGCGATTTGCGCGGCGATTTCGTTGGTTTTTGCCAGACTGACAAAAGTCCCCGCTTTGGCGGTGATGTAGCCCAACACCAGTTCCTGGGCCGCCGCGGCCGGCGCCAGGCCGGCCACGGACACTGCCGCTGTTGCAGCGAAGATTAATCCGCGAAATTTCATGATGTGCCCTCTGATAGAGTTGATGGGTGAATGCCAGACCCTTCAGCGGGACCCGGGAATCAAAAGTAAGTCAGACCAAGCGGCGATGTCAACCGCTCTCAGCCAAGGTAAGCCTCCTGGATCTTCCCCTCGGCGGTGAGTTGCGCCGGCGTTCCCTGCGCCACACAGCGGCCCAGTTCCAGCACGTAGGCGCGATACGCTATCTGCAGGGCTTTGTGCACATTCTGCTCCACCAGCAGGATGCTGAGGCCCTCGGCATTCAGCTGGCGCAGCAGTTCAAACAGTTCACCCACCAGTTTGGGGCTTAAGCCCAGCGACGGCTCATCCAACATCAGCAGCGACGGTCGGGCCATCAGCGCCCGGCCGATGGCCAACATCTGCTGTTCACCGCCCGACAAAGTTGAAGCCGACATGTTGCGGCGCTGTTTGAGGTTGGGAAACCGCGCATAAATCGCCTCAAGATCGTCCTCGGCGCCGCTCATGTTGCGGCGGCTGTAGGTTCCCAGTTGCAGGTTTTCCTCGACGCTGAGGCTGACCAGGATTTGCCGGCCTTCCGGCACCAGGGCCAGGCCGGCGGCGACCCGGGTGTGGGTGGAGCGCGGCGGCAACGGCCGGCCGTCGAACTTCACCATTCCGCCGCGCGGGGCCACCAGCCCGTAGATGGACTTAAGCAGCGATGACTTGCCGGCGCCATTGGCGCCCAACACCGCGACGATTTCACCTGCCGTCACCGAGAGGGAGACCCCGCTGACCGCCTCGATGCGGCCGTACGCCACCTCGACTTCTTCGGTCTGCAGCAGTGCTTCGGCGCTTGCGCTCATGCGGCGTTCACCCCCAGGTAGGCTTCCACCACCCGCGGTTCGCGGCGCACCTCGGCCGGCGTTCCCTCGGCGATTTTTTCCCCGAAGTCCAGCACAATCACATGCCCGCACAGCGCCCCGACAAACTGCATGTTGTGCTCCACCACTACAATGGTGGCGCCCTGCCCGGAAATGCTCTCCAGCCTCGCCATTAAGTCCTCGGTCTCCTGCGCGTTGAGGCCGGCCGCCGGCTCGTCCAGCAGCAGCACATCGGCGCCGCCGAGCAGCGCGCGGGCGATTTCAATTTGCTTCTGCACGCCGTACGGCAGGTCATGGGCCTGGCTGCCGGCGAATTCCGCCAGCCCGACCCGGTCCAGCGCTGCGAGCGCCTCCCGCTGCCAGCGAGAGCCGCGCACCAGCCGCAGCGGATACAAAATGTCGGCGGGGCCGGAAATCCGGGGCGTCTGCCCTATCATCACATTCTCCAGCACCGACAAATGGGGAACCAGCCGAATATTCTGAAAACTTCGCGACACCCCGCAGCGCATGCGCAGGCGCGACGGCACTTCGGTGATGTCGCGCCCATTGACCCGGATGCGCCCGGCGGTGACCGGGTAGACGCCGCTGATTAAGTTGAACACGGTGGATTTGCCGGCGCCGTTCGGCCCGACCAGGGCGGTGCGCTGGCCGCGCGCCACGGCGAAAGAAAGATTCTTAATCACCTCCAGGCCGCCGAAAGACTTGGAGATTCCCTCCAAGCACAGAACATCAGCCATGCGCCCGCCCCGGCGGTGTGCCGCGGTCAAAGAGCCGCCTGAAAATGCGAATCTCATGAACGGTGAAAAGCCCCTGCGGGCGCAAAATCATCGTGCCAATGATGAGGACGGCGAAGATTGCATACCGCCACTCCTCGCTGGCGCGCAGCGCTTCCGGCAGGAGGGTGAAGAAAATCGCGCCTAACAGCGGCCCGAACACCGTCTGCGTGCCGCCGAGAAGAACAAACAGCACAACAAAGATGGAAAACAAAATGGTGTAGTTCTGGGGTTCAATGTAACTGAAGTGGTGCCCGTACAGGCCGCCGCCGAGTCCGGCGATGCCGGCGCCGATGGCAAAAGCAAGGGTCTGGTAGAGGCGGACATTGATGCCGAACAGGTCGGACACCGCATTGTCATGGTGCACCGCCACCATGTTCAACCCAAAGCGCGTGCGGTCGAGAAAAAGCGTAACCAGAAAAACCCCGAGCGCGCATGTTGCGATGCCGCCGATGCCGATGTAAGCGTTCACCGGATAACCTGCCGCACCGCCCACAACATCAAGGTTGAGAAAAAGAGAATGCAGCACCTGGCCGAATGCAAACGTCGCCAGCGCCAGGTAAATGCCCCTGGTGCGCAGCACCGGCACGGCGATGATGATGGCCGCCGCAAACGTGACGAGCGCGGCGCCGAGACTGGCCAGGTAGGGCGGGACTCCGTATTCATTGCTGGCATAGGCGGACGCATATGCGCCGATGCCGACAAAACCGGCCACGCCCAAGTTCAGTTGGCCGGCCGCCAGCGGCCAATACACCGCGTAGGCGAAAACGATGTTCAGCAGGAGAATGACCAAGATGCCTTCAATGTAGCCGCTCATATTAGAATTTCTCCTGCACAATCTTTGATGCGCCGAGCAGGCCGGTGGGCTTGAAGAACAAAATCACCAGCAGCAGGCCGTAGACGAAGAAGTCCACAAAATCGGCGTTGAAAAAATGAATGGACAGCACCTCCGTCAGGCCGATGAGCAGCCCGCCCAGCACCGCGCCCCACACATTGCCCATGCCGCCGATGACCATGGCCGAGATGCCTTTCAACGCGACCTCCTCACCCATGTAGGGATGCACCTGCTGGTAGTTAAGCGCGAACAGCATGCCGCCGAGGGCTGCGAACAGTCCACCGATGATGAACACCGCCGGCACCAGCCGGGTTACGCCAACCCCTAAGATTTCGGCGGTGGTGGCGTTTTCGGCGACGGCGCGCAGGGCGCGGCCCATTTGCGTTTTCAACAACAGCGCGCGCAAAGCGACCACCAGGCAAACGGCGAGGGTGAGGCTCAGCAACTGCGGAATGCTCACCACCAGCGAGGCGTAGCGAATGTTCAAGTCGGAGAACGGCAAAACCACCCGCTGCAAATCCGAACCCCACTGCACCAACACCAGGTTCTCGAACAAAATCAAAAATCCCATGGAACTGACCAGCGGCACATAGTGGTCCGACGAGCGCATCCAACTGTAGGTACAGCGTTCCACAAGCAGGGATGCCGCCGCACCGACGGCCAACGCGCCGGCGACCGCTAACGACCAGTGGACGCCGGCTTTCAGCAGCACCCAGGTGAACACCCCGGCCAACATGAACACGCCGGGAATGCTGAAATTGAGAAAGTTCAGGATGCCGATAGTTAAGGTGAAGGCGACCGCCACCAGGACATAAATCCCGCCCAACATCAGCCCGTTGATGAGTTGCTGCTCCAACACGACCGTTCGACCGCCTCCGCCCGCCGCTACCTTGCCGTGGCCGCGGCGGGCCCGGTTGAAAGCGCCATGACCCAATTCGTTTTATTCAGCGTCACCACCGAGGGCCCTCATCATCGCGGCCGGAAAGACCGCAACATATGGCGGACGGGCGCGGTTGTCAAGCGGACTGCGGGCGGCCGGCAACCGCGTCCGGGAGGCGCCCGGATTAGACAACGGAAAATGGTCGTGGTAAAGTTGGTGGTATGAACATCGGCACCATCAACATCGGCAACACCGCGCGCCGCATTACCGTGGCCATCACCGGTGCCAGCGGCGCGGTCTATGGCATTCGCCTGCTGGAAATTCTGCGCGGTTGCGACGGCGTGGAGAGCCACTTAATTCTGTCGACGGCCGGCCGCCTGACCTGCAAATCGGAATGCGGCATGAGCGTC
>JAPPQJ010000159.1 GCA_028817015.1 Gammaproteobacteria bacterium
AGCGCGCCGGGCTCGAACTGCACCGCGTCCGGCAGGTATTGATGATGAAAGCGCGGGCGGGCAACGATTTCAGCGGCCCCGGCGCCGCGCCGGAATTCCAGCGCCGCCAGCAGCACCATGGAGATGATGCGGCTGCCGCCGGGGGTGCCGAGCGCGGCGGCGCGGCCGTCGAACTCCAGGAAGGTCGGACTCATGCTCGACAACATGCGCTTGCCGCCGGCGATGGCGTTGGCTTCGGCGCCGACCAGCCCGTATACATTGGGCGCGCCGGGCTTGGCGGAGAAATCGTCCATCTCGTCGTTCAGCAGCACGCCGGTGCCCGGCGGCACCAGTCCGGAACCGAACGGGTAGTTGATCGACAAGGTGGCGGCCACGCGGTTGCCGGCGGCGTCGATGACCGAAAAATGGGTGGTGTCGGCGCCCTCGTCCAACCCCCGGCGCGCGGTCGGCTTAAGCGCGGCGCTGGGCGTGGCGCGGTCCAGGCGAATCGACTGGCGCTGCCCGGCCGCGTAATGCCGGTCCTGCAGCATGGCCGCCGGCACCTCGACGAAATCGGCATCGCCCATGTATTCGGCGCGGTCGCGGTAGGCGCGGCGCATCGCCTCGACCGCCAAGTGCGTAAAATCAACCTCGCCGAGCGCCTCGACATCGTAGCCGGACAGGATGTTGAAGGCCTGCGCCAGCACCAGCCCGCCGGACGAAGGCAGCGCCGCCGAGGTCACCTTCATGCCGCGGTAGCGAGCCGCCACCGGCGCGCGCACCGCCACCCGGTAGGCGCGCAAATCGGCCATTGTCCAGATGCCGCCGGCGGCGCGCACGCCGTCCACCAGTTTGCGCGCCACCGCGCCGTCGTAGAAACCGTCGCGCCCGCCCGCCGCCAACGCGCGCAAGGTGGCCGCCAAGTCGCGCTGCACGATCATCGCGCCCAACTCCGGCACGCGCCCATCGACAAGAAAAATGGCCGCGGCGGCCGCAGACGCCTTCACCGCCTCCAGGCGGAACCGGATTTGCCTGCGGTATTTCGCATCCACCGGGAAGCCCGCCTCCGCCAGGCGAATGGCCGGCGCCAGCGACATCGCCAACGGCAGCCGCCCGCGGTTTTCCGCCAGCCACGCCAGCGCCGCCGGCTGCCCGGGAATGCCGGCGGCCAGCGCGCCGTCTATCGACAACCCGGCGACCACCTCGCCGGCGGCGTCCAGATACATGTCGCGGGTGGCCGCCAGCGGCGCCTTCTCCCGCCCGTCCAACATCGTGTCGGCGCCGCCGGCGGCGTCGTGCAACAACCAGAACCCGCCACCGCCAAGCCCCGACCCGGCCGGCTCCACCACCGCCAACGCCGCACTCACCGCCACCGCCGCATCAAACGCATTGCCGCCTTTTTCGAGAATCTCAATGCCGGCTGCGGTGGCCAGCGGGGCCGCTGAAGCGACCGCGGATTGGGCGGCGCTCGCGGCCGTTGCGCCGCCGGTTGCCAGCGCCACCAGCAGGCAAAGCGTCGCGCCTGCGTAAGTTGCGCGCGCCTTCGCGCCGCAATGCACGGGGCGGCGCCCGGGCACCGGGTCAGGCCCTGATAAAAGTGTCACGATAGAATTTCAATTCGGCGATGGATTCGCGGATGTCGTCGAGTGCCCGGTGGGTGTTGTTCTTCTTGAACCCGTTCAGCAGTTCCGGGCGCCAGCGCACCACCAGCTCCTTGATCGAACTGACATCCAGGTTGCGGTAATGCAGGTAGGCTTCCAGTTTCGGCATGTATAAGGCGAGGAAGCGCCGGTCCTGGCAGATCGAGTTGCCGCACAGCGGCGAGTGGTTGCCGGGCACGTGCCTGGAGATGAAATCAAGGGTCACACGCTGCGCCTCCGCCTCGTCGATGCGCGACTCGCGGACCCGGGCGACCAGCCCGCTTTCGGTGTGGGTGCGGGTGTTCCACTCGTCCATCCGCGCCAGGCGCGTCAACGGCTGGCGGACCGCTATCACCGGGCCCTCCTCGATGACGTTCAAATGCGGGTCGGTGACCACCGTGGCGATCTCGATGATACGGTCGTTCTGTGGAGAAAGCCCGGTCATTTCAAGATCCATCCAGACCAGGTTGCGTTTATGCTTCATGGGTTGCGGTGAAGATGGCGGGGCGGACGGCGAGGCGGTCTGTGGCACGCCTCTTTGCATTTTGCATCGGGGTTTTATTATGCCCCGTTCAGGTTGAGAAAGCGACAGCCCGTTTTGCGCCGCTGCATCGTGAAAAAAACAACGGCAAATCAGCCGGAGTGCCGGCCAGAAACGGGGGCTATGCGGCTGCTCCCGGCAGCGACGGGCCGCGTGCTCAGGCGGGCCGATGAGAATGGGGCGGCCGGGCATTCGCCGCCCGGGGCCCTACTGCCGGGAGCGGAATAAGCGCTGCTTGTCGCGTTCCCAGTCCCGCTGCTTGACGGTCTGGCGTTTGTCGTATTGCCTTTTGCCCCTGGCCAGCGCGATTTTGACCTTGACCCTGCCGCGCTTCCAATACAGGCTGAGGGGCGCGATGGTGTATCTGTCCCGTTCGACGGCGCCGATGAGTTTGTTGATCTCCTTTTTGTGAAGCAACAACTTGCGCTTTCGCGTCGGCTCCGGGTTGACATGGCTGGAGGCCGATTGCAGAGGCGAGAAATGCGCGCCGACCAGGAAAACTTCGCCGTCCGCCACGGTCACATAACTCTCCTTCAACTGGGCGCGCCCGTCCCGCAGACTTTTCACCTCCCAGCCTTGCAGCGCCACGCCCGCTTCAAACTCTTGTTCGATAAAATAGTCGAACCGGGCCTTGCGGTTAAGGGCGATGGTGTTGGGCGCGGATTTTTTTTGGGCTGCCATAACGGGTTGCAGTATAATGGATCGCGCAATTTTTGTCGGGTGAAGGCCGGTATCGCCATGTATACTATCGCGCGCTCGGCGCTGGTCACGCACAGCGCCGAAGACATGTACTCGCTGGTCAACGACATCGAATCCTATTCGATGTTTCTGCCGTGGTGCAGCGCATCCAAGGTCATCAAGCGCACCGACCGGGAGATGGTCGCGCGGCTGCAAATCGCCTTCCGGGGGATCCGGAAATCTTTCACCACGCGCAACCGCCTCACCCCCTTTGAGAGGATCAGCATGACGCTGATAGACGGTCCGTTCAGCGAGTTGTCCGGCGTCTGGGTGTTCAAGCCGCTGCGCCAGGACGCCTGCTGGATTTCGCTGGACCTGCGTTTCGACTTCTCCAGCGCCGCAGCCGGCAGGATCGTCGGGCCGGTGTTCAAGTATATCGCCGATTCCCTGGTCGACTCCTTCGTCAAGCGGGCCGGGCAAATGCACGGCGCCCGGCGCCCGGGCATGATCAGCGCCGAAGTGGTCTATGCACTGCCGGAACGGCAGGTGGTCGAGCAACTGGAGTTCAGGCCGCCGGTCACCATTGAGCAGGCGATTCGCGCCTCGTCGGTGCTGCGGCAGTTTCCGCAGATTAACCTGGCGAACACGCCGGTGGGCATTTTCGGGGTGGAACGGCCGCTGGACTGGAGGGTGGAGGACCACGACCGGGTTGAGATTTACCGGCCGCTGGAGATGAGTCCGACCGAAGCGCGCCGCAGGCGGGCGCAGGGCGGCGGATGACCGTGGGGTGCCGGTTGGATTGCGCCCGGCGGCGCTTTTTGGTATAAATTCGGCCTTTCAAATGATCCCATGGAGCCAATTCAACCAGCCTCCCGGCGAGCCGGTTCGGTGACGGGAAGGCGAAGACCGCCTTTATAAGCGATGGCAACCAAGCGAAAATCCGCCGTGCTGATTCACGGAATCAAGCCTTACAAGCGCAGGAAAAACGAAGTCTACATGGGGCCGGCCCAGTTGAAACACTTCGAGGCCATCCTGACCGCCTGGCGCTCGGAGCTTAGCAGCGACACCTCCAAAACGGTCGTGCACATGCAGGATGAAACCGCCAACCACCCCGATCCCACCGACCGGGCCAGCCAGGAAACCGACATGGCGCTGGAATTGCGCGGGCGCGACCGCGACCGCAAACTCATTAAGAAAATCGACGAGTCGATTGCGCATTTAAGTTCCGGGGATTTCGGCTACTGCGAAAACTGCGGCGAGGAAATCGGCTTGAAGCGCCTGGAGGCGCGGCCGACCGCGGTGTTGTGCATCGATTGCAAAACGCTGGACGAAATCCGCGAAAAACAACTTTCGTGAAACCCGGTTTCCGGGCGGCAGCCGCTGAGCCGGGCGGGGCCATTTTGTGGAGAACAAGATGATGAAACTGGTGGTTGCAATTATCAAACCGTTCAAACTCGACGATGTTCGCTCGGCGCTGTCGGAGGCCGGCATCCAGGGCATGACCGTCACCGAAGTCAAGGGCTTTGGCCGGCAGAAAGGCCATACCGAACTGTACCGGGGAGCCGAATATGTGATTGATTTCCTGCCCAAGGTGAAACTGGAGGTGGCGGTGGAAGACTCGATGCTGGACCAGGTGGTCGAAACCGTCAGCAGCGCGGCCATGACCGGCAAGGTCGGGGACGGAAAACTGTTCGTTTATAACATCGAGCAGATCATCCGCATCCGCACCGGGGAGAAGGACGCCGATGCCATCTGAACTTGAACGCAAAACCCGGCCC
>JAPPQJ010000135.1:0-11296 GCA_028817015.1 Gammaproteobacteria bacterium
CGGAATAGGACATTTCTACTTTGGAGAAATAGGACATTACTACTTGGGGCTTACAGGCATCATCTCAGTATTGACAGCGAAGCCCCGGGCAAGCACAATAGCGCCCCTTGCTGGTCAGGCCAGAATCGGTGCCCATCAACCCGCACGGCGAACGGTGCCGGTGGCCCATCGCAAGTTGACTGCATGAGCCGGCAATGTCCGGTGAGCCGACCGCCCATCGCATCGGCGCCGGCATCGCGTCATCGGTTGCCCGACACCATGAACAAGACATCAGAAAATACGCCTGCTGTGTTTTTCATCTGTCTGATTTTGGGATATTTTTGGGGTGTAGCCAAGCGGTCTAAGGCACCGGATTTTGATTCCGGCATTTCGGAGGTTCGAATCCTCCCACCCCAGCCATGACCGGCTCCACGACCCAGACGGGAAGGCCGCGTGTCGCTGGATAACCTGGCGGTATTCACCGGCAACGCCAACCCGGCATTGGCCGGTGAAATTGTGCATTGCCTGGGCATGCGGATGGGCCGGGCCCTGGTCGGCAAGTTCAGCGACGGCGAGGTCCATGTGGAAGTGATGGAGAATGTGCGCGGCCAGGATGTGTTCGTGGTGCAACCCACCTGCGCGCCAAGCAACGACAACCTGATGGAGTTGCTGGTGATGATGGACGCCATCAAACGCTCGTCGGCGGCGCGCATCACCGCGGTGGTGCCGTATTTCGGTTACGCCCGCCAGGACCGCCGCCCGCGCACCGCGCGCGTGGCCATTTCCGCCAAACTGGTGGCCACCATGATTAAGGAAGCGGGCGCCGACCGGGTCCTGACCATCGATTTGCACGCCGACCAAATCCAGGGGTTTTTCGACATACCCACCGACAACATCTACGCTTCACCGGTGCTGATGAGCGAATTGTGGCGCAAGCAACTGCCCAACCCGGTGGTGGTGTCGCCCGATGTCGGCGGCGTGGTGCGCGCCCGCGCCCTGGCCAAGCAACTGGAGACCGACCTGGCGATCATCGACAAACGCCGCCCGCGCACCAACGAGGCCAAGGTCATGCACATCATCGGCGAAGTCGAGGGCCGTTCGTGCATCTTAATCGACGACATAGTGGACACCGCGAACACGCTGTGCGAGGCGGCCGGCGCGCTCAAGCGGCACGGCGCGGTCAAGGTGCTGGCCTGCTGCACCCACCCGGTGCTGTCCGGCCGGGCGGTCGCGCGTATCACCGACTCGCAACTGGACGAACTGCTGGTGACCAACTCCATTCCGCTGTCCGGGGAGGCCCGCGCCTGCCCGATGATTAAGCAGTCGAGCATCGCCGAACTGTTGGCCGAGACGATCCGCCGCATCGCCACCGACGACTCCATCAGCAACCTGTTTATCGAGTAAAATCCGGTCCACAAGACCCACCACTTATGGAGCAAACAAATGAGCGACCAATTTGAACTGACCGCGCGGGCGCGGGCGCGCGCCGGCACCTCGTTAGTGCGCCGGCTGCGCCGCGAAGGCGATGTGCCGGCGGTGTTGTATGGCGGCGGCAAGGACAACCTCAGCATCGCCATCAACCACGATGTGCTGTTTCACAGCCTGCAAAAGGAGGCCTTCCACTCCGCCATCATCGTCATCAACACCGACGGCAACAAGGAGCAGGCGATCCTGCGCGATGTGGTGCGCCACCCGCACAAAAGCGCCATCCTGCACGCCGATTTCCAGCGCGTCGAAGAAACCAGGGTGCTGGTGATGTCGCTGCCGATTCACTTCACCGGGGAAGAGGAATGCGCCGGAGTCAAAACCTCCGGCGGCATCATCTCCCGCCTGATGACCGAGGTGGAAATTTCCTGCCTGCCGAAGGATTTGCCGGAGTCGCTGGAACTGGATGTCTCGGCGCTCAACCTCAACGAATCGCTCCACCTTTCCGACATCGCGCTGCCCGAGGGCGTCAACATCACCACGTTGATGCACGACGAAAACAACGAGCACGACCACGCCGTGGTCGCGGTGATGCCGCCGAAGATCAGCGCAGTCGCCGAGGAGCAAGAGGACACCGGGCAGGCGCCCGAGGAAACGGAGCAGGCGGAAGGCGGCGGTGCACACGGCAGGAACGACTGATTCGCGCACCCCGCCGCCCCCACCCTCTGGGCCCCGCCGGTGGCGCAATTAGGCATCGCCCTGATTGCGGGGTTGGGCAACCCGGGCCGGCGCTACGCCGCGACCCGGCACAACGCCGGATTTCAGTTTCTCGAGCGCCTGCAAGCGGCGAGCAGCCTGACCCTGGCAAGCGAGAAGCGCTTCAACGCCGAACTGGGCGGCATCACCCGCAACGGGCGCACGGTGCGCGTCATGACCCCGGCCACCTTCATGAACCTGAGCGGCCGGGCGGTCGCGCCGCTGGCCGCTTTCTACCGCATCCCGCCGCCGCACATCCTGGTGGTGCACGATGAACTGGACCTGGCGCCGGGCAGCGCGCGCCTCAAGCGGGGCGGCGGCCACGGCGGCCACAACGGGCTGCGCGACATCATCGACCGCCTGGGCAGCGGCGATTTCATGCGCCTGCGCATCGGCATCGGCCATCCCGGGCCGGGGGCCAAATGCGCGGTGTCGTCTTATGTGCTCGGCCAGCCGGACGCCGGCGACCGCGCGCTCATCGACCGGGCCATCGGCGCTGCGCTGGAAGTGCTGGACGAGGTGATTGACGGGCATTTCGATGCGGCGATGAAGCGCCTGCACACCGCGTTACCGCCCCGGGGCCGGGAGTAATCATGGGCTTTAAGTGCGGCATCGTCGGCCTGCCCAATGTCGGCAAATCCACGCTATTCAACGCCCTCACCCGCTCCAACGCGGCGCAGGCGGCCAACTATGCGTTCTGCACCATCGAGCCCAATGTGGGCCGGGTTGCGGTGCCCGACCCGCGGTTGCAGCAACTGGCCGGCCTGGTCGCGCCGCAAAAGGTGATTCCCGCCGCCATGGAATTCGTGGACATCGCCGGCCTGGTGGCCGGGGCCGCCGCCGGGGAGGGCCTGGGAAACCGCTTCTTGGCCCATATCCGCGAGGTGGACGCCATCGCCCATGTGGTGCGCGCCTTTGACGACCGCACCATCACCCATGTGCGCGATTCCATCGACCCGGCCGCCGACATCGATACGGTCAACACCGAGTTGATCCTGGCCGACCTGGAAACCGCGGACAAGGGGCTGCAGCGCGCCGCCACCCACAGCAAGGCCGGGGACAAGCAACAGATTCATCTGCGCGACCTGCTGGCCGGGGTCAGGCGGCACCTCGACCGGGGGGCGGCGCTGCGCACCCTGGCGCTGGATGAGGGGCAGCGGCATCTGCTGAAACCGTATTGTTTCCTGACCGGCAAACCGACCGTGTATATCGCCAATGTCGGCGAAGACTCCGGCAACGGTGGCGGCCAGCACCGTCATCTGCGAGCCATCGAAGCGGTGGCGGCGGCGGAAAACGCCCGGGTGGTGGCCATTTGCGCGTCCATGGAGCAGGAGTTGTCCGAACTGGACCCAGCGGATGCGGCGCAGTTCCTGGCCGAAATGGGCCTGCGCGAGCCGGGCTTGAACCGCCTGATTCGGGCCGGCTATGAATTGCTGGGCCTGCACACCTATTTCACCGCCGGCCCCAAAGAAGTGCGCGCCTGGACGGTGCCGGTCGGCACGCGCGCACCGGCCGCCGCCGGGGTCATTCACAGCGATTTTGAAAAAGGTTTCATCCGCGCCGAAACCGCCTCCTTCGACGACTACATCCGCCACCAGGGCGAACAGGGCGCCAGGGAAGCCGGGCGGCTGCGCCTCGAGGGCAAGGACTATGTGGTGCACGACGGCGATGTGATGCACTTCCGCTTCAATGTGTAACCGCCCCCGCCCGGCCCCCGCAAGCATTGAACCATCAGCAGATCGAACAGGCGCTGGACGAGTATTTAGGCGCGGTTTTGTCAACCCGGCGCACCGCCGAGGAGCCGGCCCGCGGCCTCGCCGCCCTGACCCACCGGCAGCAGCAATTCGCGCTGCACTGGACCGACGTCATCTGCAAGTCCAACTCCGAAATGGCCTATCAGTTCGTCAGCCATGTCCCGCAGGCGCTGGCCGCGATGGGGCTGGAAGGCACGCGGCGGTGGCTGCTTCGGGCCATGGACATCTACGACCGCGAGGGGCTGTATCCGGGCAGCGCCGCGTTTCAGGGCATCCAGGCCTTTGCCCGCGAATACCGCCTCAGCCACATCGCGGTCACGCTGGGCGAAGTTCAGGCCGTCCTGGAGCGCTTCATTTGCGGGCTGGCCGGGCGCAACCTGAAAATCGCGCCCGGCGAGCGCCCTTATACCGACACCGAAACGCTGTATCTGCCGGCGCTCATCAATCGATTCGACACCCGCGAGCGGAACTACCGACTCTACAAGGCGACCGCGGCGCTGTTGTGGGCGCAGACGCGCTTCGGCACCTTCCGCCGCGCCGCCCCGGACTCGCCTCACCTGGTCGAGCAAATCGCCCGGTTCGACGATCACGGGCGCGCACTTAAGTTATTTAATTTACTCGAAACTGTCAGGTTAACGGCTTGTATCAGCAGAGAATTACCGGGGCTCTTCCGGGAAATGCAAACGCTCGACCCGGGTGCCCCCTCGCGCGATGCCACCTGGCGGCGGTTCATCGCGCGGCTGCAGGATGAGAGCGCCGGCGTGGCCGACACGCTCGAGGCCACCGCCGCCCTGTATCCGCTGCAAATGCCGTGGCCGGCGGCGTATTTGTATCAGGGGCAACTCGACCCCGGCGCCGCCCGGCGAACCATCGACGCACGCCAGGGCGCCGACCAGTCGCAACTGCACTGCCTGCTCAGCGAGATTCTCGCCGGCAAGGCCGCGCAACAGGATCAGGCCGATGCGCCGGCCGACTATTCCCGTTTCCATCTCCGGGCCGATTCGGCGCAAACCGACGGCGACATCGAATTGCAACTGGACGGCGAGGCCATCAGCGTGCCGCCGGACGCCGCCGGCCTGCTGTCTTCGCTGTTGCAGGATTTGCAGCAATTGCCGGACGACTGGCTGACCCCGGCCGGGGACGGCCCATACCGCCCGGCCACGGAGGCCGCCGGGGACGCCGAAAATGCCGGCCGCACCAGCGCCGACCGCGAGCATGCGGTGCTGTATGACGAGTGGGACTTTCGCCGCCGGAGTTACCGCAAAAACTGGTGCGCGTTGCGCGAACTGCCGGCCCATCCGGCATACGACGACTTCGCCGGGCAAACCCTGGAAAAGTACCGGCCGCTGGTGTCGGAAATCCGCCGCCACTTCGAGGCGTTGCGCGACCAGGACAAACTGCTCAAGGCGCAGCCCGGCGGCGACGACATCGACCTGGATGCGTTAGTCGCGGCGCACGCCGATGCGCGCACCGGGGTCGAGATGACCGAGCGCCTGTTCACGCGCAAATACAAAGCCGAACGCGACCTGGCGGTGGTCTTCATGGTCGATGTCAGCGGCTCGACCAAGGGTTGGATCAACCAGGCCGAGCGCGAGAGTCTGGTGCTGCTGTGCGAGGCGCTGGAAATTCTGCGCGACCAGTATGCCATTTACGGGTTTTCCGGGATGACCCGCAACCGCTGCGAAATCTACGCCGTCAAAGCGTTCGACCAGGTTTATGACCGCGAGGTGCGCGCCCGCATCAGCGGACTGCGCCCCCAGGACTATACGCGCATGGGCGCGGTCATCCGCCACCTGAGCGCCCTGCTTGGCCGGGTCGAGGCGCGCACCCGGATTCTCATCACGCTGTCGGACGGCAAGCCGGACGACTACGACGGCTACCGCGGCGACTACGGCATCGAAGACACCCGCCAGGCACTGCTGGAAGCCCGGCACGCCGGCATTCACCCGTTCTGCATCACCATCGACACCGAGGCCGGCGACTATCTCCCGCACATGTATGGCCACGCCAGTTATGTGGTGGTCGATGAAGTGCGCAAACTGCCGCTTAAGGTCGCGGATATTTACCGCCGACTGACCACTTGAGCCCCTTCCCGGCGGTTGCTTCCGGCCCGCCATCATCGCTACCATTGTGGCCGTGAAATTCACCCGGCAAACCGCCTTCGACCACGCCGACTCCGGCTGCATCGGCGTTCTGGTCGCCAATCTCGGCACCCCGGATTCGTGCCGGGTGGCGGATGTGCGCCGCTATCTGAGGCAATTCCTGATGGACCGGCGCGTGGTCGAGATGCCGCGCCCGCTGTGGTGGCTGATCCTGAACGGGATCATCCTGAACACCCGACCGCGTAAAACAGCCCACGCCTATCGAACGGTGTGGGACGAAGACGGCTCGCCGCTGCTGAGCATTTCACGGCGGCAGCGGCGCAAATTGGCGGAGCATCTGGGGCCGCAGGCGGCGGTGGTTGAACTGGGCATGCGCTACGGCAACCCGTCCATCGCCGATGCGTTAGGCAAACTCCGGGCCGCCGGGATGCGCCGGTTGCTGGTGCTGCCGCTGTATCCGCAGTATTGCGCGGCCACCACCGCCTCGACCTTCGATGCGGTATGCGCGGAGTTGCGCCGCTGGCGGTGGCTTCCGGGGTTGCGCTTCATCGACCACTACCACGACCACCCCGGCTACATCAGCGCCCTGGCAGGCAGCGTGCGCGACCACCGGCAAATCCACGGCGGCAGCGAACTCCTCCTGATGTCGTTCCACGGCATCCCCCGGGCGTATTTCGAGGCCGGCGACCCCTATCACTGCGAATGCCGCAAAACCGCGCGGCTGCTGGCCGAAGAACTGGGCCTCGCCGAGAGTGAATGGCGGGTCAGTTTTCAGTCACGCCTGGGGCCCGGCGCCTGGCTGCAGCCGTATACCGACCGCACGCTGGTGAAACTGGCGCAGGCCGGGACGCGCGATTTGCAGGTGATTTGTCCGGGTTTCAGCGCCGACTGCCTGGAAACGCTGGAGGAAATGGCGCTCACCAACCGCGATCTTTTCATGCGCGCCGGCGGCGCCCGCTATGAGTATATCCCGTGCCTGAACGACAGCGAGCCGCACATCCGCGCATTGGCCTCCATCGTCACCGGGCACCTCGGCGGCTGGGATGCCCCGGACACCGACCGGCGGCGGCAAAAGGAGCGGGCCATGGCGCTCGGGGCCGGCGCCTGATGACGCTCACCACCGATGACCGATGAAAGCGCTGCTCCTCATCGCCCACGGCAGCCGCCGGGAGTCATCCAACGATGAAATCCGCGCGCTGACCGCGCAAATCCGCGCCGCCAGCCGGCGTTTTGACCTGGTGGAACACGCCTTCCTGGAAATGGCCGAGCCGGACATCGCCCGGGGCGGCGACAAACTGGCCGCCGCCGGCGCCACCGAAATCGTGGTCCTGCCCTATTTCCTGGCCGCCGGCAAGCATCTACTGACCGACATTCCCGGCGAAGTGGCGCGCCTGGAAGCGAGGCACCCGGCGGTGCGGTTCACGCTGTCGCCCCATTTGGGCGCCGCCGCAAACATGCTGCGCCTGATCCATGAGCACCTGGAGGGTTTGTGAAGTCCGCGCACCGCGGGCGCCATTCGGCCCGCGCCTACTCGCCCACGATCTGGTAGAAAACTTCGCCCTTCTTAATGAACCCGAACTGCGAGCGGGCTAAAGTTTCGACCGTCTCGCCGCCTTCCTTCAAGTCGATGACTTCGGCGACCAACTTGTCGTTGCGCTGTTGCAGGGCGATGCTGTCGAGGCGCGTCTGCTCGGTGGCGCCGGTCAGGCGGTGCAGGTCGAACAGGTTTTTGTCGCCCAACCACAGCGCATACTGAAGCGCGACCAACAGCCCGGCCAAAAAGATAACGAGGAGTCTCATCGCTTGACTTCGGTTGCTTCGGTTGCGCGCCCGCCTCCACCCGGCCAGCCGCGCAGACGGGAAAAAGCCGCCATTCCCGGATAGCGCGCATTATCACCCAAAATGGCCTCGATCTTAAGCAGGCGGTTATATTTGGCCACGCGCTCCGAGCGGCACAGCGAGCCGGTCTTGATTTGACCGGCGCCGCCGGCCACCGCCAGGTCGGCGATGGTGGTGTCCTCGGTTTCCCCGGAACGGTGGGAAATGGTGGTCGCATAGTCGGCGCTGCGGGCCAGCCGAATGGCTTCACAAGTCTCGGTCAGGGTGCCGATCTGGTTGGGTTTAATTAAAATCGAGTTGGCGATGTTGTGCTCAATGCCGCGCTGCAGAGTCGCCGAATGGGTGACGAACAGGTCGTCTCCGGTGAGTTGAATGCGGCCGCCGATTCTTTCGGTGAGCAACGACCAGCCGTCCCAGTCGTCCTCGGCCATGCCGTCTTCGATGCTGATAATGGGATAGTCGCGCGTCCACTTTTCCAGGTAGTCGGCGAAAGCGGCGGAGTCCAGTTGCCGGCCTTCGGCGCGCAGGTGGTATTGGCCGTCCCGGTAGAACTCGGAACTGGCCGCATCCAGGGCCAACATCACCTGGCCGCCGGCCCCGGCCCGGTAGCCGGCGTCTTCAATGGCCCGCATGATTAAGTCCAGGGCCTGGCGGTTGGATTTGCACTGCGGCGCAAAACCGCCTTCGTCGCCGACCGCGGTGCTGAGCCCGCGCGCTTTCAGCACCGCCTTGAGCGCGTGAAAAATTTCCGCGCCGCAGCGCAGCGCCTCGCTGAAACCGGCAAAGCCCACCGGCAGGATCATGAATTCCTGGAAGTCGATGGCGTTGTCGGCGTGGGCGCCGCCGTTGATGATGTTGATTTGGGGAACCGGCAGGGAGAAACCGTGCCCGGCAAACAATTCCCCGGGATTGCGCCGATACGCCGGCACCCAGTCCCCCTCTTCAAACAGCCCCCGTAAATAGACGAACAGCGGCACCCCGAATGAATCGGCGGCGGCGTGCGCGCAGGCTAATGACACGCCGAGGATGGCGTTGGCGCCGAGGCGGCTCTTGTTGTCGGTGCCGTCGCGCTCGATCAGCAGACGGTCGATTTGGCTTTGCGAGGACGAGTGAATCGGCCCCAGTTTGCCGTGGGTGCCGAATTCGCGGTTGATATGATCGACGGCGCGCAGCACGCCTTTGCCGTGGTAGCGCGCCGCATCGCCGTCGCGCAACTCCAGCGCCTCGCGCGACCCGGTGGAGGCGCCGGACGGCACGCGGGCCACGCCGACCCCGCCCCAGGTGCGCACTTCCACCTCCACGGTCGGGTTGCCGCGCGAATCCAGTATCTCACGCGCCCGGATTTCGGCGATGCCGCACGGGCTGTTTTTGCCGTTCACCATGCCGCCGCCCGGTCGGGTGCGCAGGCTTTGGCCACGCGGTCCAGTTGCAGCAGGGTTTTCAGCAGTTCCGCCATTTGCTCCAGCGGCCAGGCGTTGGGGCCGTCGCTTAAGGCCTGGTCGGGGTGCGGATGGGTTTCCATGAACAAACCGTCTATGCCGACCGCGACCGCCGCCCGGGCCAGCACCGGCACGAATTCGCGCTGCCCGCCGGATGCGCCGCCGGCCGCGCCGGGCAGTTGCACGGAATGCGTGGCGTCGAACACCAGCGGGCGTCCGCACGACTTGAGGATGTCCAAACTGCGCATGTCCACCACCAGGTTGTTGTAGCCGAACGAGGTGCCGCGCTCGCACACCAACACCGACGCACCGGCGCATGCGGCCGCGGCCTTGTCGACCACATGGCGCATCTCATGCGGCGACAGGAACTGCCCTTTCTTGATATTGACCGGGCGCCCGGACTTCGCCGCGGCTTCGATGAGGTCGGTCTGGCGGCACAGGAAGGCCGGGGTTTGCAGCACATCCACCACCTGCGCCGCGGCCTCGACATCGTCCACCGAATGCACATCGGTGAGCACCGGCAGGTCGAATTCGCGCCGCACTTTGGCGAGAATCTGCAGCCCGCGCCGCCGCCCCGGGCCGCGCGGCGAGGCCGCGGAAGTGCGGTTGGCCTTGTCGAAAGACGACTTGTAAATCAACGCGATGCCGAGTTCGGCGGAGATTTCACGCAAGGTGGCGGCGGTCGACATGGCCATCGCTTCGGACTCGATGACGCACGGGCCGGCGATCAGGAAAAACGGCGCGCGCCCGGTGGCGGTGAAGTCAGGCGGGTTCATGAGCCGGGGGGCGGCGGCCGTTATTCAGGGCCGCGTTGATGTAGTCGGTGAACATCGGATGCCCGTCGCGCGGCGTGGAGGTGAATTCCGGGTGGAACTGGCAGGCGATGAACCACGGGTGGTCGGGCAGTTCGATGACCTCCACCAGGCCGTTGGCGGACAGGCCGGAAAACACCAGCCCGCTGTCCTGGAAACGCTTCATGTAGGTGTTGTTGAATTCATAGCGGTGGCGGTGGCGTTCGCGGATCACCTCGGAGCGGCAGATGCGGTGGTATCTGGAGCCCTTCTTCAAATGGATGTCCTGCGCGCCGAGGCGCATGCTGCCGCCCAAGTCGGTGTGCTCGTTGCGCACTTGCAGCGCGCCGTCGTCGTTCACCCATTCGGTAATCAGCGCGATCACCGGGTGGCCGGGGTGGCGCTCGAACTCGGTGCTGTGCGCGCGCTCGAGGCCGGCCATGTTGCGCGCGTATTCAATGGTGGCCACCTGCATGCCCAGGCAAATGCCGAGGTACGGGATGTTGTTGCGCCGGGCGTAGCCGGCCGCCATCACCATGCCTTCAATGCCGCGCTCGCCGAAGCCGCCGGGAACCAAAATGGCGTCGGCATGGGACAGAATGTCGGCGCCCTTTTGCTCGATTTCGCCGGAGTCGATATAGTCGATGTTGACCCGCGTGCGGGTGTGGATGCCGGCGTGCCTGAGCGCCTCGGTGAGCGATTTGTAGGATTCGGTCAAACTGACATATTTGCCGACCATGGCCACGGTGGTTTCGCGCTCCGGGCAACTGCTGTTCGCCAGCACCCGGTCCCATTCGGACATATCCGCGGGCCCGGCTTCAATGCCGAACTGGTCGGTGACGATGCGGTCGATTTTCTCCTGCAGATAGAGCCGAGGAATGCGGTAGATGTTGTCCACATCGACGCCGGAGATCACCGCGTGCTCCTCGACATTGGTGAACAGCGCGATTTTGCGGCGCGCGTCCTCGGCCAGCGGCTGGCGCGTCCGGCACAGCAGGATATCGGGCTGGATGCCGATGGAGCGCAACTCCTTGACCGAATGCTGGGTGGGCTTGGTCTTAATTTCGCCGGCCGTGGCCACTTCCGGCACCAGGGTCAGGTGCAGGAACAGCGCGTTGTCCTTGCCCGTCTCAATGCGCATCTGGCGAATCGCCTCGAGAAACGGCAGCGATTCGATGTCGCCGACGGTGCCGCCGATTTCCACCAGCGCC
>JAPPQJ010000135.1:11456-12000 GCA_028817015.1 Gammaproteobacteria bacterium
GTCGGCGGTGACGAACACTTCGCCGTGCTGAAACGGGCTCATGGTGCCGGGGTCCACATTGATGTAGGGGTCGAGTTTGAGCAGCGTGACATCGATGCCGCGCGCCTCCAGAACGCTGCCCAGCGACGCGGCCGCAACGCCCTTGCCCAATGACGACACCACCCCGCCGGTAATAAAGACAAATTTAGTCATTGAAATGGGATCTCGAAAGCGGTCGCCATCATCAAGTTGCCGCTGAAAGCCGCAACGCGCCCGGACGGAGCGATAGATTACCAAAACCGGCCGCGAGACTCAATCGCTGCACAAAGATCGCGGGAAACTCAGCGACCCCCGGGGCGTCATTTGCGGGCCGCCTTCACAATGCCTCTCCAGCGCCTTCTCGCCCCCATCCCCTCTTTCACCAGCCAGACCGTGGTGCGCCGGGGCAGCGGCATTTGCCGGTGAATCATGCCGGTTTTCTGAGATATACAAATGGCGGCGGGCCTCAACTAATGATTATGCCGCGGTGTTTTCCGGGCGACGCCGCGTTTGCTGAGCGCGAATT
>JAPPQJ010000037.1 GCA_028817015.1 Gammaproteobacteria bacterium
TTTCACCGTGCGCATCTCCTCGCCCACCGGCGGCGGCGCGATTGTCGGCAGCGGGCTGACCGTCTCCGACACCGACGATTCGGCGCAGGCGACCATTTCCGCCAGCGACCCGGTCCAAGTCAGCCTCGCCCGGCGCAGCGGCCAGAGCGGCGCGGTCATCGAGGGCAGCAACGCCGAGTTCACCGTGTCCCTGGTTCTCACCGCGGCCACCAGCACCGCCGCCACCGCCGCCAACCCCATCTGCGTAACTTTCCGCACCGAAATCACCGCCCAGCAGAATCCGTCCGGCATGGCAAACACCGCATCCAACGCCGATGTGGAAGTGCGCGACTGTGCCGGCATGACAGTCGCCGTCGTCGCCACCGGCCTGACCAACGACGGCGGCGTCATTATTCCGGCTGGCCAATCCTCGGCCACCCTGCGCGTGCTGGCGCGATACGACGACATCGATGAAGGCATGACCGACGAGGAATTGACCGTCCAAATCTCCGCCGCCGCTTTCCAACCGGCCCTCACCGGCGCCACCGCCCCGGTCATCGACACCAACCAGGAGACGGTGTCGGTCGACATCCAAAACACCAACGCCCTGCGCACCATCGCCGCCGAAACCGTGACCGCGACCGTCAACGAAGACGAAACCGCGTTCCTGTTTCGCATCACCTTGAACGGCAACCCGCCGGTGAGTGCGTTCACCGTGCAATGGAGCGTGACCGACGAGGAAAACAACCCGTCCACCACCGCCGGCGGCCGGGTGACCGCCAGCCACGGCGCGGCCCACGAATTCAACGGCGGGCCCAGCGGCAGCGTCACCTTCCCGGCCGGCGGCACCACACCGGTCAGTATGGATGTCCCGGTCACCGTGCGCAACGACGCCTACAACGAAGGCGCGGAAACCCTGACCCTGGCCGTCACCGACCCCTGCCCGGCCAGCGGCACCTGCGAAGTCGGCGGCCGCGAATCCACCGACCCGCAAGCCGCGCCGGCCCTGGCCTTGAGCCGCGCCACCTCCACGGTAAGCGTGGCCGCCAGCGACCCCATCGCCCTCAGCATCGCCGGCGGCCCCACCGCCCTGGTCGCCGGCCAGTTCGCCGAATACCCCCTCCACTTCGGCTGTGCCAACGGCGAGAGCGGTCCCGGCTGCACCGAGGTCATCCCGACCACCGACTTAACCGTCCCGCTCACCGTCACCGTCGGCGGCACCGCCGTAACCGTCCCGGCCCGCGTGGTCGCCCGCGGCTCCCGCACCTTCACCCTCACCGCCGCCGAAATCAACATGGGCGGCGAAAACCACGGCGAAACCCTGTCCGTAACCCCCGGCACCCCCACCAGCCTGCCCGGCGACGCCACCGCCACCGTCGCCACCGGCACAACCGCCACCGCAACCGCGGTCATGGGCTGGACCGTCACCCTGTCCGCGAACCGCACCAGCGCGCCGGAAGGCAGCACCTTCGAGTTCACCCTCACCCTGAACGGCGCGGCGTCCGAACTGGCCGGCGGCGGCATCAGCGTGCCGTGGGCGATAACCGGCGCCGGCGACAACGCCGTTCGCGTGGATGGCGACGACTTCGAGGGTGCGCGCAGCGGCACGGTGGAATTCACCCCGGTCTCCCCGGTGAGGCAGACGGTCAGCGTGGTCACTGCGCGCAACGACGACAACAACCCGGACTCCGACACCGAGATGTTCGCCTTCACCATCGGCGCGCTGACCGGCGGCGACGCCGCGCGCGCCGACATCGTCGGCGAGGACGCGCAGGGCATGTTCGCCCTCACCGCCACCATCGGCCCGCCGGTGGATGAGGATGTCGCGGCCCTGAACCGCGTCATCATGCCCGAGGTCGCGCGCGCGATTGCCGACTCGCAGATGCAGGCGGTTTCCGGCCGGTTGCGCGGCGGTTTTGGTGGTGGCGCGGCGTTGGCGATGAACCTCGGCGGGCAATCCTCGCTGTCCGCGCTGGCGGCGCAGAACCTCCAAGCGCTGGCGGACGATGCGGTCGACTGGAAACGGATGGCGGACAACTCGGCGTTCCAAATGCCGCTTGGAGTCGGCGGCGGCGGCGGTGCGGCCGGCACTTTCTGGGGCGGCGGCGAATTCCGCGGCATCGGCGGCGAGAGCGGCAGCACCAAGTGGGACGGCGATTTGTTCAGCGCCCACTTGGGATTCGACGCGCGGCTGAGCGCGGGCTTGCTCGGCGGGTTGCTGCTTTCATACAGCGAGGCGGCCATCGAGGATTATTCGCGCATCGACACCACGCGCAGCGGCCGCCCGGCCGTGAAAGGCGACTGGTTGCTGGAGATGACCAGTTTGAGCCCGTATCTCGGCTGGCGCGGCGACAGCGGCGTGGAAGGCTGGGCGCTGGCCAGTTACGGCAGCGGCGATTTGGACATCGAGGAGCGCGGCGGGCGGCGGGCCAGCGATGTGACCCTGCAAACCATCGGCGTTGGCATCAGCGGTGCGGTGTCGAAGGCCGGGGACCGCGAGTTGCGCGTGAAGGCCGATGTGTTCGCCACCCGCGCCGAGGTGGACGACAGCAAAACCGTCAGCGGCGACCAACTCGGCACCATTCTCGGCGATGAGTTGAGCGCCAGCCGCGTGCGCGTGCTGCTGGATTTGCGCCACACCCGCGCACTGGCCGGCGGCGCCAGTTTGGATTCCAGCGGCGAGTTCGGCGCCCGATACGACAACGGCGACGGCCGCACCGGTGGCGGCTTGGAGTTGGGCGGCGGCATGAAATACCGCAACGCGGCCCTCGGCCTGACGCTGGAAGGGCGCACCCGCGGCTTAATCGGCCACAGCGCCGACTACGACGACTGGGGCATCAGTGGCGCCGTGAAACTGGAAGCGGGCGCAGACGGCCAGGGCCTGTCGTTGTCGCTAAGCCCCGCCTACGGTAACACCGCCGGCGGCTCGCAGGCGATATGGGACGGCGGGCTGTTCAGTAACGGCGCCGGCGATGACGCCGCGCCTGAACTGCGCGCGCGCATGGATGTCAAGGCCGGCTACGGCGTCAAGGCGTTCGCCGGCACCGGCCTGCTGACGCCGTATAGCGGCGTATCGTTCGGCGACGGCCAGCGCAGTTACCGCCTCGGCGTGGAATGGAATTCCGGCGAGCGCCTGCGCCTGAAACTAAGCGGCGAGCGCCTGGAAACCGACGACACCGCGACCACCCACGGCATCCTGTTCAAGGGCGAGATGTGGTTTTGAAGCCCGGCCGGTGCTTAACTCCTTTACCGCCACGCCGGCGAGTGGGCGGGCGTGGGGATGCCCTTCCACCAGGGCACCCCTGCATATTCTCCCCCACGCCCCCGGCTTGAATGTCAGAGCATCGCTCTTCGCCGCGGCGGCAGTCGGCGGATGAGCCGCCGCCCCGCGGCTGGCGGGCGGCCGGCGATTCGCGGGTGGCGGTGCCGGGGCGCATGCTGCTGCTGGAATTCCTCGCCGACAGCAAATGCCCGGTGGCGCCGGCGCGGATTCGCGCGCACTTTAACCTCAACCGCCGGGCGGCCGCCGAGGCCGTGGCCGGGCGCTTGGAGCGCATGCGCGCCGCCGGCCTGGTGCTGAAAGACCGCAAGGGGCGCTACGCGCTGCCGCGCGAGATGGATATCGTGGCCGGGCGGGTCAGCGGCCACGCCAACGGCTACGGCTTTGTCATCCCCGACGACGCCTCCGGCGATTTGTTTCTGCACCACCGCCAGATGCGCAAGGTGTTGCACGGCGACCGCGTCCTCGCCCGCGTGAAAAACATCGACTCGCGCGGGCGCAAGGAGGGCGTCGTGGTCGAGGTGATGGTGGACCCGCAGCGCGAAATCATCGGCCATTTTCATCTGGAAAGCGGCATCGGCTTCGTCGAGCCGGACGACTCGCGATTCGCCCGCGACCTCACCATTCCCGCCGAGCGCCGCCACGCCGCCGAAGACGGCGACATCGTCGCCGCCCGCGTCATCCGCCACCCGGCCGAGCACCATCACGCGGTCGGCGAGGTGGTCGAGGTGCTCGGCCGCCAACTGCAGCCGGGCATGGAGACCGACATCGCCATTCGCAAGCACGGCATCCCCGGCGACTGGCCCGGTGAAGTGCGCGCCGAACTGGACGCGATGAAGGGAGCATTGCAAGGCGTCAAACCCGACCGCGACCGCGATGCCAAAAGCCGGCGCGACCTCCGCGACTTGCCGCTGGTGACCATAGACGGCGAAGACGCGCGCGATTTTGACGACGCGGTGTATGGCGAGCCGATTTCCGGCGGTGCCGATGGCGGCGGCTGGCGTCTGGTGGTGGCGATTGCCGATGTCGGCCATTATGTGCGCGCCGGCACGGCCCTCGACCGCGAAGCGTTGAAGCGCGGCAACTCGGTGTATTTCCCGAGCCGCGTGGTGCCGATGTTGCCGCCGGAATTGTCCAACGGCATCTGCTCGCTGAACCCTTTTGAGGACCGCTACTGCATGGTCTGCGACATGCGCCTGAACGCGCGCGGCGAAATAACCGCCTACCGGTTCTATCCGGGGCTGATGCACTCCCGGGCGCGGCTGACCTACCGCGCGGTTCACGACATCGTGGCGCGCCGCACCACCGCCGCGCGCCGCCGGTGGAAAGCGGTGGCGCCGCATCTCGACCACCTGCGCGAAATCGCCCGCGCCCTCGGCGCGCAGCGCAAAAAACGCGGCAGCATCGACTTCGATTTCCCCGAGGCCTTCATTGAGTTCGACAGCGGGCAGAAAATCCGCCGCATCGCCCGGCGCGAGCGCACCGCCGCGCACCGCCTCATCGAGGAATGCATGTTGGCGGCCAATGGGTGCGCGGCACGCTTTTTGCAGGAGCGCCCGGGGCACGCCGCGATTTACCGCAACCACCACGGGCCGAGCGCCGATTCGTTAGTGGAGTTGCGCCGCTTTCTGAGCGGACTGGGGTTGACCCTGGGCGGCGGCGACGCGCCGCAGGCCGCCCACTACGCGGCATTGGTGAGCGAGGTGGCGGGGCGGAGCGAGGTCGCGCCGGTGGTGCAGATGTTGCTGTTGCGAAGTTTGAGCCAGGCCGAATACGCGGCCGGGTCGGCCGGGCATTTCGCGCTCGCCTGCCCGGTCTATACCCACTTCACCTCGCCCATTCGCCGATACGCCGACTTGGTGGTGCACCGGCAAATTCGCCGGTTGCTGGGCGCCGGCAAATCGCGCCAGCCGGTCGCGCCGACCGGCGTCAGTTTAGAAAAAATCGCCGAGCAATGCTCGTTCACCGAGCGGCGTGCAGAGGACGCCAGCCGCGATGTGCTGGCGTGGCTGAAGGCGGAGTTCATGCAGGACAAAATCGGCGAGGTGTTCGACGGCGTGGTTTCCGGAGTGGCGGAATTCGGCGTGTTCGTGCAGTTGAACGACCTGTTCATCGACGGCCTGGTGCATGTCACCGGACTGGGCGACGACTACTATCATTTCGACCCGCTGCGTTTCCAACTCACCGGCCAGCGCACCGCCCGCAAATTCCGACTCGGCGACCCCCTGCGCGTCAGCATCGCCGCGGTCAGTCTGGAAAACGCCAAAATCGATTTCGAGTTGTGCGCCGACGATAACCGCCCGGCACCGGCGGCAAAAAAACGCCGCAAACACCGCAGTGCAAAAAATCCGCCGGGAGCGGATTTAGGCGCCAGCCCGAAGGGTTTGTATCAGGATGATACGAATAAAAGCAAAAAACGGCCGGCGCGCTGAGGGCATGGGGGGCTTCGAATCCACTGAAAGCGCCGGGGGCGTCGAGCAAATCGTCTGCGGTTTTCATGCGGTTGAGGCGTGGCTGGCGAGGGAGCCGGCGGCGGTGGTGGAGGTGGTGGTTGACCGGCGGCGGGGCGATGGGCGGGGGGCGCGACTGCGGCGCGAGGTGGCGCGCGCGGGGGTGGCGGTTCGCCTGGCGGAGCGCGCGGAACTGGATGAACTGGCGCGCGCGGTCAAGCATCAGGGGGTGGTCGCGCGGGTGCGGCGGGCGGCTTCCGGCGACCCCGGGCAAACCGGCCAGGCCGGGCTCAATCGCTTGCTGGACGCACTGGACGGCCCGCCGCTGCTGCTGATTCTCGACCGCGTTCAGGACCCGCACAACCTCGGCGCCTGCCTGCGCACCGCCGATGGCGCGGGCGCGGATGCGGTGGTTGTGCCGAAGGGCGGCGCGTGCCCGGTGACCCCGGCGGTGACCCGCGTGGCCGCCGGCGCAGCCGGGCGGTTGCCGGTGTTCCGGGTGTCCAACCTGGCGCGCACCATGGAGGGTCTGCAACAGCGCGGCATCTGGATTACCGGCGGCGATGCGGCCGCCGGGCGCACGCTGTATGAGGTGGACCTGGGCGCCGCCGCCGCCATCGTGGTCGGCGCCGAAGACCGCGGCCTGCGCCGCCTGACCCGGCAGCATTGCGACCAACTGGCGCGCATTCCACTGGCCGGGAGCGTTTCCAGTTTGAATGTGTCGGTGGCCGCCGGGGTGTTTTTGTTTGAGGCGCTCAGGCAACGGCGGCGCTGAGCAACCCCGTTATCCCCCCATTGGGGGGAGATGCCGGCAGGGGATCCTGTGGCGGCGTTACTCAAACAGCGCCGTGTATTCGCCGTAGCCCTCTTCCTGCAGTTGGCTGGCGGCCACGAAACGCAGCGAGGCCGAGTTGATGCAGTAGCGCAGCCCGGTCGGCGCCGGGCCGTCGTTGAACACATGGCCGAGGTGCGAGTCGCCGTATTTGCTGCGCACTTCAATGCGCGGGAACACCAGTTTGTAGTCGTTTTTCTCGACGATGAATTGCTCGTCTATGGGCCGGGTGAAACTGGGCCAGCCGGTGCCGGAGCGGTATTTGTCGGTGGACGAGAACAGCGGCTCCCCGGACACGATATCGACATAGATTCCGGGCCTTTTGTGGTTCCAGAATTCGTTGCGAAACGGCGGCTCGGTGCCGTCGTGCTGGGTTACCCGATACTGTATTTCGTTCAGTTTGCTCTTAATCTCGCCGTCATCCGGGCGGCGGTATGGGGTGTGCAGGGGGTCGGCGTTGTTGACGCCGCCGGCGCTGCCGGTTTCCATGTCTTCCCGATAAGCGGTGTGCAAGTCCTCGCCCCAGACTTTTTGCAGGAACTGGTCGCGCCCCGAGCCGTGCCGGTAGATTTTGTAGCGATACGGGTTGGTCTTGTAGTAGTCCTGGTGATAGTGCTCGGCTTCGTAGAATGTTTGCGCCGGGGCGATCTCAATGGTAATCGGGCGGTCGAAGCGGCCCGACTGCTCCAGTCGGTCGCGGGATTCGACGGCCAGGGTTTTTTCCCGCTCGTTGTGGTAGTAGATGGCCGGTCGATACATGCTGCCACGGTCAACGAACTGCCCATCCGAGTCGGTCGGGTCGATTTCCCGCCACAGATAATGCAACAGGGCCGGGTAGGAAATGCGGGCGGGGTCGTAATAGATTTGCACCGCCTCGGTGTGCCCGGTGCCACCGCCGCCGACCTGCTGATAGGTGGGGTTCTCGACATGCCCGCCGGTGTAGCCGGAGACCACCTCGCTGACCCCGTCGAGTTTCTCAAAGGCGGATTCCACGCACCAGAAACAGCCGCCGGCGAAGGTGGCGACCGACAGGGAGGAGTCGGCATTGGCGGCTTGGGCGGCGCCGGCCTGGGCGTCTCGTATCGCCGCGTAGTCGGGCCTTTCCCAAAGCAGAAAGGACAGAAAGGAAACCACGGCTATCGCAGCCATTCCGGCAACGGCGACGCCGGTCATCGACATTCGTTTCATTTTCGAATCTCCCATTTTGGTGATGAGGGATAGAGTCGCGATTCCCGGTGAGAGTTCCACCGATTTGCGCCGGCGGCCCGCATTTTAGCGGATAATTGCGCCGCTTTGGGTTACATTTCGGCAACCGCAATCCATCCAGGACCATCCACGAGGCATCCAATGGCGGCGATTCGGCCAATTTATTTGGGGGTCAATGTTGACCATGTGGCCACCATTCGCCGGGCGCGGGGCACTGCATACCCGGACCCGGTGGAGATGGCGCTGCAGGCCGAGGAGGCCGGCGCCGACGGCATCACCATGCACCTGCGCGAAGACCGCCGCCATGTGGTCGATGCCGATCTTGAGCGCATGGCCGGGTGCACCCGCACCAAACTTAACATGGAAATGGCGGCCACCGATGAAATGCGCGACATCGCGCTGCGCATCAGGCCCGCCGACGCCTGCATCGTGCCCGAGCGCCGCGCCGAGTTGACCACCGAAGGCGGGCTTGATGTGGTGCGCCACCGGGCCCGCATCGCCGACCTGGTCGCGGCTTTCAACGACGCCGGCATCCGCACCTCGCTGTTCATCGACCCGCACCAGCGGCAGATTGAAGCCAGCCGCGAGGCCGGCGCGCCGGTTATCGAATTGCACACCGGGGGATACGCGGAAGCGGCCGGGGCGGCCAACGACCCGGCGAGCACCAGGCGGGAATTGGAGGCGCTGAGCGCCGCCGCCCGATACGCCGGCGAGTTGGGCCTGGTGGTCAACGCCGGACACGGTCTGCACTACGCCAACACCCGGGCGGTTGCGGCGCTCCCCGAGATTAACGAGTTGAACATCGGTCATGCCATTGTGGCGCGGGCCCTGGCGGTGGGGTTTGCCCGGGCGGTCGGCGAGATGAAGCGCCTGATCTGCGATGCGCGGGGCCGGCAGGGGGAAGGGTAGGCGGTGCGCTTAGGCGATCAACGCCGCCACCGCTTTGCGGCCGTCGCCGGCCAGGATGTTGTAGGTGCGGCAGGCGGCGCCGGTGTCCATCACTTCCAGGCCGATGCGTTGCCGCATCAGCGGGCGGGTCAGGGCGCCTTGCACCAGGGCGGCGCGCGTGCCGGTGCCGAGGACCACCACCTCGGCGCCGAGGCCGGCGAGGCGCTCAAAATGCGGGACGCTTAACGCCGAAACCTCATCGACATCCCACAATTCCACCGCCCGGGGGGTTAGAATCAAACTTTGCCGATACCAGTCGCCGGCGATTTTGATATGGTAGCGCCGGGCGCGCTGCGCGTCATCGGCGGCGTGCTCCGGCCGCCCGAGGACGCAGGAATGCACCAACAGGCAATCCGGTCGATTGTTGAGGTGAAGTTTCATAAAATCGCCGCCCCGCGCTGACCCTGATGGCGCCATCTTATAACACCGATTTTCGCAATAGCACGGTTTTTTAGCAGTGAAAGCAGTCAATGTCGGCCTGCTGGGCCTGGGCACGGTCGGCGGCGGCACCCTCGCGGTGCTGCACCGAAACGCGGATGAAATCAGCCGCCGGGCGGGGCGCGAAATTCGCGTGGCCGCGGCGGCGGTGCGCGACCCCGCGAAGCGCCGGCCGGTTGACACCGGGGGGCTGCGGTTGACCACTGACCCGCGGGACATCGTCGATGACCCGGGGGTCGACATCGTGGTGGAGTTGATCGGCGGCGACGGCGCGGCCAGGCAAGCGGTGTTGCGCGCCATCGACAACGGCAAGCACCTGGTGACCGCCAACAAGGCGCTGATCGCGCTGCACGGCAACACCATTTTTGAAAAGGCCCAGCAGCGCGGGGTGATGGTCGCGTTCGAGGCGGCGGTGGCCGGCGGCATTCCGATCATCAAGTTGATCCGGGAAGGGCTGGCGGCCAACCGCATCGAATACCTCGCGGGCATCATCAACGGTACCTGCAACTACATCCTGACCCGCATGCAGGAGGCCGGAGACGGCTTCGACCGGGTGCTCCGGGAGGCGCAGGATCTGGGCTACGCGGAAGCCGACCCGGCCTTCGACATCGAGGGCACGGACGCCGCGCACAAACTCACCATACTGGCTTCGATTGCATTCGGGATCCCGCTGCAATTCGAGCGCGTCCATGTGCAGGGCATCACGGCGGTCGGCGCCGAGGACATCGCCTACGCGCGCGAACTGGGCTACCGCATTAAGCATCTTGGCCTGGCCCGGCGCACCGCAGACGGCATTGAGTTGCGGGTTCACCCGACGCTGATTCCCGAACGCCGGCTCATCGCCAGTGTGGGCGGCGTGATGAACGCGATTTTGGTGCGCGCCGATGCGCTGGGGCCGACCCTGTATTACGGCGCCGGCGCCGGCGCCGAGCCAACCGCGTCTTCGGTGGTGGCCGACTTGGTCGATGTGGTGCGCGCCATTACCACCGACCCGGAAAACCGCGTGCCGCACCTGGCCTTCCAGCCCGGTTCGTTAGCCGCCCTGCCGCTGCTGTCCATTGAGCAAGTGGAAACCGCTTATTACCTGCGCCTGACCGTGGTCAACCGCCCCGGCGTACTGGCGGCGATCACGCGCATTTTCGGGGACAGCGACATCAGCATCGACACCATCCTGCAAAAGGGCCGCGGGCGGCCCAATGAAAATGTAACCGTCATCATGCTGACCCAGGAAACCCGTGAGCGCAACATGAACGCAGCCACGGCGGCGCTCGGCAAACTGGACACCGTCACCGGTGAAATCGCCCGCATTCGGCTGGAGAGGCTGCCCTGATCGGCCCCCGCCAGACATGCCCCACATGCCGCAACCAGCCAGGCGCATCAGCCGGCGCCGCGCGCAATGCCGCCTGGAGGAAGAGGCGGCCGGCGAGCGCCGCCTGCATCCGCTGCTTCGGCGGATTTTCGAGAACCGCAATGTGCGAACGCGCGGCGAATTGGATTATGCGCTGAACAATCTGCATGCGCCGGAATCCCTAAAGGGCCTGGATGCGGCCACCGCCATCCTGCACCGGGCGCTCAGCGAGCGGCGCAAAATCCTCATCGTCGGCGATTACGATGTGGACGGCGCCACCGCCACATCGGTGGCGCTGCTGGGGTTGCGCGCGTTCGGCGCCGCCCGCGCCGGCTACCTGGTGCCGAATCGCTTCCAGCACGGCTATGGTCTGTCCGAGAGCATCGCGCGCATCGCGCTGCAAAGGCGCCCGGATGTGGTGATCACCGTGGACAACGGCATATCGAGCGTCGACGGAGTGGCGCTGTTGCGCGCCGCCGGCGTGGCGGTGGTGGTGACCGACCACCATTTGGCCGGGCGGCAACTGCCCGACGCCGACGCCATCGTCAACCCCAATCAGCCCGGCTGCGAGTTTCCGTCCAAGGCGCTGGCCGGGGTCGGCGTGATGTTCTACCTGCTGCTGGCGTTGCGCAAACGCCTGCGCGCGGCGGGCTGGTTTGACCCCGGCCGGCGGCCGGCGGTGGCGGAGCCGAACCTCGCCGAGTTGCTGGATTTGGTGGCGTTAGGCACGGTCGCCGACCTGGTGCCGCTGGACCACAACAACCGCATCCTGGTCGCGCAGGGCATGATGCGGATTCGCAGCGGGCGGTGCCGGCCGGGGATTAAGGCGCTGGCCGAAATCGCCGGCGGACTCTGCCGCAATCTGGATACATCGGATCTTGGTTTCAAGATTGGCCCGCGCCTGAATGCGGCCGGGCGCATGGATCACATGTCGACCGGAATCGAATGCCTGATCGCCGACCACCCGACCGAGGCGATGCGGTATGCCGAGTCGCTCGGTCGGATGAACGCGCAACGCTATCAGGTGCAAAGCTCGATGCTGCGCCAGGCCGAGCAAATGGTCTCCAAACTGCTTGAAGGCGGCGATGATTCGGGCGGCGGCCGGGCCGGGTTGTGCCTGTTTGACGCCGACTGGCACCAGGGAATCGTCGGCCTGGTGGCGTCCCGGATCAAGGATCAACTGCACCGCCCGGTGGTCGCCTTTGCGCCGGCCGATGACGGGCGGCTGAGGGGCTCGGCGAGGTCGGTGGCGGGGCTGCATATGCGCGATTTGCTGGAATCCATTTGCACCCGTCATCCCGGCCTGATCCGGCAATTCGGCGGTCACGCGATGGCCGCCGGGCTGACCATCGATGCGCGGCGGTTCGATGCTTTTTCCGACTGTTTCAGCGAAACGGTTGGCGCGCATTTCAACGGCCGCCCGCCGGACGGTGAAATCCTCACCGACGGGGAGTTGGCCGCACAGGACTTGACCCTGGAAACCGCCGAACTGGTGCGCGCCGCGTCGCCGTGGGGCCAGCATTTCCCGGCGCCGTTGTTCGACGGCGAATTCCGGGTCACCGAGCAGCGGGTGGTCGGCGACCGGCACTTGAAGATGGTGTTGCAATGCATCGACGGCTCCGCGGCGCTCGACGCCATTTTCTTCCGCCGCATCGAGTCCGGTCGGGAAGCGCCGCGCTTCGACCTCGTGAAGGCGGCCTACCAACTCAAGGTCAACGAGTATCGGGGCCGGCGCTCGCTGCAGTTGGTGGTGGAATATATGCAGCCGTCCTGATTCGCCGGGACCCGGATGGGCCGGGTGATTTCACATTGGGGCGGCGTTGCGCCTTTGTTTGCGCGTTGCCGCTGATGCACAATAGGCGCCCGGCTGTTTGCTGTGCGGCGGGGTTTGCAAATCGGGGAAATCGATGGAAGACCAAGGCAACGACAACATCCTGGTGGCGCGGGTCAGGAACGGCGACAAACAGGCGTTTAACCTGCTGGTGGCAAAATACCAATACCGCATCCGGAGTCTGGTCAGTCGCCTGGTGGCCGACCCGCTGGAGCAGGAAGACATCGTGCAGGACGCTTTCATCAAGGCATACCGCGCGATTAGCCGGTTCCGGGGGGACAGCGCATTTTACACCTGGCTGTACCGGATCGCGGTCAACACCGCGAAACACCACCTGGTCAACGCCACCCGCCGCCCGCCGATGCAGGACATCGACGCCGGCGACATGGCCCCGATGCGCACGCCGCCGCGCCTGGTGGAAGACAACACCCCGGAAATGATTCGGCAAAATGACCAACTGGTGCAAACCATCAAGCGGGCCATCGACGAGTTGCCGGAGGAACTGCGCCAGGCCATCACTCTGCGCGAGTTGGAGGGCCTGAGTTACGAGGATATCGCCGAGGCGATGAATTGCCCGATCGGCACGGTGCGGTCCAGAATCTTCCGCGCCCGGGAGGCGATCCAGCAGGCCATGGAGCCGCTGCTGGATTGACGGGCGGCGGGTGCGCAATAAAAAATACTTGGGGATGAACTAACGCGCTTGAATGGCGACTAACCGACATGCGGTTTACCGCCACGGTGAAAGGTGAAAGAGCGATGAGCGAGAAGATTTCCGAATTAATCGACGGCCGGGGCAGCCCCGACCAGCGGCACCATTTGTTCGACCATATCCTGGCCGACCACGGCGCCGGCGAGGCCTGGCGCCACTACCATTTGATCGGCTGCGTGCTGCGCGGCGAGGTCGCGCAGACCGGCGCCGATCTCAGCGCCCGCATCGGCAGGCGGCTCGAGCAAGAGCCGCGGGTGCTGGCGCCGGTGCCCGGGGCGCGGCGTCGATTCTCGATGGCGTGGAAATCGGCCGGTGTGGTGGCGCTTGCCGCTTCGCTGGCGCTGATCGCGGTCATCTCTTTGAACCCGGCCCGGGACGGCGGCGGCACCCCGGTTGCCCAACTCGCCCCCGCCCAGCCGGCCCGCCCCGGGCAGGAATTCAGGGAGATGCTCGCCCAGCACGGCGAATTCGCGTCTTCGCCCGGTCTCAACGGCCTCATTGTCTATGCCAAACTGGTCGGCAGCCAACCGCTTGACCGCTGACTCTGGCGTCGATGCCGGCGGCCGGCGGTGTCGGCACGCGGCGCGGTGTTGCGGTGCGCCGGTGCGCGGCGTTGCGCGCCGTTTCAGCCGTTTCAATCCTTTCAGATTAGCGGGGTTGACCGGCTTGTTGCTGGCCGGGCTTGCGGAAAGCGCCGGCGCCGACCCGGAAGCGTGGCTGATGAAGATCAACCACGCCGCCGCCAGCGTGAGTTTTTCCGGGGTGTTCGTGAACGCCTACGACGGCGAACTCGAGGCCACCCATGTGGTGCACCGGGTCAAGGACCAAATGCTGCAGGAGCGGTTCTATTCCTTGAACGGCGAGACCCGGGAAGTGGTGCGCGACAAGGACCACATCTGGTGCTATATGCCCGACCAGAAGGTCGGCGTGTTAGATTCCCGCCAGTCCTTGCAGCGCGGTTTCCCGCGCATCGAGGTCGGCGACCTGGAGCGCATTAAACGCAACTACCGCTTCACCGAAGCCGGCACTGAGCGCATCGCCGACCGCATGGCACAGCGCATCGACGTCACCCCGAACGACGATTTCCGCTACGGATACCACCTGTGGGCGGACCTGGAAACCGGTTTGCTGCTGCGCTCCGACCTGGTTGGCCGCGACCGGCGGGTGATGGAAAAATACCTGTTCGTGACCATCGATTTTGACAGCGAAATCAGCGACCAGGACCTGCAGGCCGTGACCAGCAAGGACCAACTTAAATGGTATGGCCGCGACGCGCCGCCGGTTTCCGCCGCCCCGGCCGGGGGGGCATCCGGCGAGTCCAACTGGCAATTCAGCCAACTCCCGGCCGGCTACCGGCTGAACAAACGCATTCGCCGCATGTCGCCGGTCGGCGGCTGGGAGATCGAGCATTTGATCTGGAGCGACGGCTTATCCACGCTGTCGGTTTTCATTAAGCCGGCGGGCTCCGGGCACGCCAGCGTCAGGGAAGGGCTGACCCGGATGGGCGCGGTGCAGGCCTACCGCCGCACTATCGGCGACTACCGCGTCACCGTGATGGGCGAAGTGCCGGCCAGGACGGTGGAATTCTTTGCCACAGGGATGGTTTACGCACGCTAACGGGCGCTAAGTTTTCGGTGCGGTTTTGGGGGTTTCGGCGGCCTCCACCGGAGCCGTCCCCGCGGCGGAAGGCATCTGCGCGTCCGGCCGTCTGCCGGGCGGGCGCTTATGCAGCGCGCCCATCGCATCCAGCACCCTGGTTAGATACTCCTCGGCGGTGACCCGGCCCAGCGCGCCGGCCGTGCAATCGGCCTCGTTGTAGCGGCTGACGGCGTCTCGCCGGCCGCCGGGGCTGCCGACCAGCACCGGCACCGGGTCGCCGGTGTGTTCGCCGCTGAGCGAATCGGTCGAGTGGTCGGCGCACACCCCGACCACGCTGCCGCTCAGGTCGAGGCGCCCCAGTGCGCGGTCAAAGCGGCCGATGAAGTCCGCCTTGAGGCGCGGGTTTTTGTCGTGCGCGGCGGTGTCGGTGCCCTTGATGTGTACAAACACCAGGTCATGAGACTCGAGTGCCCGGACCGCCACCCGGAGTTTTTCGCCGAGATCGGTGTCCGGCAGCGAAGTGAAACGGGGGCTGTTATAGCAGTGGAAATCAAGCAGTTTGGCCAGCCCCAGTACGGTGGTCTCGCCGGCCACCGCCGCCACCTTGAGGCCGAGATGCGAGAGGCGGGTTTGCAGCGGCTGATGGGCGCCCGCGCTCCTAAGGATTAGCCCGTTGGCCGCGGGCTGCCCTCGTTCGACGCGCGCGGTATTGACCGGGTGGTCCCGCAACAGTTCGTGGGCGCGCCGGGTCAGGCGGTTGACCGCGTCGGCGGTGGATTGCGCGCCGGCGTTTTCGGGTACGGCGTCGAGGATGCCGAGGTGCATGGCCGGCCCGCCCGGGTCGGTGTCGCTGACCTGTGCCGACAGTCGGTCGCCGCGCAACCGCACCACCGCCCGGTGCTGGGTCGCCGGATGCACGCTGGCGGTGATGCCGGGCCCGACTTCCAGGTCTTGGAGCACGGCGCACAGCGACTCGACCTGGTCGCGAATGCGCCCGGCGCGGCGGTCGAGGATGCGCAGGCCGCGCGCGCTCCTTTCCACACAGGCAAAATTGGCCCGCAACAGGATGTCTCCGGGGCGAAAGTCCAGTCCGAGTCCGGCCGCCTCGACCGGCCCGCGGCGCAGGCGCACGGCCTCGGCGGGCGGTAATCCGAACAGGATGCCGATGCCGGTGTGGGTGCCCACCGGCCGGTTCGGCATCAGCGGGTCCATCATCCCGCATTGGTGGCGTTGCGCCAGACCGTCGAGGGTCGGCGTCCGGGCCGCTTGCAGCGGGGTTCGGCCGCCCAGTTGCGGGCACGGCCGGTCGCCCAGCCCGTCCAGGATGAACACCAGGCCTTTGTTTTTCACCGGTATTTGGCCCGCAGCGACGCCAGACGGCGTTTGTTGTAGGTGGCGGCGATGGTCAAGTTAATGGTTTTGATGATTTCGTTGACCGTTTCTTCGCGGTCGAGGTTGTTCAGAATTTGAATGTCGTCGTTGTCCGCCTCCGACAGCAGGGCCGACTGCAATTGCCAGATGTCGTCTATTTTTTTCAGGTAGCGCGCCGCCCGGCGCTGGCGGGTTTTCTCCCGCCGCCCCTTAATGCGGCTAATCAGCGCGTTTTTGTCGAGCACGCACAGGACGCACGGCACGATGACCGCATCGCCTCCGCAAATGTGCGGCAACAGCGTTGGCCGGATGTGGACGCCCTCGACAATCATCGACACGCGCTCGTTGATGGCGCGTTGCAACACCGCCTGGCACGCCACTTCCACCAGTTCGCTCTGGCGCTGAAAGCCGTAGACCAGGTGTTCCTCGTCCTTGACCACATTGAGTTCGGCGCTGTCCACCGCGTTGCCGGCGTTGAATGACGACTTGTGCAGCAGCGGTGAAACGCGCTCGGGGATGAGAATGCGCATCACCTCCCTTAGCATATCCGTGGACTGCGTGCGCACGATGCCGAGGCTGTTGGCCAGGTCGGTGGCGACGCTGCTCTTGCCGGCCCCGGGAACCCCGCCGATCAGCACCAGCAGCGGCTGATCGTTGTCGATAAAATCATTCCAAATCAAATAGTAGTCGGCATATTCCTGATGCAGTTCCTTAACAATAGTTCGGTATGTGACCGAGGTCAGTTCCGCGGTCGTAATCTGGCGCTGTTTGTCGCGCACCAACTTGCTGTGAATGAGGCGGGCGATGGCGTTGCATTTGCCTGGCGGCAGGGAGCAACTCTCCAGGCGCTGGGCGTGGATGCCCCGGGAAAAGGGCGCGCTGTGGCCGTCGCTGTATACCACCTGGAGGTTTTCCCGATACAGGTCTTCGCGGCTGTATCGCCGCAGCACCTTGCCGGGGTGCTCTTCGGCGAGGGCGTCGATGATGCGCGCGCGCAAATCCCCGGTGGTGATGACCTCGGTGTCGTCCAGATCATCGCGAATGTTGGTGGCCAGTTGATAGGCCTCGGTGAATTCCAGGCCGGCATCCTGCAGCGACCTGGTCAGCATTCCCCGCAAAAAGGGAACCCGGGCGTCGCGCTGCTCGTCGATTACCAGTAGTTTAGCCATTGCTGTCGGGGTTTGGCCGGGCGCCGATAATAGCAGACAGTCGCGCCGGGTGAGCGGGATTATGCGCCGCCTGAGTAGGCGCGCCGGACTTCCTCGGCGATGATCCGTATGCCGCGTTCCACCTGGTTTTCATCGGCGGCGTAGGTCACCCGGATACACTCGTGCCGATGCCGCCAGGGTTGCTCCAGCCCGGGGAAAAAGTGTTGGCCGGCGACCACCAGCACGCCGCGCCGCTTCAGGCGTTGATACAGGGTTTCGCTGGAAATCGGCAGGTCGGGAAACCACAGCCACAGAAAAATCGCGCCCTCCGAGTTGTGTATCCTGACCGGCAAATCGGCCATTTCCTCGTTGACCAGATCGATGGCCCGGCGCGACCGCCGCCGGTAGTAGGGCGCGATGATGTCGCGGCACAACGCCAACAATTCCCCGCTTTGCAACAGCCGGGTGACCAGCGACGGGCCGAAGCGCCCGGGGGCCAACGTGAAGATCGCGTTGGCGCCGGTGACCCGGCTGATCACATCGGGGTTGGCGACGATAATCCCGGTTCGAGCGCCCGGCAAGCCCAGTTTCGACAGACTTAAGCACAAGATGATGTGCTCCTCCCACAGCGGCCTGGCCCGGTTGAAGACGATGCCGGGGAACGGCGGCCCGTATGCGCCGTCGACGATCAGCGGCAGGCCGGCATCCCGGGTCAGGGCGCACAACCGGCCCATTTCCTGGTCGGTGACCACATTGCCGGTGGGGTTGGTGGGGCGGGAAATGCACACTGCGCCGACCTCGGCGGCGCACTCGAGATGATCGAAATCCACCCTGTATTTGAAGAAGCGCCCGCCGGTGTCTTCGATGAGCGGCTTGTGGGCGGCAAAGATCGGCTGCTCGCCCAGCCCGACATCGGCGTAGCCGATGTATTCGGGGGTCATCGGCAGGAGGATTTTTTTGAAGACGCCGCCCGGATAGCGGCCGGCGAACAGGTTGAACAGCACGCCGAAACCGGATTGGCTGCCGTTGGTGACGGCGATGTTGGCGGGGCCGAGCGGCCGGTTGAGGCGTTGTGCGAGCAGGGCGGCAAGCGCTTCGATGAAGGCGGCGTTGCCCTGGGGCGCGTCGTAGTTGCCGATCATTTGCTCGAACGCCGAGCCGTCGGCGAGCATCTTTTCCATTTCGGCGCGGAACACCGCCCCGGCTTCGGGTATGGCGGCCGGGTTGCCCCCACCGAGCATGTGGATGTCGGCGCCGCGGTTGAGCGCGTCTCCGAGATCGCTCATCAACCGCAGGATGCCGCTGTCGCGCTTGAACTGGCCGGAAAAACGGGAATATTTCATCGGCTGCGGATGCCGCTCAATGCGAAACCCGGCCTGGATATTGACGGGGCCGGTTGCCGCAAAAGATCGGCGCGATTTTGTTTTGTCCGGCCCGCAACACAGACGCGGGCGCGGGCCGGAATTTTCAATTGTTCAGCGGCGGTTCGGCCTCGGCTTCGCTTTGCGTGGCAATGGCGCCGCCGCGACTGCTCTCGGATTTCAGCACATACAGGTAATCGCTCAGGATATTACCGCCTTCCCGAAGGTGGGCGTCCGGTTTTTCTTCGCTGGCTTCGGCGGCCTCGGAGGGGTCTGATTTTTCTTTGTTTTCCTGGTCAAGCATTTCCATCGACGACAGCGTTTCCTGCCCCAGCGCCTGGCGCATATCGTTTTCCAGTTTAAGTTGCTGCTGGTCGCGCCGCTCGCGCTCCTGCTCGCGGGCGCTTTGCTTCAGGACGACCGATTTTTTTTTGCCGAGTTCGGCGTTAATTCTGGCGACGTCGATGAAATACCGGAATTCAGGGCTCGCTTGTATGCGCTGCTCATGCCGGCTGCGGATGCGCTCCAGGACCGCCGGGGCCGGCTCGTCCCGGAAGCGCTTAAACTCGGCGCCCCCGATTTGCCGCCAGGGGAGGGCATTTTCATAGGCCCGCTCCCCGGATTGCTCGCCGCCGTCGGCGCTCGGCCAGATAATGTCGGGAACCACGCCGCGGTGCTGGGTGCTGCCCCCGTTGACGCGAAAGAACTGGGCGACGGTCAGCTTCAATTGCCCCAGATCGTCGTCATTTTTTTGCAGTTGATTGAGGTTGACCAGGTGCTGCACCGTGCCTTTGCCATAGGTAGGTTCGCCGATGATCAATCCGCGGCGGTAATCCTGGATGGCGCCGGCAAAAATTTCCGAAGCCGAGGCGCTGTGGCGGTCAACCAGCACCGCCAGCGGCCCGTCATAGACGATTTCCGGGTCCGGGTCATGGTCGGCCTTAATCTGGCCGCCGGCGTTTTGCACCTGCACCACCGGGCCCTTGCGGATGAACAGGCCGGTGAGGGAGATGGCCTCGGTCAGCGCGCCGCCGCCGTTGCCGCGCAGGTCGATGATCAGCCCGTCGATCTCCCCCGGTTGAAATTCGGCGAGCAGTTTTCGCACATCCCGGGTGGTGCTGCGGTAGTCGGGCAGTTTCTTTTGCATGCCGTTGAAATCGGCATAGAAAGACGGCAGATCGATCACGCCGATAGTGGATTCCCCGCGCTCGGTGTCGACCTTCAGTATGCGCTTTTTGGCCGCTTGCTCCTCCAGTTTAATGGTGTCGCGCTGTATCGTGATCACCCGGCTGGAGCCGTCTATGTCGTTGCCGGCGGGCAGAATTTCCAGGCTGACCAGCGAGTCTTTGGGGCCGCGGATCAAGTCCACCACATCGTCCAGCCGCCAACCGATCACATCGACGATTTCCTGGTCGCCCGGCCCGCCCTGGGCAATCCCGATAATCCGGTCACCGGCTTTGAGGTCGCCGGCGAGGCCGGCCGGCCCGCCGGGGATGACGCGCCGCACTTGAGTGTGCTCGCCGTCGGTCTGCAACACCGCGCCGATGCCCTCCAGCGACAGGCGCATCTGGATGTGGAAGTTTTCACTGGCGCGGGGCGAAAAATAGGCGGTGTGCGGGTCGATGGTGTTGACATAGGCGTTGGCGAAGGTGGCAAAGACGTCGTTCGACTTGAATTGCCGCGTGCGGCGCGCCAGGTGCGTGTAGCGCTTCTCCAGCGTCTCGAGCACCTCCTCCTCGGCCTTGTTGGCCAGGCGCAGGCCGATGATGTCGTTCTTGATGCGTTTGCGCCACACATCATCCAGTTCGGCGCTGTCGGCGGCCCAGCCGGCTTCCTTGCGGTCAAACAGATATTCTTCGTCGCGATCAAAATCCAGCGGGCTGTTCAAGCGCTCGAGCGCATATTCAATTCGCTGCTCCAGCCGGGTTCTGAAAATGCTGTAAATGTTGAAGGCGGGCCGGATGTTGCCGTCACGGATGAAGTTGTCGAACTGGTGGCGCAAGGAGTGGAATTGGTCGATATCGGATTGCAGGAAAAAAATCTTGCCGGGGTCGAGTTTGGTGAGATACGCCTTTAGCACCTCAGCGGAAAAGTCGTCATCCAGGTCCTTTTTGCGGTAGTGGGATTTATCGACCAGATAGGTGATGAGCTTGAGCACGCGGGCCTGCTTGGCGGTGGCGGCCGGTATTTCGGTCTCATCCAGGTCGGCGAGGCCGGCGTGCATCGGCGGTGCTGCGGTGACCAGGAGCACGGCGGCCAGCCACGCGATGGCGGCGGGGAACGGCGGTAAGCGGAGAAAAGTCGGCATGTCGTCTATCCGGGAAGATGTTTAATCAAGTTTAACCGAGTTTGACCGGGTTTAACCGGGTTTAACCGGGTTTAATCAAGAATCAGCCCGGCCTGCACTCCCGCCACCGGCAAGCGCGGCGGCGCGGCAGGAGGGCGATTGCGCGCCGGTCGGCAAGACGACCGGTATGCTAAAGGTTTTCAATCACCTTTGACAATGCCCGGGGTGAATCGTGATGGATCAGTTTGCCCTTTTCCACGACCAAAATCCGGTCAAAGCGCGCCGCCAGCGCCGGGTCGTTCAGCGCCCAAATCAAGTTGCGGCCCCGGCGCCGGGCGATGATGCGGTCCAGGATGCGGGAAAAACTCTTGCCGTCCAGCCCTGACAGGGTGTTGTTGATGATGAGGATGTCCGGGTTTTTAAGCAGCGCCCTGGCCAAAGTCAGTTTCTGCTGGGCGTTGGGCGCCAACTTGGAGCCGCCGGCGCCGGCCGGGCAGTTCAGGCTGGCCAGCACGATTTCCTGGTTCAACCCGGTGCTTTTGAGGGTGTTTCTAATGGTTTCGGTGACGCGCGGCTGCAAGTGCCCTTTGGCGTAGGTGATTCTGCCGAACAGGAGGTTTTCCTGCACCGACATGCCGGGATTATACCGGTTTCGGTCGAAAAACCGGATTTGATCGTTGTCCGCCCCCAATTCGCGCATGAGCTCTTTCCGGGCGGCCAGCACCTTTTCCTGAATCGGCGGCGTGATCAAATCCAGGCGGTGGCGGGCCGGGCACAGTTTGAAACTGACCGCCGACAACCGGGCCTGCTGTTGCGGGCTCATCGCGCCTGCACCGCCGGCGCCGGCTTCGGCCACCAGGCGCCGGTAGTCGGGCAGGTCGGCGGCCTTGATGAAACTGAATTGCTCGAATAACTCGCTGTCATCGGGCACATCCGAGAACAACTCGACCATCAGGCCGGCCAACTCCAGGCCGATGTCACTGAGGTCCCGGCGCAGGCCGGTGGTGTCCAGAATGCCCCCGCCCAGCCGCGGATTGGCGGCCAGGAAATCGGCCACCGGCATGCGCTCCTTGAGCGTGCCGAACAGCAGGTTTTCCTCCACCGTCAGGTTGTGGATGTATTTGTCCGAGTCCAGCGGCTCGATGATCGCGCCCCCCTCAATCTGGTTGATTTGATCGATCAACTGGCCGCGCAGGGTGACGATCTGGTCGGCCAGCCGCCCGGGGATGTCGATGTCCCCCTCGGTGCGCAGTGCCAGGGTCAGCAATTCGTCGTCCAGTTCCACGCATTCAATGATGTCCATCACGGTTTGGCGGAATTGCGCCGGGTCGCCGGCCCCGGACAGGCCGATGTTCACCCAGTCGGCGTCGATGTCCTGGGTGGAGTTGCCGGAGGCGAGGGATTCCTTGATTTGGGCGCGGCGCGCCGCGGACGCATCGGGGGCGGTTTGCGGCTGGTGTTTCAGGCCGTAATACAGATTGTCGCCAATCGAGGCGTTGAACAGCCGCGAGGTGGCGGAGCAATAGCCGATGCGCTGGCCGGTCACCGATTCGGGCAGGGCGTGCAGGTCGGCCTCGCCGACGCTGAGCGACCCGGAACTGGGGGTCAGCAACCGCGCCAGCAGTTGGGTCAACTCGTCGCCGGCGGTGCCGTCTTTGCTGAGGATAACGCTGTGGCGGTTGCTGTCGGTCTCGAAGTTGAATTCGTCCACCCGGGTCACGCCGTCCTCGGCGTAACTCAGGCGGTTGGCGTGCAGTTTTCCGGCCAGCGGCTGCGCCGGCGGAGGGGGGTCGGCGGCTTCCAGGGTCTTCGGGTCGAGCATCCCGTCGGGGGCGAATTGCTCGATGATCTGGGCGTATTTGACCCGGATGTCCTCGGTAATCTGGTAGAACTTAAGCAATTCCTTCCACGGCGGGGCAATGTCCTTGTATGCGGCCAGCACCGCCACCAATGCGCCCAATGACAACTCGTTGGTCAGCACCAGGTAGCCGCCGATGGAATAGAAAAAGAACGGGGTCAACTGGGCCAGGAAGTTGTTGAGGAACTTGATGAAAAATTTGCGCCGGTAGATTTCATTGCGCACCCCGAAGATGCCGCCCAGCCGCCGGCTGATGTCGGCGCGCTCGAAATGGCCGGTGTCGTTGGCGTGAATGTCGGCGATGCCGGCGACCGATTCGCCGATGCGGTCGGCTAACTTGCGCACCTTCTGCACGCGCGTTTTGCTGAGTTCATTGACCTTGTGCTGGAGCCGGGGAATCAGGTAGATCTGCGGCGGATACAGCGCGATGGCGGCCAGCCCGAGCCAGAAATCCTGCACGAAGATGAACGACAGATAGGTGATCAGCAAGCCGCCCTGCATCACCGGCAAGGCCACCGAATCGCCGATAAAACCGCCCAGCGGCTCGGTTTCGGCGGTCACCATCGGGATGATTTCGCTGGAACTGATGTTTTTGAAATGGGGCAGGGGGAAGCGCAGGATGCGGGTATACAAAGTGTATCGGAAGCGCCGCAGCATGCGCTCGCCAAGCACGCCCCGGTATACATTGATGATGTATTTCATCCCGCCGTTGATGATCACCATGGCCAAAAACAGGAAACTGAGCAGCAGCAGATACTGGATTTGAGTCAGTTCATAGCCGAGCACCTCGAAGATCACGGCGCCGCCGCCGATGGCCTTGTTGATGATGAGTTTGGGGATTTCCAGCGAGTAATAGACCAGCGGCATCGAGGACAAGGTCAGCAACACCAGCCATATCTGATCCTTCCTGGTGTGCCGCAGGATGTATTTGTAAATGGACTTTTCCATGACGGGGAATCAGGTCGGGAACTTGAGCCGGCAATCGGGCCGTCTCGCCGTCCGGCGCCGGCAAAGGGTTTTGCACGCCCGCGCCCGGGCGCTCATTTATTCATCCGCCAGCCGGTCAAGGCGGGACTGCAAGTCGGCGGCATGGCGGCTGGTCTCGGCCAGTTTGGCGGTGAGATTCTGCATCACATGCAGCGCCACCTGGGGGTTGCCGGTGATTAACTCCAGGAATCTGTGATTGGGAATGCTAAGGGCGGTGACCGCGCCGCGCGCCTTGACGCCGGCGGTGCGGTCGCCGCCGCCTAAGGCCGCCATTTCGCCGATCAGGCTGTTTTCCGGCGAGGTGGCCAGCAGCACCGGCTTACCGTCCGCGTCGCTGCCGATGATCTCGACCATACCGTTGAGGATCACATAAACGCAATCCGAGGCGTCGCCCTGGTGAAACAGATAATCCTGGTCGGCGAAATCGAACACCTCGCAGGTAAACGCCAGCAGTTTAAGTTGCTTGCTGTCCAGGCCGGAAAACAACGGTACCTGCTGGAGTTGGAGCGCTTCTTTGAAAACGGCCACTGCACGAGCCTCCGAGAACAAGGGGTTTTGGGCATGATTATGCTTGATGAACAACGGCGAATCAATTCCACCGGGGTTTGGGCGTGCGACCCGTGCCGGGGCCGGACCGGGGCCGCGCTTCATCGGTGGTGTCCGGGGCCGCCTGTTCACCGCCACCGGCCCGCCGGCCGCTTCCCCTTTGTATACGGGCGCTCCGCCCCGGCCAACGCACCAGATCAAAACCCCGGCCCTCCAAGCGCGCCAGGAGGAGGGCTGAAACAATGCCGGACTCGGCATCGCTTGCTGTATAATCCGGCCATGGAATCCATAGAGCTGGCGCTGACCTTCGATGACGTTCTGCTGCTTCCCGCACAGTCGGCGGTTGTGCCCCGCGAAGTCGTTTTGAAGACCCGTTTCACCCGCAATCTCACCCTCAACATCCCGTTGGTGTCGGCGGCCATGGACACGGTTACCGGCGCTGACGCCGCGATTTGCCTGGCCCAGGCCGGCGGCGTCGGCGTCATTCACCGCAACCTTTCCCCGCAGCAGCAGGCCGCGGAGGTGGGCCGGGTTAAGAAGCACGAAAGCGGCGTCATCAGCGACCCGGTGCGCGTGGAGAAAACCGCCCGGGTGCGCGATGTGCTGGACTTAATGCGCCGCCACAACATCTCCGGCGTGCCGGTGGTGGACGGGCCGCGCGCCATCGGCATCGTCACCAGCCGCGATTTGCGGTTCGAGAAATCCCTCGACACGCCGGTGAGTTCGGTGATGACCGCGCAGGACAAGTTGGTCACGGTGCCGGAAGGCGCGGCCTCCGAACAGGTGGAGAATCTCCTGCACCGGCACCGCATCGAGAAGGTGTTGGTGGTCGACGCCGGCGGCAACTTGAAGGGCTTAATCACGGTCAAGGACATCCAGAAATCCAGCGATTTCCCCAACGCCTGCCGCGACCGCCACGGGCGGTTGCTGGTGGCGGCAGCGGTCGGTGTGGGCGCCGACGCCGATGAGCGCGTCGAGGCGTTAGTCGCGGTCGGTGTCGACGCAATAGTGGTGGACACCGCGCACGGCCATTCCGCCGGGGTGCTGGAGCGGGTGCGGTGCATTAAGCGCGAATACGCCGAGGTGCAGGTGGTCGGCGGCAACATCGCCACCGAGGCCGCGGCCCGCGACTTGGTCGAGGCCGGCGCCGACGGGGTCAAGGTCGGCATCGGGCCCGGCTCGATTTGCACCACGCGCATCGTGGCCGGGGTCGGCGTGCCGCAAATCCACGCCGTGCAGGCGGTGAAAAAGGGCCTGCAAGGCAGCGGGGTGCCGCTCATCGCCGACGGCGGCATCCGCTACTCCGGCGACATCGCCAAGAGCATCGCCGCCGGCGCGCACTCGGTGATGGTGGGCAGTTTGTTAGCCGGCGCCGACGAAGCGCCGGGGGAAATCGAAATCTACCAGGGCAGGTCGTATAAATCCTACCGCGGCATGGGCTCATTAGGCGCCATGCAAAAAGGCTCGCGCGACCGGTATTTTCAGGACGGCGTGGACAGCGCCGACAAGTTGGTGCCGGAAGGCATCGAAGGGCGGGTGCCGTATAAGGGGCCGATGGTCAACATCATCCACCAGTTAATGGGCGGCCTGCGCTCCAGCATGGGCTACACCGGCAACCCCGACATCGAAGCAATGCGCGCCCGCGCCCGCTTCGTGCGCATCACCGGCGCCGGCATGAAGGAAAGCCATGTGCACGATGTGTCGGTGGTCAAGGAAGCGCCGAATTATCAGCGGGGGTGACGCCGTTGGTCGTCCGCCACCGCATTCTCATCCTCGACTTCGGCGCGCAATACGCGCAACTGATTGCCCGCGGCGTGCGCGAACTGGGGGTGTATTGCGAGATTTATGCGGGGAATGCGGCGTTTGAGGACATCGCGGCGTTTGCGCCGGACGGGTTGATTTTGTCCGGCGGGCCGGCGTCGGCGGCGGGCGGTGATGCTGCGCAAACACCCGCCGCGCCGGCCGGGATTTTCGGCATGGGGAAACCGATCCTCGGCATCTGCTACGGCCTGCAGACTATGGCCGCGCAGTTGGGCGGGGCGGTGGCGAGCGCCGACCGCCACGAATACGGCCACGCGCAAATTGAGACCTGCGCCGACAGCGCGTTGCTTGGCGCAAGCGGCACGCGCCTCGATGTGTGGATGAGCCACGGCGACCGCGTGACCGCGCTGCCGGACGGCTTCGCCGCCATCGCCGCATCCGCCAACGCGCCGCTGGCCGCCATCGCCGACGAGGCGCGGCGGTTCTACGGCGTGCAGTTTCACCCGGAGGTCACCCACACCGCGGCCGGGCGCGAGATTTTGTCGAGGTTCGTCCACGATTTGTGCGGCTGCGGGCGCGACTGGACCCCGGATAACATCGTCGACCGATTAGTCGCCGACATGCGCGAACAAGTCGGTGGCGAGGCGGTGGTGCTGGGCTTGTCCGGCGGCGTCGACTCGGCGGTGACCGCGGCGCTTCTGCAGAAGGCTGTCGGCGCGCAACTGACCTGCATTTTCGTCGACACCGGCCTGCTGCGCTTGAACGAAGGCGACTTGGTGATGCGCACTTTCGCTGAGCATTTGGGCGTGCGCGTGATTCGCGTCGATGCCAAAGCGCGGTTCCTCGACCGACTGAAAGGCGTCGCCGACCCGGAACGCAAACGCAAAGTCATCGGCAACTTGTTCGTGGAAATTTTCGAGCAGGAGGCGAAGTTGATCAACGGCGCTGCGTGGCTCGCGCAAGGCACCATCTACCCGGATGTCATCGAGTCGGCCGGGCATGCGCACGGCGCGGCGCGGGTGATTAAGTCGCACCACAATGTCGGCGGGCTGCCGGCGCGGATGAAACTTAAACTGCTGGAGCCGCTGCGCGAATTGTTCAAGGACGAGGTGCGCAAAATCGGCCTGCAACTGGGCCTGCCGGCCGACCTCATCGGCCGCCATCCGTTTCCCGGCCCCGGTCTCGGCGTGCGCATTCTCGGCGAGGTTAAGAAAGAATACGCCGACCTGTTGCGCCGCGCCGACGCGATTTATCTGGAGGAACTGCAAAAGCACGACTGGTATCACCGCGTCAGCCAGGCGTTCGCGGTGTTTCTGCCGGTCAAATCGGTCGGCGTGGTCGGCGACAACCGCGCCTACGAGTTCGTTATCGCGCTGCGGGCGGTGGAGACGGTCGATTTCATGACCGCGAAGTGGGCGCGACTCCCGTATTCGCTGCTGGAGGCGGTCTCCACGCGCATCATCAACGAGGTGCGCGGCGTCAGTCGCGTCGCTTACGATATCTCCGGCAAGCCGCCGGCGACCATCGAGTGGGAATGAGCGCGCATGGCCGCGGTATCGACATTGAAACCGACCGCGTGTGCATGGCCGCGGCGTTGGACATGGCGCGCCAGGCGCGGGATGCGAACGAGGTGCCGGTCGGCGCGGTGGTGGCGCTGGACGGCGAGATCATCGGCCGCGGCTACAACCGCACTGTCGGCTTGTGCGACCCCGGTGCACACGCGGAAATGCTGGCCATCCGCGACGCCGCCCGCGCCCTCGGCAACCACCGCCTGGCCGGCGCCTGCCTGTATGTGACCCTGGAGCCGTGCGTCATGTGCGCCGGCGCCATCGCCCACGCGCGCATCGACCGACTGGTGTTCGGCGCGCGCGACCGGCGATTCGGCGCTGCGGGCGGGGCACTGAACCTGCTGGAATCCCCTTTCCTGAACCATCGCTGCCAGGTCGTCGCCGGTATTGAGGCGCACCAATGCGGTGCGTTGTTGCGCGAATTTTTCGCGTGCAGAAGGAGCGGGTGAGGTTGTTCTACAGCCGGGCATGAAATGCTTGAGGCCGGAAGCATCATGCCTCTCGGCCGCTGCAAAAGGGCGGGCCGGGCGGCCAAAAAACGCATCGGCCTGCGGGTGCGGATTCTACCGTTGGGTTTGTTCGGCCGCGAAGGGTGACGGTATCAGTGCATGGTCCGGCGCAAGCGCCGCGCTGTGATATGCGATGAAGATCACCGCACCAACGCGGCCTTGGGCTCCGCCGGGGTCAGCCGCGCTGCCCTCCGCACCCGGCGGGCCGGCTGTTGGATGCGCGGACGGGCCGGTTGGCGATGAAAGGAAACCGCATCCATCATTCATTCGCCGGCCTTGAAGTCAATACCCCAGTTAGGCGGCGGACGGCGGATGTCGCGGGTGCCAAAACGGATTTGCAGGAACTCGAGCGCCCTGGGCTCGGAGAAGGGGTAGATCACATAGTCTCGCCATGGCATCGACGGGGGCGCGTTGCGGTTGTGCCATAATATCAAGTCGCCCGCCTGTTCCACTTTGGTGTAGCCCGGTTGCGGCTGGCGCCGCTCGGGCGTGCTCCAATACACCAATTCCCCGCTGTCCGAATCGCCGATTAAGATCGGAAACAGTTCATACCCGTAGTCGGTACGCAATGCATGAGCCGGTTGTCCTGTCACGGTGTCCCGAACGTTCGCGGGGCTGCCTCCACCCGGGGTGGTTGTGGTGATGATATGGCTGGCATAGTGCTCAGGGCTGAGATCAACGTCCGCGATTCCTCTCCACACGTGTTGGTCATAGAAAGGAATCTTATGGTGCAGGTAATAATACCCGCCGCTGGTGGCATGAATCTGAGAGGCGTCCAGCACACCGGACACGGCGTCGCTTTCGCTCAAACGGCGGTAGAGTTGCAAACTCGGGTCGCGGTTGCGGATGAAACTGTAGTGACTGCTTTCATTGGAAAAACTTCTGTAGATGTTGTTCTGATACGGGATCGCATTGAGAACGCCGGCCACCGACACCACCGCCACTCCTCCCACCCCCGCGCGGCGTATCCACGCGCCGGCGTTTGCAAACCGCTTTGCGGCCACCGCAACCACATCGGCATACAGTATCAGCCACAACGGCACGGTGGCAAAGATATAGCGGTATTCGCGGTGTCTGGTCAGCAGGTGCGGGATCATCACCAGGACCAGCAGCGCGAACACAAACCCGCGCCGCCGGACATGCCCGACCAGCCCCAGCACCGCGACCGCCAGCAACCCCCCGGAAGCGTGCAACAACAGCCATAACTGCAGGGGCTCGTCCAGGCGGGTTTTTTCCATGGCAAGGTTAAACTTCATGTTGAGCCAGTAGGAATAAAACGGTATGCCCCAGTTCCAGGTTTCCAGCGCGCCGACTGCGCACAGCACCGCGGCCCCGCCTCCCAACATCGCCAGTCGTCCCTTCGGGTGTGCGTGATAAAACCCGAACAGCAGGATCACTCCAATCGCCGGCGCATACTGAAAACGAAACGCCACCGCCAATGCGCCCAGCGCGCCGGCCGCCGCCCATTCACGCCAGCCCCGGGACGGAGCGTATAACGGCATCACCGCCAATAGCATGCACATCAGGGCGGTGGCGGCAAATTCGGTCATCGGTTTGTGCGCGAAGGCAACCAGTTCATACCAGAACACGCCGAACAGCAGCGCCAGGCGTGCGCTGCTCTCGCTCCAGTGACGGCGGCAGAACAGATACATGCCCAGCGGGATCATCAGCGACAGCGCGCAAAAAAACAGTTTCACCACGGCGATATACGCATGCGGCGAATCCAGCCCGGTGAGTTTGCAGAGATACAACACCCCGGCGACCAGCCCCGGCATGATCCAGGACCGCGCACCGTAAAAATATTCCCAGAAGGCCACGCCGTTTCCGAACACCAGACGATGGGCGGGCTCGAGATACTGCATCACCTCATCGGGGTGAAGGAGGAAATCACCGGTTAGTGCGACCGTTGCACGCAGCACGAATGCGGCCAGCAACACCAGCGGCAGGAGGGCCCACACCGCTTCGGGTTGCGGATACGGGGGCTTGTTGGCGACTTTCGCCTGGCGGGATGGGGATGGGGGGTGAAGACGTTTACGCTGCCGTTTGGGCCTGGTTTTTTTCGCCATGCGGAGGATTAGCCGGTTAGTCTGTTGAGGTCAGCGGGCCTGGAATTCCGGGTTGCGTTGTTTTTCAGTGCACGCGGGGGTCGGTGGCTTGACCGGGGCGTCGATGTTCAGCGGTGTTTTCCGGTTGCGGTCGCCAGCGCAAGGCAGGATGACAGCCGGTGCAAGGCCATGCACGCCGGCGGAGGCCCGCCTTGTCGAGGTGGATTATAGCGAAAACATGCTCGCATAATTTCGCCGCCCGGTCAATGTATGCCGGCGGCGGCGGATTCAACGGTGAAGTGCAACACGGGGGATGTGCGGTTTGATACCGAATAATACCTGATGGGGCGTTTTCAATTGGAGATGCGCGCGCCGCGCGGCTTACCGGTAAAACGGCGGCTCGCCCTCAGCCCGTGTTTTGAAACGCCGGTGTGACCAGAAGTATTGCGCCGGGGCGTACTCGATCAGGGTTTCGATGGCGCGGTTCATGGTGGTGGCGTCCAGCACCGGGTCTCCGCTTGGATAGTCGGCCAGCGGCTGTTCGAAGATGATTTCAAACCCCAGACCCCGGGGCAATATCCGGGTCATACAGGGGATCACCTGAGCGTCGCTCATGCGGGCGATCCGGCCCAGGGTGGCAAAGGTGGCGGCGGGCAGCGAGTAGAACGGCGCGAACACGCCTTTGTTTCGCCCGGGGTCCTGGTCGGGCAGATAATAGAACTGGCAACCCCCGCGAATCGATTTAATCAGGGCCCCGGGCACGCTCCCCCGGACATATTGAACGCCGCCGAAGCGCGACCGGTACCGCTTAATCAACGCATCCATCAGCGGATTCTTGTTGGGCCGATACATGCTGACCGTCGGTGCCATCATGGACAGGCAGATGCCGCCGTGTTCCAGGCCGACAAAATGCGGGGCCAGGAGGATGATGTTCTCGCCCCGGGCCCTGGCTTGGTCATAAATTTCGCGGTTTCGGAAACGCACCAGCCGTCTGAGGCGGGTTTTGCCGCCCCACCACGACACGCCGCTGGCCAATACTGCGATCATCAGGATGCGGAAATGCCCCCTGGCGAGGGCGCGGATTTGCGCCTTGTTCTTGTTCGGGAAACAAGCGCTTAAGTTGCGCCAGACAATTTTGCGCCTGGGGTGGTGCAGGCAGTAGGCGATGTCCCCGGCTATCCGGCCCAGCCCGTAGATCGCCGGCAGCGGCAGCCAGGACAGCAATTTCAGCAGCCCGGCCATCAACCACACCGGCCAAAAGCGCGCGCCGGGAAATTGCTTAAGCAGGGCGGTCGGCGATGGCTGCATGGGTTGATGAGCGGTGTAAGGCGCGCCGGGAAGCGGGCGTCCGGCTTCCAATGTTTCTTTTCACGCGGATAAAAAAGCGGCGAATTGTTCAGCGGTTCGACGCATTGATGTTATAATCCGTCATCTCCCAATGCGCACGGATTGTAGCCCGGCCCGGCCTTGAATAATCAGTAAAAAGTCCCAAACGAGTTGCTGCGTTGACCGAAAATCCCCCTCTCTTTTGCGCGATGCGCCCTTTCTCCCCCGCACAGGCAGAGCCGCGCCCGGCGCGCCCGGCTGTTTGGAGCGCCGAGTGACCGAGATCATACAACTTAGCCCCGAGATGATGGGGGTCATGGGCATATTGGCGTTCACCATCTATTTGTTCACTTTCGAGGTGGTTCGGGTCGATGTGGCCGCCATTGTCGTGATGGTTCTGATCGGCCTGACCAGCATCATCCCGGGCTACGACGGGCTGGTCGATTCCGAGCAGTTGTTCAGCGGATATTCCAGCAACGCGGTCATCTCCATCGTCGCCGTCATGATCATCGGCGCCGGCCTCGACCGCACCGGCATCATGGGGCAGTTGGCCGGCAAGATCCTTAAACTAAGCGGCGCCACCGAAGGCCGGGTGATCGTGTTCATCTCCAGCGTGGTCGGCATCCTGTCCAGTTTCATGCAGAATATCGGCGCCGCGGCGCTGTTCCTGCCGGTGGTCAACCGCATCGCGCGGCGCGGCAACCTGGCCAGTTCCCGGTTGCTGATGCCGATGGGATTCTGCGCCATCCTGGGCGGCACGGTCACCATGGTCGGCTCCAGCCCGCTGATTTTGCTCAACGATTTAATCGAAAATTCAAACAACGCGCTGCCCGCCGGCATCCCCAGGATGGAAACCTTCGGGCTGTTTTCGGTGACTCCGGTGGGGATCGCGCTGCTGCTTCTCGGGGTTTGTTATTTCGTGTTCCTGGGCCGCTTCGTGCTGCCCGTCATTAAGCACAAACCGGGAGAGTCGGGCAGCATGCTCAAGTATTTCAAGGAAGTTTACGGCATCGCCGGGGAGGTCTATGAATGCAAGATGACCCGCGAAAGTTCGCTGGTCGGCAAAACCCTGTCGGATGTCGATGCGGCCGGCCGGGCCGGCTGGATCGTCGCTTTGCGCACCGGTGACGACTTGCGGGTGGCGCCCAGGGGGGATTCGGAATTCCGGGAAGGCAGCGAAATGGCGATCATGGGAAGGCGCCGGGAGGTGTTCGACTTCGCCGAGGAATACGCGCTTCGAATCAAGAATGAAATGGACGTGTTCGCTGATGTGCTGAGCACCACCAACGCCGGGATCGCGGAAATTGTCATTATGCCGGACTCAGCGATGATCGGAAAGAGCATCAAAGAGGCGGAAATCCGAAAGAAATACGGCGCCACCGTGCTGTCGGTGTTCCGGGCCGACGATGTGATCGACCAGGGGCTGGGCGATCTGGTCATGCAGTCCGGCGACACCCTGGTGGTGCACATTCGCTGGGGCCAGTTAATCCCGATAGCCGACCAGCGCCACGATTTCGCGGTGGTGACCGATTTTCCCAGAGAGGACATCCGCCCGGAAAAAACCAAATACGCGGCGGCATTTTTCTTCCTGGCGTTGTATTTAGTGCTGTTCACCGACATGCGCCTGTCGATCGCGTTGATGACCGGCGCCGCGGGCATGATCCTGTCCGGAGTCATTAAAATCGAAGAGGCCTACCGGGCCATCGGCTGGCAAAGCGTATTTTTGCTGGCGAGCCTGATTCCGCTTGGCATGGCGATGGAAAACAGCGGCACCGCCGCATGGATGGCCCAGCAGATCCTGCTGATGTTGGGGGGGGTGCCGGTGTGGGTGTTGCAAGCGGTGATCGCGGTCATGGCGACGGTCTTTACCCTGCTGATGTCCAATGTCGGGGCGACCGTGCTGCTGGTGCCGCTGGCCGTCAACATCGCCATCGGCGCCGGCGCCAACCCGGCCGTGTTTGCCCTGACCGTGGCGCTGGCGACCTCCAACTCATTTTTAATCCCGACCCACCAGGTGAACGCGCTGATCATGGGGCCGGGCGGTTACCGGGTGTCCGACTTCTTAAAGGCCGGCAGCATCATCACGGTCATGTTTCTGGTGGTCATGATCGCGATGCTGACCCTGTTTTACTAAGCATCGGTCCAGTCGTTCCAGGGCCGCCGCGTGTTCCCGCTCGGGCACCGCCCCGGCCACCAGAATATCCTCTATCAACTGCCCGGCGGGTTTGCCTTGCCCGGCCTCCCGGTTGCCCAGCGCCGCTGACAAGCGCTCGATTTGCAGGGCCATCCGCTGCCTGGAAAACGCCGCCGGGGAATCCACTTCCACCAGTATTTCCAGTTGCAGCAACCGCGCATGCAACACCTCGACATGGGCCGGTATTGAAGCGCGCAGGCGCTGCAAAGCGGCCGCATCGACGATGGCCGCACACGCCAGCCGGTAGCGCTCGCCGATCGCCTGTTCAAGATCGCCGGGCAGCGGCGGCAGCGCCTTCCATCTGTCGCTTAATCGGTCCGGGTCCCCCGCACCCCGGCCGCCGCATCCACCGGCCAGGGCTTGCGCCTCGAGGCGCGCGCACAACAGTGATTTTTGCCGCAGCAGGTTGTGCCGCCGGATTTGCTCGTCCAGCGCGGTTTTGTCGAACATCCTTTGCGCCCGGCGCATGGCATGCCGGTAGCGCTTGTTGATTTTTTCGGCCGAGGCTTTCGGCGCCTCGCCCAGTTCATCCCAGCGCGCCCGCCACCGCTTCAAGTGCGCGCCAATCTCTAAATGGGTTTGCGAATCACTCCGGCAGCGGGTTTCGATTTCGGCGCAGAGGGACTCTCTGGCGGCGAGGTTTTCCCGCAAAGTGCGCTTGAGATCCTCCCGCTCGCGGTCGCGTTTTGCAAAAACCTTGTCGCAGGCGTCGGTAAACCGTTTCCAGATCTCCCGCTCCCGGCGGTGTGACGAGGTGACCGTCGGCGCCCACTTTTTCTTCAGCACCTGCAGTTCGGCAAGCGCCGCCCGGGTGTTTTCACTCTGTGCCAGTTGTTCGATATCCGCGATGAGTTTTTCCCGCATCTTGTAGTTCCGCCGCCGTTCGCGGTCCAGCGGATCATTGAACTTTTCCATGATCGCGTCAAAGCGCCGCTGCAGTATCTTGCGCAATTTGTATTCCGCCGGCCCGACGCTGTGCCATTTGCCGGTCTGGCTGCGCACCAGTTGCTGCAGTTTCTTCCAGTCGATGGCGCGCCATTCGATGCGGCTGAACTCCTGTTCCAGGAACAGGCAAATTTGATCGCGCGCGCGGCTGTTTTGCCGGTGCCGTCGTTTTTGTTCGTCAAAGTGGGCTTGGCAGGGCCGGTAGGCCGTGGTGCACTCGTGCTCGAAAAGCGCCTGCAGTTTCCTGCTTGCGCCTTCTCCCGCCTGGTCCCAATCTCGCCATTCCTGGCGGGCTTGGCGGATGCGCCGCGCGATTTCTTCCAGGGTCGCGCCTGATTTGTGAATGTCCCTGATTTCCCGGATCATTTTCTCTCTGGCCTGTATCGTGCCCCACCTTCGCCAGCCGCTAAGTTTGTGCAGTTCCGGCTGCAGCGCTTCCAGTTCGGCGATGACTTTCCGGCGGCGCTGCTTCGACAACCTGGTGATCTGGTCGAGCGCTTGCATGACGGTCTTTTCCAGTTGCCGGGCGCGTTCGAGATCGCCGTTGCTTAAACTGGCGCGCAGTTGCCGCAGGTGTTCTTCCACCTGCGCGAATTGTTTTTCCCGCAACTCAACCTGGCTGTGAACGCGCTCGCGCAGCCGCTCAAAAAGGGCGGCCAGCGCGCTGTCCTCGCCGCCCGCATCCTGACATAACAGGCGCTGTTTGCGCAGGCGCTTGGCGCGGCTTTCGTCGATCCCGTCCGGGCATTCAAGCAGGGCGCGGATTTCCCGGTGCAGTTCCGACTCCACGCCGCCCGGGGGGGCGGGCGGCGCCGGCGTGTGGTCCGCTTTGGGGGTTTGCATGGATACGCAGCGGTGAAATTGATTTACAATGCAATTATATGAATTCTGACCACAGGCGGTAAGGCGTCTTGCGCATCCGCCGGCGCAACAACCCGATTGCTTTAAGTCTGGCCGCTTTGCTTGGCGGCCTGGCGGCGGCGCCCGCATTCGCCCATCATCTGCTGGCGCAGCACGATCTTAAATGCAGCGCCAATTTCCCCTGCCCGCCGGAGATTAGGCCGCGCGTGCACTTTTGGATCGAGGTGTTCCGGAGTTGGGGCAAAGAAACCGCCGTTTTGCACGACCCGGCCCGGCCGGAGCGCGTCTATGCGGTCTTCAAAACCGGCCGGGGCTGCAGTCGCGCGGTGCGCTCAAAGGTCAAGCGCAAACGCGACCAGGTTAAGAAATCCCTGCGCTCGGTGGCCGCCAAGATCGAGTCCGGAAGCCGGATCACCCGCCGCGATGAACGCCATTTAGCCGCGTTGTTTGCATCCGCAACGCCACGGGAAATCCGCGCGGCGGCCGACAATATCCGCTGCCAAAGCGGGGTGCGGGACGGGTTCATTCAAGGGCTGAAGCGCTATGACCGCTATCGCCCGATGGTCGATGACATTCTCGCGGAAAACAACTTGCCGGCGGAGATTCGCTATCTGCCTTTCGTCGAGTCCGCCTACAATCCGGCGGCCTATTCCAAAGCCGGGGCGGCCGGGATGTGGCAGATCATGCCAAAAACCGCCCGCGTGCTGGGGCTGGAGTTGAACGCCACGCTGGATGAGCGCCTCGACCCCGAAGCGGCCACGCGGGCCGCGGCGGAATACCTAAAGCGCTCCGACCGGAGCCTGACCGCCGCGGCGCAAAAGCGCAAGCCGGCCATCACCCGCGCGCAACTCAACCCGTTCATTATCACCTCCTACAATTACGGCGTGAACGGCATGAAGCGGGCCATTCACCAGCAGGGGCCGGATTTCATGAAGGTGCTGGAGCGCTACAAATCGCCGAGTTTCCAGATCGCGGTGAAAAATTTCTACGCCAGTTTTCTTGCCGCCCGCCATGTCGCCGTCAACGCCGAACGCTATTTCGGCGCCCGCCCCGCGGTGGCCGCGCCGCAATACCAGACCGTGGTGTTGCAGCACCCGGCTTCAATCGCCACCATCACCTCCGTTTTCGGTTTAAGCGAGGCGCAGTTGCGCCCGTTGAACCGCGCGCTGACGCGGTTCGTGTGGCGGGGGTGGCGGCTGATTCCGGCCGGCTATCGCCTGCGTCTGCCGGCCCGGGCCGACCGCTGGCGGGCGCAGCGCCTGCAACTGGCGTCGCTGCGCCCGGAGGCGGTCATTTCCGGGGGCGACCGGTATACGGTGCGCCGCGGCGATACCGCCTGCGGCATCGCCAGGGCGGTCAAGGTCAATTGCAGCGAGTTGATCCGTTTGAACCGACTGGGCGGCAAAGCCGTCATCCGGGTCGGCCAGAAACTCCTGATTCCCGGCCAGCCGGCGGCTGACTCCAGGGCCGATGGCGCCCGCACCTACCGCGTGCGCCGCGGCGATTCGGCCTGCGCCATCGCCAGTCGTTTCGGCGTCAACTGCCGCACCCTGATCGGTTTCAACCGGCTGGGGCGCACCGCGCTGATCCGCCCCGGGCAGATGCTGTCCATTCCGCCCGCCCCGCGCATCGGCGGCCTCAACGCCGACAATCAATATATCGTGCGCAAAGGCGACAGCGCCTGCCGCATCGCGCTGCGCTTTTCGGTGCACTGCGAGGCGTTGCGCGAACTGAACCAACTGGACCGCAAGGCGGTCATCCACCCGGGGCAGAAACTGAAAATCCCCGGATTGGAGGTGCCGGACACCAGCGAAACCGCGCAACAACTGGCGCGCGTCGATGAAATTCAACCGCCGGCCCCGGCCAAACCGCCCGCCGCCCCAGCCGGCGAAGCGGACTCCGCGCAAGCGGGTGAAGCGGATGTGACCCCGGCTGGCGAGGCGATTGTGCCGCCGGCTGCCCGAACAACCGCGGGCGTTGAGTCGACCGCCGAGGCCGGCCAGTTGCGCAACCTGCTGGACACGCTGCCCGACCTCGGCATCCGCGTGGCCGATGCGGCCGGTGAGCCGGTGTATACCATTCGCGTCGAGGCTGAGGAGACCCTCGGCCATTTCGCCGACTGGCTGGGCATCGGCGGCGCCGGTGCGTTGCGCGATCTGAACCGGCTGCGCTATGGCCGCGCCATCGCCATCGGCCAGCGGTTGCGGCTGCCGGTCGAAAACGCCCGGATGGCGCAACGTTTCGAGCAGCGCCGCACCGACTATCACCAGGTGCTGATCGAGTCGCTTAAAGAGCACTACAACCTGGCGGGCATCCAATCCTACACGGTGAAGAGGGGCGACTCGCCGTGGACGCTGTCCGACCGCCTGGGCTTCCCGGTGTGGCTTCTATACCGCCTGAACCCGGTGTTGCACAGCGCCCAACTTAAACCGGGACAGACGTTAGTGCTGCCGAAATTAAGCGAGCGCTCTTAAATTTGTCATACCGGTGACTTTCCTGCACCGCCCTTTTCCGAGGAGGAGGGGCAAGCGCAACATTTCCCTCTCCCTCCGGGATAGCGATAAAGGGAGAGGGAATCCAACCCCGTCTATATTTTCCCGGCGCTTTTTGCGGGTTGCGCCGCCTGCTGCTGCCCGGCCAGCCGCTTGCGCTTGAGATACGCTTCCCTGGCCAGGTGGATGTCCTCGACATAGTGAGCCAACTCGTCCAGGGTGAGCGCTTGCGGGCCGTCCACCAGCGCGGTCGCCGGGTTGGGGTGGAAATCAATGAGCACCATGTTGGCGCCGGCGATGATTCCCTGGGCGGTGGCGTGGAATAAATCCAGCAGCCCGTCCGGGGCGCGCTCGCGGTTGCCGACCGAGTGCGACGGGTCGATGCACACCGGCATGTGGGTCAGG
>JAPPQJ010000140.1:0-10478 GCA_028817015.1 Gammaproteobacteria bacterium
GCGCCCCGGTCGATATCGAGTTCGATTCCATTTTAGTGGCGGTCGGGCGCGCCGCGCGGTTGGACGGTTTCGGTTTGCGGGAACTGGGCATCCCGGTCAGCCGGCGGCGCACCATCGAGGTCAACGGCTATCTGCAGGCCGGCTATCCGTCGGTGTATGCGTGCGGGGATGTGGCCGGCCCCTATCAGTTCACCCACGCCGCCTCCCACCAGGCGTGGTATGCGGCGGTCAACGCGCTGTTTGCGCCGTTCAAAAAATTCAAGGTGGATTACCGGGTCATGCCGTGGGCGACCTACACCGACCCGGAAATCGCGCGCGTCGGCCTGAACGAACTGGACGCCAAGGCGGCCGGCGTGCAGTACGAAGTCACCCGCTATGATTTATCGAAACTGGACCGCGCGCTCGCCGACGGCCACGCGCGCGGTTGCGTCAAGGTGTTGACTGTGCCCGGCAAAGACCGGATTCTGGGCGCCACCATCATCGGCGCGCACGCCGGCGACCTCATCGCCGAATTCGTGCTGGCGATGCGCCACGGGTTGGGATTGAACAAAATCCTCGGCACCATCCACGCCTACCCCACCTGGATGGAGGCCAACAAATTCGCCGCCGGCAACTGGAAGCGCGAACACGCCCCGGCATGGGCCCTGAACCTGCTGGAACGATTCCACCGCAGGAGACGCCGCTAAATGCCGCCGCCCGCCCATTCCTGCGCCGCGCTCCCCCGGAGGGAGATGGGGTGGGGGGTAATGAAACATTTCCATCTTTCCCCGGGAGAGGGATAAAGGGAGAGGGAAAATCAACCCGCCCGCCGACAACATCCGCCCGGTCATCGACTGGCTGCTGGCCGAGGCGCTGACCGATTTCGCCATGGAGGCGTTGGTCGCGGGCGTCGCCGAGCGGCTGGTGGCCGCCGGCTATCCGCTATACCGCCTGCAAGTCTCCGCGCGCCTCATCCACCCGCTGTATGCCGCGACCACGGTCACCTGGGTGCGCGGGCAAGGCGCGTCCACCGACCGATTCGAGCACGGCGGCCGCCAGTCGGATGCGTGGATGAAAAGCCCGCTGCGCCACATGCTGGAAAACGGCGTGAGCGAATACCACCTGCGCGTCGGCGACGGCGAGGGCCTGGAATATCCGGTGGTACGGGAATTGCAGGGCCAGGGTGTCACCGCGTATTTAGCCATGCGCACGCCGTTCGGCGACCCGAAGGGAATCGACCCCGACCAGCAGGACGGCGTGTTCATGACCTGGAGCAGTTCGGCGCCGGGCGGCTGGAGCGCGCCGCAGATGGCCGACCTGCGCCGCCTGCAGTCGCGCCTCGCGGTGGTGTTCCGCCTGGCCATGCGCCAGCGCCTGGCGGAGGATGTGGTGTCGGCGTATCTGGGCTCCGACGCCGGGCGGCGCATATTAGCCGGCCGGATTCAGCGCGGCGACGGCGATGACATCGACGCCGTCATCTGGTTTTCCGACCTGCGCTCATCGACGCGGCTGGCCGAGGCGTTGCCCAAGGAAGTGTTTCTGGAACTGCTCAACCGCTTCTTCGAGTGCACCGCCGGCTCGGTGCAGGCGGCCGGCGGCGAAATCCTCGGCTATATCGGCGACTGCGTGTTAGCCATCTTTCCGTTCCAGCATTTCGGCGGGGCGGCGCCGGCGTGCCGGGCGGCGCTGGGTGCCGGGCGCATGGCGGTGGCGCGCCTCGCCAAAGTCAACGCCGAGCGCCAGGCGCGCGTTGAGGCTCCGCTGGGCTTCGGCATCGGCCTGCATCCGGGCACCGTGATGTTCGGCAACATCGGCCTGCCCGAGCGCCTGAACTTCTCGGTTATCGGCCCGGCCGCCAACGAAGCCGCGCGCGTCGCCGACCAGTGCCGACCGCTCGGCGAAGTCATCGTTGTCTCCGCCCCCTTCCGCAAACTGGCCGGCGGCGCCGGCGCACAATGGCGCGAACTGGGCGAATTCCAACTGCGCAATGTGGACCGCCCGATGAAACTGTTCGCGCCGAAGTGAACAAATGCCGGAGCAATCACAGAAAAGGAGGGTCGCTAACTCCCGCTTAACGGACCGCGGGCATGGCCGCAAAGGGCGCCAGGGAACGAGGACGGCGGCGGGACGCGAAAAGGCGCGCGGCGGTTTAACGCTGTTGTTGCTCCCAGCGCGCCGCCAGCCCGACTTCGGCGTCGCCCGGTTCCAACATCCCCCGGCCTTTGATCAAGTCGGCGGCGCGTTCGGCGGTCATGATGGTGGGGGCGTTCAGGTTGCCGTTGGGAATGGTCGGAAAGATGGACGCATCCACCACCCGCAGCGAATCGATTCCGCGCACCCGGGTGTGCGGGTCAACCACCGCCATCGCGTCGGCGCCCATCCTGCAGGTGCCGGCCGGGTGATACGCGCTTTCCGACATCGCACGCACGAAAGCGTCTATCTCTTCATCGCTTTGCACCGCTTCGCCGGGCTGAATTTCCGGGCCGCGATACGCCGCCATGGCCGGCTGGGCCATGATTTCCCGGGTCAGGCGCACGCACCGGCGAAACGCCTCGATGTCGCCGGCTTCGGTCAGATAGTTGAACACTATGGACGGCGCATCAAGCGGCTTCGGAGACGTAATCCGCACCCGCCCGCGGCTGGCCGGTTTGTTGTGGCCGACATGCACCTGGAAGCCGTGGCCGTCAAACGCCGCGCGGCCGTCGTAGCGCATCGCGCCGGGCAGGAAATGATACTGGATGTCCGGCGCCGCCAGGCCGGGCCGGGAGCGGATGAACGCGCACGACTCGAAATGATTGGTGGCGCCGAGGCCGGATTTGAATAAAACCCACCGCGCGCCAATCAGGAATTTGCCCCACCACCCCAGATGACTGTTCAGGGTAATCGGCTGTTTGCAGCGGAACTGGAAATAGAACTCCAGGTGGTCTTGCAGGTTCTCCCCCACTCCCGGCAGGTCGTGCGCCACGGCCACGCCGGCGTCTTTGAGCACGGCGGCCGGCCCGATTCCCGACAGTTGCAGCAACTGCGGCGAGCCGATGACGCCGGCGCACACGATCACTTCACGCCGCGCCGTGGCGCGCATCACTTTGCCGCCGATCTCATACTCCACGCCAGTGGCCTTCTTCCCCTGCAACAGCACGCGGCGGCTGAGCGCGCGGGTGCGCACTTCCAGGTTGGGGCGGTTCATGGCCGGCTTCAAGTACGCGCGGGCGGTCGAGCACCGGGCGCCGCCGCGCACCGTCATCTGCATCGGGCCGAAGCCCTCCTGTTGGCGCGCGTTGTAGTCGTCGGTGGTCAGGTAGCCGGCCTGGGCGCCGGCGTCGATAAAGGCGCGGTACAGCGGGTTGCGCATTTCGTTGCCGAGGGTGACGCCCAGCGGCCCGCCGCCGCTGCGATATGAATCGCCGCCGCCTTTCCAGTCGTCGGCCTTCTTGAAATACGGCAGGCAGTGGCGGTAATCCCAGCCTTGGGCGCCGCGCCCGGCCCATTCGTCGAAGTCGTGCGCGTGCCCGCGCACATAGACCATGCCGTTGATGGAAGACGAGCCGCCCAACACCTTGCCGCGCGGGCAGTGCAAACTGCGGTTGTCCAGCCCCGGCTCCGGCTGCGTGTGAAACTGCCAGGCGAAACGCTCGGTGTTCATCGGAATCGACAACGCGGTCGGCATCCGAATCAAAATGCTGTTGTCGCCGCCGCCGTATTCCAGCAGCAGCGTGGTCGCCCCATCCTCCTCGCTTAGGCGGTTGGCCAGCACGCAGCCGGCCGAGCCGGCGCCGACGATGATGTAGTCGAAATTTTCGGTTGGCGCTGGCATGGCGGTGGGCGGTTCCGGTTCACGGCGATGACTTGCTCATATCTTACCTGATCCGACGCCTCCCGGACGCATCCGGGAAAGATCGATTGTAGCGTCCTGTATGGATTCCATCCTGTCGCCGGCACGACGGCTAAGCGCCGACCGAGTGGAGTCCGCCACCCTACAACCAATCCGTCTCCAGCGGGTCGGTGGTCAACTGGCGGATGCCGTCGGCGGTGATCAGCACCTGCTCTTCCAGTTTAACCCCTTCCCCGCTGCGCGGCGAGCCGATGTAGGATTCCACGCACATGGTCATGTTCTCCTCCAGCACGCCGTCGTAGCCCTTGTCGTCGAACTCGTGTATGTGTTTGATGGCCGGATACTCATCGGCCAGGCCGACGCCGTGCATCAGCACGCTGTATTTGTAGTCGACGAATTCACCGGGAATCTTCCACGCCTTCTCGGCCACTTCGCGGTAGGTCATGCCCGGTTTCAATACCGACTTGTTGTATTGAATCTGCTCGTAGGCCAGCGCGTAGATTCGCTTCTGCTGCTCGCCCGGCGGCTCCTCGCCGCAAATCCACGACCGCGACATGTCGGCGCAGTAGCCGTACGGGCCAATCAAATCGGTGTCGATGCTGATCATATCGCCGGCTTCGATTGGACGCAGGGACGACTCGCGAAACCACGGAAAAGTGCGCGGCCCGGACGCCATCAGCCGCGTCTCAATCCACTCGCCGCCGAACTCAATGTTGGCGTGGTGGAGCACCGCCCACAATGCGTTTTCGGTCATGCCCGGCCGGGTCGCCGCGCGCATGCGCCGCAAGCCAATCTCGGCCACCTCGATGGCGCGCTGCATCAACTCCAACTCTTCCGCGGATTTAATCATGCGCGCCAGCTCCATCACCCGCTCGCCGTCGTGGATGGAAACGCCGTGCTTGCGAATGGCCTCGCAGCCGCGCGCCGACAGGCGGTCGACGGCCAGCCGGGTGTTGCCGGCGCCGTGGGTTTTCACCAGGTCGGCGATGACCGCGCCGAAATCCTCGGCCTTCTCGGCGCTGCGCTCGCCGGCGGCGAAATAGTAGAACGAGGAATGCACGCGGCATTCGTCGATGGTGGAAATGCCCTCGGTGATGTGCGGGTGATGCGCGTAGTCGAACAAAATCATCGGGCCGTCGGCGGCCACCCACACGCAGCGCGTCTCGTAATGCGTGCACCAGATTTGCATGTTGGTGGCGTCGCAGGCGTAGCGGGTGTTAATGGGGTTGAACAGCAGGATGCCGGCGTAGTCGAACGCTTTGAGTTTTTCGCGCACCCGGCCGACCCGGTAACGGCGCACCGCATCGAGGTCGGCGGGCGGCTGGCTGTATTCCATCGCGCCGTGCTGGCGGGCGCTGATTTGAGCGGTGGACAGGTTCATTTTCGGCCTCGCAACGGGTTAGTGAAACAGGTCAGCGCCCTTTCCAGACCGGCGCGCGCTTTTCGCTGAAGGCCCTGGCGCCTTCGCGCATATCCTCGCTTTGATACAATGTTTTGACGGTCGCCAGGCGTTGCTCGCGCAGCATGTCGAACGCCTGCTGCGTGGACAGCGTCTCCGCCACGCGGATGCTCTCCTTAATCGCGGCGAACACCAACGGCGGGCCCTGCGCCAGTTGCGCGGCCAACGCGCGGGCGCGCGGCAGCAGTTCTTCGGCGGCCACGACCTGGTTGACCAGCCCCCAACCCCGCGCTTCATCGGCGTCCATCCATCTGCCGGTCAGCAGCATTTCCATGGCGATGTGATGCGGGATGCGCCTCGGCAGTTTAATGGTGGCCGCATCGGCCAGGGTGCCGGCGTTGATTTCCGGCAGCGCGAAGCGCGCGCACTCGGCGGCGATGATTAAGTCGGCGGACATCGCCAGCTCCAGCCCGCCGCCGCAGGTGATGCCGTTGACCGCGGCGATCACCGGCTTGTTTAAGTGCGGCAGTTCCTGCAAGCCGCCGAAACCGCCGACGCCGAAATCGGCGGTCGCGGCCTCGCCCTCGGCCGCCGCTTTCAAGTCCCAGCCGGCGCAGAAAAATTTCCCGCCACCGCCGGTGATAATGGCCACCCGCAGGGCCGGGTCGTCGCGAAACCCGGCGAATACCCGCCCCATTTCGCGGCTGGTCGCGGCGTCGATGGCGTTGGCCCGGGGGCGCTCCAGCACCACTTCCAGCACCGCGCCGTCGATGCGCGTCTTGACCGCTCGCTGCGCCTGACCCGCCTCACCCGTGTTCGCCATGTTCACCTCGCGTGGTCATCAGGGCATCGGCGGCGACCGCACCGCCCGCGCCCGATTGGGATGGCGACTTTACCATCAATGGATTGATTTCAACCTCGATGATGTCCGGTTCATTTTCCACCAGACGGCTTAGCCGCAGCGCGCAATCGACCACCGCATCGACATCGGCCGCCGGGCGGCCGCGGTAACCGTGCAGCAACGCCGCGGTTTTCAGGCGCGCTAACGCGCCGGCGATCATGGCCCGGTTGACCGGCGGCAGCAGCAGTTGGCGGTCGCCGAACAACTCCACCCACTGGCCGCCCAAACCGATGATTAAGTAATGCCCGAACTGCCGGTCGCAGCCGACGCCGAGCAACAATTCGGCGACCGCGTCCTCGACCATCTCCTCAATCAGCAGGCGCCCGGACAGGCTCAGCATGCGCGCCGCGTGGCCGCGCACCTCGGCATCCGCGCGCAGCCCCACCGCCACCGCCCCGGCCTCGGTTTTATGCGCGATGTGCGCCGCCAACGCCTTGACCGCCACCGGATAACCCAGGCGCGCGGCCGCCGCCACCGCCGCATCGGGCGAATCGACCACTTGCGATTGCGGTACCGGCAGCCCGGCGGCGGCCAGGCGTTGTTTGGCCCGGTGTTCGTCCACGGTTGAAAACCCCTCGCCGGGCGCGGCTACCGCGGCCAACGACGGCGGCGGGGCACGCCCTGCCCAGGCGCGGCCGATGTCGCAGGCCGCCACCACCGCCGCCAACCCCTGGGCCAGGCCTTGCAACGGAGCGATGTTGTTTGCCAGCAACAGCCGCCCGACCTGTTCCGGCAGATTCTCGCTAAGCAGCGTGACCAACGCGCCGCCGGCGCCCGCATGATCGCAGGCGTCGATGAAAGCGCGCACCGCCCGCAGCCAGATGTCCATCGCCTCGCGGTCGTCGCCGGGGATGTCCAACACCAGCAGGGTCAGGTCGAAACCGCCGGCCAACATGGCGCGGAAGGTCGCGGTCATGCGCGCCTGGTCGCCCCAGATAAAGGTGTGATAGTCAAGCGGGTTATCGACCGTTACCGCATCGCCCAGGGTCGCTTGCACGGCGCGCCGGTGGCGCTCATCAAGCGCCGGGAATACCGGCGCATGGAGGTGGGCGGCGGCCAGGTCGGCCACCAGGGTCGCTTCGCCGCCGGAACAACTCATCGAGGCGATGCGGTTGCCGGGCAGCGGGCCGGTGACCGAGAGCAGTTTCAGCGCTTCGATAAGCGCTTCCGGAGTCGCCACCCGGGCCACGCCGAGGCGCTGGAACAGCGCGTCATACAGCGCATCCTCGCCGGCCAAGGTGGCCGTGTGGCTCAAGGTGATGCGCGCGCCGATGGCCGAGCGTCCCGCCTTCAACGCCACCATCGGCACGCCCCTGCACCGCGCTTGTTCGGCCAAATGGGCGAAGCGGGGCAAGTCGTTCAGACCCTCGATGTGCAGGCCGATGGCGGTGATCTGCGCGCACTGGAGCGCCGCGGCGATGCAGTCTTCGACGCCCACCACCGCCTGGTTGCCGAGGCTGATGAGCCACGCCAGCGGCAGGTGGCGCCGCTGCATGGTCAGGTTCAGGCTGACATTGCCGCTTTGCGAAAAAATCGCCACGCCGCCCGCGCCACCGCGCATGCGCGCCGCGCCGTGATAGTCCGGCCACAGCGCCACGCCGCTCAGCAGATTGATGAAGCCGTAGCAGTTGGGGCCGATAACCGGCATGGACGCGGCGGCCCGCACCAGGAGGCGGTGGCGCTCCTCACCGCCGGTTTCCCGGAACCCGGAGGCATAGCACACCGCCCCGCCGGCTCCGGCACGCGCCAGGGCGGCGACCGCGTCGATGCTGGGATGCGCGGGGATGGCGATGAAGGCCGCGTCCGGGGGCGCGGGCAACGCGGCGATGTCGGGGTGGCAGGCAAGGCCTTCCAGTGTGCGGCGTTTGGGGTTGACCGGCCAAATGGCGCCGGCGTAGTTCAACTTGCGGCACTGCTGAATGACCCGCGCCGCCTCCATGCCGCCGATGACCGCGATGGACTGCGGGTTCAGGCAGCGTGCCAGGCGCGCGGTGTCAATGCAACCGGGGCGCCCGGCGTCGCTCATGCCGGCGCGTCGCGACCGGCGGCCTCCACTTGCTCAAGCCATGCTTCGACCAGGGGCAGTTCGCCGGATTCAATCAGGCCGCCCCGGTGCAGCGCGCGGTACATCTCGAGCAGGTCTGCGTCAACGCCGCTCAAGTCGACGGAGTCCAGCGCCGCCATGATTTTGTGGAAGTCCAGGTAAAGCGGCATTTCCGACCGGAAATCCTCGAGCAAATCGTGCGGGTTGCGGTCCTGGCGCACCGACGCCGAGGTGAACGCCAGTTGGCCGCCGCGCGCCCAGATGCCGTATTGGGCGATATAGGCGCGCAGGATGTCGCAGCACCTGAACGGCACGGTGGCGGGCAGATACAGATACGGAAACGACGCGCGGTTAAGCCAGAAGGTGTTCTGCGCGTTGAACGCCGACATCACTTTGCTGGCCAACAGGTAGTCGCCGTCGCCGAAGGTGATGCCGCCGCCGCCGAATACCAGGCGGTGGATGGCGTCGACATCGGGGTCGTCGTCGGCCAATCCCTGGACGATGAACGCATCGCCGTCTTGTTCCTCGATGCGGATGGCGTCAGAGGCGTTGATTTTGTCAAGCGGGAAGCCGCGCGGCCAGACGTGCTGGCTGGTATACAGCGAATAGATGTTCGGATACGCGGGCGCCACCACGGTGCGCCACTGCTGGCGGGGGCGGTGCGGCAGTTTGCCCCAGTTTTCCTTCGGCAAGTTGTCGTCGTCGCTTTCGGCGATGACCTCGTAGCCGTGGCGGATGGCGTATAGATAGCCGAGGTTTTTGCGCGCATAACTGTCCAGCGGCAGGCATTGGCCGAAGGCCGGGAATTGCGCGCGCTGGTCGCTCAGGTCGAGGAACACGCAGTCCAGGGCGCGGTAGTGGTCCGGGGTTTTGCGGTCGCCGACCACGATGACATCGTAGTCGGTGGCGATGAAGGCGTGCACCGCCTCGGTGGGCGCATTGACGGTGGTCAGCACCACGCACTTTTTGTTTATGGACGGGTTCATCAACCGGCCTCCCGGGTTTTGCCCGACAACTTCCAGTGAATGAAAAACAGCGCGACCATAATCAGCATGATGATGGCCTGCTGGATGAGGCTTTGCTTCGCGTCGCGCGCCTCGCCGGCGATGGCGATGCGGTAGCTTTCCTGGCGCAGCCGGGTCAGCGCGTCGTCGTCGGGCATCGCTCTTTCCCGCGGCCAGTCGCGGGTGAAATTGTCGTTGCTCTGGTAGCGCTCGTACTGCCAGCCGATGAGCGTGGTTTCCGGCAGGTTGATCTGCACCACATCATACAGGCCGATGCCGGTTGACACGCTGAACACAATCACCGAGACGAAACACACCGCCAGCGCGTAAATGCGCAGCAAATTGGTGGACATGGAAGCCTCTCTGTTTGAATTTCAGGGGGGCGCACTATAATATCCACACCCCCGCTTCGTCAATGCTCAACATGCCCGCCCACCGCCCCGGCCCCGGCCGACACACCGTGCTGTTTCTGATTCAGGCCCGGGCCGAACTGCCGGGCATATACCGCTGCCTCAAAGCCCGGCCGCATGTGCTGCTTTCCTACCGGCGGCAAACCGCGGACACCGCGATTTATGCGCCGGACTCCACCTGGACATCGGGGCGCAACAAACTCATCGAACATGTCAAAGCCAGCCGGTTGCGCTACGACTGGTATGTGTTTCTCGACGAGGATGTGGTGTTCGCCGGCCTGAGCCAGCGCGCCGGCTTCGAGACGTTCCTGTCCATCCTGTCGGTCATCGACCACCCCATCGTCACCATCGCCAAGGGCGACTACAACCGCCGCAACAATCAGGAGCGGCTGACCGGCATCGTGCCGGAGTCCATGTGCAAGAAGGGCGTGGAAAACCCGAGGTGGGAATTGCAGACCGTGGATTGGTTTGACGGGCTGTTCAACGCCTATTCCCGCGAAGCGTTCTTTGACGAACGCTTGCTGCCCTACGAAGAGAAATTCGACCGCGAATCGTGGTGGGCATCGCAGTTCATCACCATCTTGCGCGCCAACCACTTCTACCGCAACCGCATCGTGCAGTGCAACAACCTCATCGCGCGCAACACGCAATACTCGGATTACCCGCGCGGTTTCAAGGCGTTCGGCCCGGCCTGCCGCCACGCGCTGGCAGGGCTCGGCGTCGATGCGGTTGAGATGAGCGCGGGCGAGGAAGTTGCACCGCATGCGCGTTACGCCAAACCGCTGTTGTTCGACTTGCGCCGCCGCGTTTTCGGAATCACCGAGCGCGCGCGGCGGGTTCTCTACGGCGGTCGGGGGGGGGGGGGGGGGGGGGGTAGCAAGTACCACGGCGGGCGCCCGCCCACAAAAA
>JAPPQJ010000140.1:10488-11992 GCA_028817015.1 Gammaproteobacteria bacterium
TGGGGGGTGCGGGGGGGCGGCGGGGGGTTGGGGGGGCGGGGCGGGGGGGGCGGGGGGGTGGGGGGGGGGGGGGGGGGGGGGGGGGAGGGGGGGGGGGAGTGATTAACCGACTGGGGAAGCCGCTCATCAAACGGTTACTTAACCGATAGGGTTCAGCACCCCGGCCCAGCGGCGCAGCGACTCCTCCCGGCGCGCCTTGTTCTCGAGATACATCTTTTCCGATATTCCCGGCAGGTCGTATTCCGCCAGTTTCCTGAACAGGTCGTCCGGCGAATCCCAGACCACGGCGTTTTCCACCTGGTAGAAGTAGCAAAACCGCAGCCAGTGCGCCATGGCCCGCTGGCTGTCGTGAAAGGAATACGGGACGCGGCTGTCCGGATGAGGCGCGCCGAAGTGGCGGTGCGCCATCACCTCTTGCGGCATCCGGTGTTTCAGCAGGAGTTCCACCGACGGCACGAAGAACGGCATGTTCATTTCATACAACTCGGCCATTGAGATGGAATACGCCGAATACGGGAAGAGGACGACAGCCGGATGTTTTGCCAGGTCCTCCAGGCCGTAGTGCGGATACAAACGCCTGATTTCCCCGAACTTCACCGCCTTCGGGCGCCGGTTTTTTGCGCACCACCTTTGATAGAGCGCGTTGATTTCCTCCGTTGACGCGAAAGGCCCGGTGCGGATGCCGGGGTTGTGGGGCGGGCGGGTCGGGCCGACCAGCACCGTGTCGCAGGCGGGCTTGTGCCGGTGCAGGGGCATGTGGTGGCACGATGTGTAAAGTTTCACCGGCTTCACGCCGAGATAGTGCGCGACATACCGGTAATCGTATTCACCCATGACCGCCAGCGTGTGTTCTTCGCTGTCGTGGATTTCCCTGAGCAGGGCGGCGAATGCTTCGGCCCTTCGACCGGCCCCGTGCCATGTGAAGCGGTTGGCCAGGTTCAGGATGATTCTCTTCCCGTACCGGCGCGCGAGGTCCATCAGCAGCGTGCCGACATTGGGGGGATACGCCCCCAGGAAAATGTCGGATTGGCCGAACACATCGGCCAGGTCCTTGCTGTTGCAGGCCAGGGCCAGCAGCGCGCCGTCGGTTTTGCTCCAGTCTCCGCTTCGCCATTTGCGCCACCACAGAAACTTCATGCGGTTTCGTGTCTTTTCCTCGGCGGCGGTCAGGGGAAAGGCCACCGGGTGGGTTCGCCTTCTGAGCGACAGCACCTTCGCTTCCACGCCCGACTCCTCCAAAGCGGCTTTTTGCCACAGTTGGCATCCGACATGACCGTCCATGATGAGCGCGCGCTTCATCGGCAACGCGCGCCGGCGGCACCGAAAGGAAAGCGCGCTTTACGCCGACAGTTTAACCGGGTGGATGAACAGGCACTCCTCGGGGAAATTTTCCAGCAGGTTGTCCAACTGCCGTTCATCGTGCGATGCGCGCATCGCGTTCCAGGATTGGTGCGGCCAGTAGTGCCAGCCCCACAGCGGGATGTCTTCGTGGGTGTTGATGTTC
>JAPPQJ010000119.1 GCA_028817015.1 Gammaproteobacteria bacterium
ATCAGTTTTTTCATGTCCAAACGCGCCCAGCAGGCTTGAGACACTTGGTTGCCGGTGCCGGGAAATCCGCCGTGAATGATTTTCAGCATTTTGCTCGCCGTCATTCCATGAGATTAAAAAAATCCCCGGGCAAAAGCCCGGGGACGGGATTGGCTCGGTTCACCTAATCCGGCTTTACGGGGGCGTTCCGAGGGGTAGTCATGCGCGCCATGATGCGGGTGTTGGGGTGGGATATCAACTGGTTAAAAAGGGGCTGCCGCCCGCTTAACGGACTGCGGGCGTGGCGCTTGCCGGGTGAGTTTACCGTTCCATGGCGCGGCGCAACGTCTCGAGAAAACGCCGGTTCTCGTGTTCGCTGCCGATGGTCACCCGCAGGCAGTTTTCCAGCGGCGTGCCGGAGTGGTGCAAATTCTTAATGAGAACGCCCTGCGCTTTAACACGGTCGTGGATTTGCCCGGCGTCCCATTGCTGCGGGTCCAGTCTGAACAGGATGAAATTGGCCTCGCTCGGGAAGGCGCGCAGCCCCGGCAGTTGTTGCAACGCCGCAAACACCTCCCGGCGCTGCCCGACGATACGCTCGGCCTGCCGGCGCATGATGTGGTAATGCTCCAGGCAGAAGGTCGCGCTGCATTGAGTCAGGGCGCTGATGTTGTAGGGCAAGCGCACCTTTTCCAGTTGTTCACCCCAGCCGGGATGCGCGATGACAAACCCCAGGCGCAATGCGGCCATGCCGCTTTTCGACAGCGTGCGCAGGATCATCAGATGCGGGAAGCGCTTGAGGTATGCGGCGAAACTGCGCCGGCAGAATGAGAAATAGGCTTCGTCCACCACCACCAGCCCCGGCGCGCGCTCCAGCGTCTCGGTGACCGCTTCTTCATTAAAACAATTGCCGGTGGGGTTGTTCGGACAGGCCAAAAACACGCAGGCCGGGCGGTGCCGGCCGATGGCGTCGAGCAGCGCGCCGCCGTCCAGGCTGAAATCGGCGCGCAGCGGCACCCCGACAAACCGGGTGCCGGTCGCCGCCGCGATCAATTGATACATGGAAAAAGTCGGGACCGGCGCCACGATGCTGCGCCCGGGGCCGCCGACCAACAGCGCGATCATCTGGATCAATTCATCAGAGCCGTTGCCGAGTACCAGGCCATGGGCGTCGGCGATATCGAAGGTGGCGCGCAGTTGGCGCTTCAGCGATGCGCACCGCGGGTCGGGATAGCGGTTGATTTGCACCTCGCCAAGGCGCGCCAGCCACTGCCGCCGCAACTTGGCCGGCAGCGTATAGGGGTTTTCCATCGCATCCAGTTTAATCAGCCCTTTGGCCGGCGCCACCCCCGTCTGGTAGGCGGTGGCGGCGAGAATTTCCCGGCGAACCATCCGGCCGATGCGCTCGCCGGGTTGCCCGGATGAGGCGTTCATTTCGACCCGGGCTGACCGGGCAGGCGGTATTCGGCGGCGCGCGCATGGGCGTCCAGGCCCTCGCAGCGGGCCAGCACCGACGCGATTCGCGCCATTTCCGCGGCCCCCTGGCGGCTCGCCTGGATCACGCTGCTGCGCTTCTGAAAATCGCATACCCCCAGCGGCGAACTAAAGCGGGCGGCGCCGGCCGTGGGCAGCACATGATTGGGGCCGGCGCAGTAATCGCCCAGCGCTTCGGCGCTGTGCGCCCCGGCAAAAACAGCGCCGGCGTGCCGCACCTCGCCGACCAGCCGTTGCGGCTGCGCCACCATCAACTCCAGATGTTCAGGGGCGATGCGGTTGGCCAACGCCACCGCGGTGCGCAAGTCGGCGACCTTGATGATTGCGCCGTGGTCGGCCAGCGCGCGCTCAATGATGTCGCGGCGCGCCATTTGCGGCAGCAGTTTGGAGACGGAGCGGCCAATGCGGGCGACCATCGCTTCGCTGTCGGTGATGGCAATGGACTGGGCGTGCTGGTCGTGCTCGGCCTGGGCGAACAAATCCATCGCCACCCAGTCGCTGTCGGCATGGCGGTCGCAGATCACCACCACCTCGGACGGCCCGGCGAGCATGTCGATGCCGACCTGGCCGAACACCTGGCGCTTGGCTTCGGCCACATAGCGGTTGCCGGGGCCGACTATTTTGTCCACGGCCGGCACCGTTTCGGTGGAATAAGCCAGCGCGGCGATGGCCTGTGCGCCGCCGATGGTGAACACCCGATCAACCCCGGCTAACGCCGCCGCCGCCAGCACCGCGCCGCCCACCTCGCCGCGCGGCGCCGGGACGGTCATGATGACCTCAAAGACGCCGGCCACTTTGGCCGGGATGACGGTCATCAGCACCGAAGACGGATACGCCGCCTGGCCGCCGGGCACATACACGCCGACTCGCTCCAAGGCGGTGATATGCTGCCCCAGGCGGGTGCCGTCGGCCTCCTCGAATTGCCAGGAGGCCGCGGATTGCCGCGCTTCGCGCTCGTGGTAGCGGGTGATTCGCCCAGCCGCCGCGCGCAAGGCGTCGGCGACTTCGGCGTCCAGCGAATCCACCGCCGCGTCCACCGCCCCGCGCGGCACTTGCAGTTGCGCGGGGTCGGTGATGTCGCGCTGGTCGAAGCGCGCGGTCAACTCCAGCAGCGCGGCATCGCCGCGCTCGCGCACCGCGGCGATGATGTCGGCCACCGCCGCATTCACCGCCCGCTCCTGCTCCCGGCCGCCGCGCTCCAGCAACCTCGCCAGATGGCGCTCAAAATCCGGGTCGGCGCCGTTGATGACCGTTAGCATCGGAGGCCGCGCCGCGCTCAGGCGCTCGTGCGGTCGAAATAATTGCCCGGCACGCGCCGAATGGCGGCCCCCACCTGCGACAACTTTTCCTCGATGCAGTGATAGCCGCGGTCGATATGGTAGATGCGGTCGATCAGGGTTTCACCGTCGGCGATCAACCCGGCTAACACCAGGCAGGCCGAGGCGCGCAGGTCGGTGGCCATCACCGGGGCGGCGTATAACCCGCCCACTCCCCGCACCACCGCGGTGTTGCCGTCCAGTTCGATATCGGCGCCCATGCGCCGCAGTTCGTGGATGTGCATGAAGCGGTTCTCGAACACCGTCTCCACCACCGTGGCGGTGCCTTCGGCGACGCTGTTGAGGAGCACAAACTGCGCCTGCATGTCGGTCGGGAAAGCCGGGTACGGCGCGGTGCGGATGTTGACCGCCTTGAGTTTGCGCGCCGGTGATTTAAGGTGAACCCAGTTGTCACCGGTTTCAATGGACGCCCCGGCTTCGCGCAATTTGTCCAGCACCGCCTCGATCTGCCGCGGCTCGACATCCTTGATGCGGATTTCCCCGCCGGACACCGCCGCCGCCACTAAAAAGGTGCCGGCCTCGATGCGGTCGGGAATGACCCGGTGGCTGGCGCCGCCTAATTGGTCAACGCCTTCGATGGTGATTTCGTCGCCGCCGGCGCCGCTGATGCGCGCGCCCATCGCGTTCAGGCAATTGGCCAGGTCGATGACCTCCGGCTCGCGCGCGGCGTTTTCGATGACTGTGACGCCGTCCGCCAAGGTGGCCGCCATCATTAAATTCTCGGTGCCGGTCACCGACACCAAGTCCATGAAAATCCGCGCGCCCTTCAGTCGGTCGGCGCGCGCGCTGATGTAGCCGCCGTCGATGGACACTTCCGCGCCCAACGCCTGCAAGCCCTTGATGTGCAGGTTGACAGGGCGCGAGCCGATGGCGCAGCCGCCGGGCAGCGACACCCGCGCCTCGCCGAATCTCGCCACCAGCGGGCCAAGCACCAAAATCGACGCGCGCATGGTTCTGACCAGGTGATACGGCGCGACCCGGCTGCACACTTCGGAGGCGTCGGCCTCGATGGTCAGTTTCTCATCGACCTGCAGTTTGACGCCCAGCTGGGCCAGCAACTCCATGGTGGTGGTGATGTCGTGCAGGTGCGGAATGTTGCCGATACTGAGCGGCTCATCGGTCAGCAGCGAGCAAATCATCACCGGCAACGCGGCGTTCTTGGCCCCGGAGATGCGCACTTCGCCCTGAAGCGGGCCGCCGCCGGTGGCAATCAGTTTGTCCATGGTCGAACGGGCGGGGGGTTGGCTGGCGGCATTGTATCAGGCGGCGGGCGGCGGTGCGCTTGCAGGCGGCGTTCAGTCCCAGCGGTCGTCGCGCACCTGCACCATGCCCTCGACCACGCGCACCGGGAAAACCGCCACCGCCTCGTACGCCGGCGGCGCGGTCACCTCGCCGGTGCGCAAGTCGAATCGGGCGCCGTGGCGCGGGCATTCAATGGCGCCGTCGATGATGCAGCCGCCGGCGATTTCCGCGCCGTCGTGGGTGCACACATCCTCGATGGCGCAAAATTCGCCGTCCAGATTGAACACCGCGATGGCCGCGCCGTCGATATCGACCAGCGTATGGCCGCCGGGGGCGATGTCGGCGGCCGGCAACACATTGACCCAGTCGCCCATTAGATGAGGCCGAGTTCCAGGCGCGCCGCCTCGCTGATGCGCGCCTGGGTCCACGGCGGCTCCCACACCAGTTCGACCGCCGCCCCCGTGATGCCCGGCACCAGCCGCACCGCGCCCTCGACCACGCCG